>CAIZMK010000056.1 GCA_903934035.1 uncultured Methylococcaceae bacterium
GAGAAAAGCGTTTCCGGCAACCATATCGATCGAAGCGCCGAAAACGTCATCACTCGCTACGCTAGTCTGGTCTTATTCCGGCCTACAATTTCTAAAGCCTACAATCAAATACCCGCGCCACCTTGAAATAATTCACTGCGCGTTGTCGCTTGGCTAATAATACTACTAGGCGGTACGCTGTGCGTTAACCAAACATTACCACCAATGGTTGAGCCTTGGCCGATAGTAATACGCCCAAGAATGGTTGCTCCTGCATAAATAACGACATTGTCTTCAACAATCGGATGCCTAGCATTACCTTTAACCAACAAGCCATTGTCATCTTTTTGAAAGCGTTTTGCCCCTAAAGTAACCGCCTGATAAACTCGAACATTGCGACCTATGATGGCGGTTTCACCAATAACCACACCCGTACCATGATCAATAAAGAAACTCTCGGCGATTTGGGCGCCAGGATGTATATCAATGCCAGTGGCTGAATGCGCCAATTCTGAAATCATACGGGCGACCAAAGGCACGCCTAATTGATACAAAATATGCGCTAAGCGATGATGCATAATGGCGGTAATACCTGGATAACACACCAAAACCTCATCAGGACTTCGTGCAGCGGGATCACCTTCAAACGCAGCCTGTATATCCGTATCCAGCAATTGCCTAACTTTAGGCAATTGAGCTGCAAATTCTCTAGCAATATCTATGGCTTGTTGATGGGCAACATTATCAATACCCTGATGGCCTGATATGAATTGTAATTCCCTACGAATTTGCGTGTGCAACTCACGCAATAAAGTTTCTAAAGTATGACCGACAAAATAATCAATGCCTTCGTCATTCAAATCAGGTCGACCCAAACGGTTAGGGAACAACACGGCACCCAAACCCTCTACTATTTTATGCAGCTCTTTACGTGAAGGCAGTTTAGGTGGTTTATTGAGCAGATTGCGTGTTTCTAATGATTGCATACGCAAATCTCTAAGCTCAGCTACCAGCTCATCAATACCCCAATTATAGGGACTGCTTAGTCGAGTACTGTTATTCATGTAGCCAAACCACCGGCATCAAACAAGCCTTCGAACAAAGGTGAACTTAAATAACGTTCACCAGAATCGGGCAATATCACCACGATAGTTTTACCTGCATGTTCTGGGCGCTTAGCTACCCGTACCGCAACAGCCACTGCCGCACCACAAGAAATACCTGCCAAGATACCTTCTTCTCTGGCCAAGCGCCTTGCAAAATCGATAGCCTCTTCGTTACTGACTTGTTCGATGTCATCAACCAGCCCTAAATCAAGCACGCTGGGCACAAATCCCGCCCCTATACCTTGTATTTTATGAGGACCCGGTTGTAATGGCTCACCGGCACGAGTCTGGGTTAAAACAGGACTAGCGCTGGGTTCTACGGCAATAGAAAGAATGGCCTTACCTTGAGTTTGTTTAATATAACGAGTTACACCGGTAATGGTACCGCCGGTGCCTACGCCTGAGACTAAAATATCAATAGCGCCATCGGTATCATTCCAAATTTCAGGCCCCGTGGTACGTTCATGTATAGCTGGATTCGCTGGGTTTTTAAACTGCTGCAACAATACATAGCGATCTGGATCCGAGGCTGCTATTTCTTCAGCTTTTGCGATAGCGCCGCTCATACCCTTAGCGCCTTCGGTCAAGACTAACTTAGCACCATAAGCGATGAGCAATTTACGCCGCTCTAAACTCATGGTTTCAGGCATGGTTAAGGTTAAAGGCAAGCCTCTAGCCGCTGCTACAAAAGCCAACGCTATGCCGGTATTACCACTAGTAGGCTCTACCAACTCTTTGCCTGGACCCAATAATCCACGCTGCTCAGCATCCCAAATCATCGCCGCACCAATACGACATTTAACGGAATAAGCTGGATTCCGTCCTTCAATTTTCGCCAAAATCGTCGCACAACTCCCTTCGGAGATGCGATTAAGTCGCACCAAAGGCGTATTACCTATGCTGTGAGAATTATCTTGATACCAATGTGACATAACCGTCTCCTAAATCTATTAATTAATTAATTAATTAATAATCAATGAAGTTGTGGGAGTGGCTTTAGCCACGAGTGCGTGGCTAAAGCCACTCCCACTGCATACTAAATCCCATTAATTTGGGTAGTTAAATATTTGTAGTCCGGAATAAGACCATGCTAGCGCAGCGCGTGTTGGCGCTTCCGACACATGAGCAGTCGCTATGCCGGAAACGCTTTTCTCGCTTACGCTCGAAAAGCCTTATTCCGGCCTACAGTTGCTTAGGAACAATAATTTTTTTCGAATGAACTTAAATTACGCGTACCGACAATACACCATCTATAGCACGTAATTGTTCTACAACTTCTTCTGAGGCTGCGGCATGAATGTCTACTAATGTGTAGGCATAATCACCGCGTGACTTATTAAGCAAATCAAGAATATTAAGACCCGCTGCTCCTAAAATAGAAGAAATATGACCTACTACACCAGGTTTGTTTTCATTTGCGATACTCAAACGAAAGCCATCTCCGCTGGGCGCTACAACGACTTCTGGGAAATTAACAGAATTACGAATCGTGCCATGCTCTAAAAATTCACGCAATTGATCAGCAACCATAGCCGCACAGTTATCTTCAGCTTCTTCAGTTGAGGCACCTAAATGAGGTAATGCAATCGCGCGTGGATGATTAATCAAAGCAGCAGTTGGAAAGTCACAAACATAAGCTGATAAGGCGCCGCTATCTAAGGCAGCTAGTACTGCGGATTCGTCAACCACACCAGCACGAGAGAAATTAAGTAAGATGGCACCTTTTTTAATACGCTGTATATGGGCTTCGTTAAACAAATTTTTGGTTTTGTCATTAAGCGGGATATGTAAACTGATTAAATCTGAACGTGAAGTCAGATCATCAATACTGATCGCTTGCTCTGCTGAAGACGTTAATTTCCATGCATTTTCTAGCGACATAAAAGGATCAAAACCGATAATCTTCATGCCTAAAGCCGCCGATGAATTAGCTACTTTTACGCCAATAGCGCCTAAACCCAAGACACCTAAAGTTTTGCCTGAAAGTTCAAAACCAGCAAAATGTTTCTTTTCATTCTCAATTTGTTCATTGAGACTTTCTTCGCTACCGGTTAAATCTCTGACGAAATTTAAGGCGGGTACGATATTTCTGGCGGCTAACAACATGCCGGCAATGACTAACTCAGCCACAGCATTTGAATTAGCGCCAGGCGCATTAAACACGGGAATGCCTCGTTGAGTATATTCAGGCACTGGAATATTATTAACCCCAGCACCAGCACGACCCACTGCCTTTAAAGACGCTGGAATAGCTTGGTCATGTAAATTAAAAGATCGTAACATCACGGCATCAGGACTATCGACTTGCGCGCCAACTTGATACTGCTCATCAGGAAATCTATCAAGTCCTGCCCGTGATATGTTGTTATAAGTCAAGATTTTAAACATGCTGTTCCCTTGTAATAGCTAAATTTAGTAGTGTATGGGGGTTGTTAAGTGATTCAGAATAAGCTCTGTTTTACTTTTTTGGTAGAGGCTAACGCATTCGCCCTTAATAATATAATGATATTATTAGATGATTATATCTGTTTTATTAAAATAAGAAGTATCGATTATGACCCAATAAGCAGTTCCTGCGTATCTAATATACGTTTTCAGCGATAAATCTTACCGACTAGCGACCAATAAGCGCAAATGCTTTATTATAATTTGTGCATCGCAACTCGCGAAGTGTTGGGGTTCGCGTTGCTTCACCTCAATCTACGTTATTTTCAATTGTTTAAAAAAACCACAAACTTAATCGCTTCGAGTATATTAGCGCCTTAAAAACAACCTATCTAAAGAGCTATAATAAATATAATGAACCAGCCTTCAGTAGCCAATTTCGACCGTCGTTTATCCTTAATTATTTTATTTGCAGGCACTCTATTTATCAGTGCCTCATTGATGTTTGTTTTGCAACCCTTGTTTGGTAAGTTGCTATTACCTTTATTGGGCGGCTCACCGGCAGTATGGAACACCTGCATGGTGTTTTATCAAAGCCTTTTATTTCTCGGCTATCTTTATGCGCATTTCTTGTCTACGCGCGCCAATCAACGCCGCCAAATCATGGTTCATGCCGCTATCATAATGATTAGCTTATTAGCTCTGCCGGTTGCCTTACCTGAAAATATAACGCCACCTACTGATAGCAATCCTACCTTTTGGTTATGCTGGACTTTATTTTTAGCTATCGGTCTGCCCTACTTTGTTATTTCAACCACTTCTCCACTGGTTCAAAAATGGTTTGCCAATATTGGCCATCATACTAGTCACGATCCTTATTATCTTTATGCGGCTAGCAATGCAGGAAGTCTACTGGCTTTACTCAGCTATCCCTTTCTATTAGAACCAGCCATTGGCTTAAGCCTGCAAAAAACCAGCTGGAGCTTAGGCTATTTAATACTTTGTGCATTGATAATGACTTGCGCCATCGTGTTATGGAAAAGCCAGCAAACTAAGACCAATATCGAAGACTATGCACCAGAAACAAGTACTCTGAGTCTGCGCCAAAAATCTCATTGGATGGCCTTGGCTTTTGTACCCTCTAGCTTATTGCTAGGCTTAACCAATTTCATTAGTACCGATATTGCCTCAGTACCGTTATTATGGATTATTCCCTTAACCTTATATTTGCTGTCTTTTGTGATTGTATTTTCTAAATGGAACCACGTAATTCATCCATGGATGGTTAAAGGTCAGCCTGTCGTTTTAATTCCTTTCATCGCCTATGCCTTCATTAATCCGGCTGACTTACCTTATTGGACGTATCTGATTTTGCATTTACTGGCTTTTTTATTTGCTGTTATGGTCTGTCATGGAGAGTTAGCAAAGAACAGACCCTCAACTCAGCATTTAACGAGTTTTTATTTAATCATGTCTTTTGCCGGCATGTTGGGCGGCATGTTTAATACTTTTGTCGCGCCCTTCATCTTCAATGGCATTTACGAATACCCTCTGATGATCGTTGCCGCACTGTTACTTCGCCCTGGCGTTGTGTTTTCATTCAGTAAAAGCATGTTGCTACAAATCATCCTGCCTTTGTTTCTCATAATAGCTGGCATCATTATTTATGCAAACTGCACAGATTTACTGCAATATTTCGACATCATCGTCATCAGTTTAATTGCTCTAACCTTGTTATCATTTTTGTTAAGAACTAAGCCTGTCGCTTTCGCTTTTTTAACGGGCGCCATTATTTTTCTTGCTTTAGGGCTACATGGCTTATCGTCACATACTCTTTATCAAGAGCGCACCTTTTTTGGTGTGTTAGCGGTACGTGAAAGCGTATTAACTAATGAACAACAGCAAGCTGAAACGTATCACGAACTTTTTCATGGCACCACTAAACATGGCGCAGAACGCCTAACTGACGATGCGGCCACTATACCCTATACTTATTACAGCCGACCTGGCCCAATGGGGCAGTTGTTTAAAACTTTCGATACGACTAATCAACACTGGAATATAGGTGTCGTTGGTTTAGGTGCAGGCGCTTTAACATGCTATGCCAAAGACCAACAAAACTGGACACTTTATGAAATCGATCCGCTGGTAGTCGACATCGCTAGCAACCCCGATTATTTCCATTATTTACAACGTTGTAGTCAGGACAGCACTTTGCGTATTGGTGATGCACGCTTGTCATTAGAAAAAGAATCCAATCAACATTTTGATTTGTTAATCATGGATGCTTTTAGTTCTGATTCTGTACCCACACACTTATTAACAGAAGAAGCACTCAAGCTATATTTCGACAAATTAAAACCCGATGGCATACTGGCTTTTCATATTACTAACCGTCATTTGTTGCTAAAGAAAGTACTCTCTATTCATGCCGAACATTTACATTTGGCAGCACTGATACAAGAATTTAAACCGCAACAAGCGTCAGAATTAATAGTGGCGACCGACTGGGTAGTGATTGCTAAAAAGCCAGAAACACTTGCACCACTGACGATAAGTCGCCTAGGAACCTGGCAGAAAATGCCTTTATACTTTGATATGAAACCTTGGACTGATGACTACACCAATATCATTAGTATCTGGAAATAAATAATCAACACGCTCCTGCTGTTAAAGTTTAGATGGCTATACTAAGCTTTAACCCCTATAATAAGTACGTTAGTCGGTAATGCTAGGTATTAACCTAGCATTACTCTAATAAGTTTTGCAATTAATCAGCACTTTATTTAGAAATTCCATCCGTTTTTCCCGCTTTTGTGCCCGGATATGATTTGCAATAAAAATATTTTCATTCATTTATTGAGACAATTACATGGCAACTGGTACAGTTAAGTGGTTTAACGAATCTAAAGGTTTCGGTTTTATTTCTCCTAGTGATGGCACAGCAGATGTATTCGTACATTTCTCTGCAATTGCTAGTGACGGCGGCTACCGCACTTTGGCCGAAGGCCAAGCAGTAAAATATGAAGTCGAATCAGGCCCTAAAGGCCCACAAGCTTCAAATGTAACGACCGCATAAACCGTTACTCTCTGACACACAACCTTGCCTAAAACTGGCAAGGTTGTGGCATAGCCAATATGCATTGGCTAATCATTTCCCTCCCTCTCCCCCCCGAATTTAGGACATGTCTTTTGAAACGACTTTTTGTAGGAAACTTACCTAGCGACGCCACTGAAGAAAGTGTGCAATCTTTATTTTCAGAATACGGCAAAGTGCGCTCCATCCAACTTGTTGCCGACATTTTTAGTGGCAAATGCAGAGGCTTCGGTTTTGTCGGCATGGAAGGTCACGAAGCCAGAGCTGCTATCGCAGCACTAGACGGCAATTTATATTGCGGAAAACCTTTAAAAGTTAAATTTGAAGAACCCGCTACCGGAAAAAACGGTAGACGCTAATAACGTCGCTTTTTTCTAGCACTACACCAACACCTTCAATCATCAAGCTTTAGCATAATAGTGCATTAGCAGAGCTATCTGGGCGACTTTTAGTCGCCAGATACGCATCGATCTTTACCCCTCCTCCCCTCGTGAAAACAGCATTCAATTAAAGCCCAATCACACAGCGACTAAATCGCATAATTACCGTTTATAAATAACTGGCACAAGTTCTGCTAACTATTTTTTATGCCCATATTTATACACTGAAATTAACCACACCCTAACTATGAATAATTCTAACGAAAAATTGGATATCTATTTCCAACAAGTTCAAGACATCATTATTAAGCGGCAAGATTGGATTACTGGCTTATTACCAGCGAGTACAGCTGTCACAGTACACGGCAACTATACCGATGCCTGGGTTAGAGATAATGTTTACAGCATACTTGCGGCATGGGGCTTAGCACTGGCTTACCGGCGCACTGAAAAGGATCATGATCGCACTTATGTACTCGAGCAAAGCGTAGTCAAACTGATGCGTGGTTTATTAACAGCAATGATGCGCCAAGCACCTAAAGTAGAAAAATTCAAACAATCTCAAAATCCCTTAGATGCTTTACATGCCAAATACGATACTAAATCAGGCGCTTGTGTCGTTGGTGATAACGAATGGGGACATTTACAACTAGATGCCACGTCTTTATTTTTATTAATGCTAGCGCAAATGACCGCTTCTGGCTTGCGCATCGTTTTTACTATTGATGAAGTCAATTTTGTGCAAAATTTGGTGCACTATATTAGTCGCACTTATCGCACACCCGATTATGGCATCTGGGAGCGAGGTCACAAAACAAACCAAGGTATTGCCGAACTCAATGCAAGCTCCATCGGCATGGCAAAAGCCGCCTTAGAGGCACTTTCTGGTTTTAATTTATTTGGCAAAGACGGCGGTCAAGCCTCTATTATTCATGTCATCAGTGATGACATCGCTAGAACACGAATTACTTTAGAAGCGCTTTTACCTAGAGAATCTATTTCTAAAGCTGTTGATTCTGCAGTACTCAGCATTACTGGCTTTCCAGCATTTTCTGTTGATAATCAAAACCTACGAGCAAAAACAGAGACACTCATTTGTGAAAAACTTGAAGGTCGTTATGGTTGCAAACGTTTTCTATTAGATGGTCATCAAACGGTTATAGAAGATAGCCAGCGCTTGCATTATGACGCTCATGAACTTAAACAATTTATGGATATTGAATGTGAATGGCCTTTATTTTTCACGTATTTACTGTTGAATAATTTATACGCAGGCAACCATGAAGCCGCCTTAAGTTATCGCCATAAACTCGAAAGCTTGTTAGTTAAGCAAAATGAACAACTTTTATTACCCGAACTCTATGTCGTACCTATCGATTTAATTGCCGCCGAAAAAGCTAAACCCCATAGTCAAGATCGTCTGCCTAATGAAAACATTCCTTTAGTGTGGGCACAAAGTCTTTTTATATTAGGCTGTCTAATCCAAGATGGCTTGCTAGATTGTGATGATATTGATCCCTTAGGGCGACACAAAGTTGTTAAAAAAACTAATCACGTCAAGTTACAAATTCAGTTATTGGCTCAAGATGAGATAGTCCAAAATACTTTAAAAGAACACGGTATTAACACACAAACCCGCGCTGAAATTGCCCCTATTCAAATTAGAGACGCAAGCGAATTAGCTGAAGCCTATACGCATGTCGGTCGAAATGATCGTATAGGCATCACCGGCAGACCTCTGCGTCAGTTGCGAACATTAGCCACTTCAAAAATGTATAATTTAGCGGGTGAGCCTTTATTATTCTTGCCGCAATGCCTTAATCAAAAAGGTTTTTATTTGGCGATGGACAACCATTTACTGATTCAGCGTTTACGCTTAGAAATGTCCTACATCTATCGCCACTGGGATAAATTGGGCAATCCAGTCATAGCCATTTCTATCAAACAAAATATGCTGAACAACCAGCATCGCGACATATTAATCAACTTTATTAAGGAACTGCAACAAGGCGTCTCTCAAGGCTTTGCCATTGAACTAGGAACACTATTAGATTTCACTGAAACATCTAGCCATGAAAAAATAAAAAACTTACATGACTTTCAATTCTCTGAGGCTTCTTGGGAAGATGCTGAACGACCTTTTTTACATGCATTACCCAGCAACACAGAGCCCTCAGCCCCATTAAATACTTTGCTATTGAATGAATGGGATCTGGCTAGTGACGAAACCTTAATCATGCTATTAAAAACTCATAGCAATCTTTATGTACAAGTTGAAGCACTGAGTTTACTAAGCTTAAGGCATGATTTAGCTTTCAATACCACCCTTAGCAGCGATGACAATACGGCTAGCGTAGGAGATTTACTAGAAGAAGTCTATGAACGAGCAGGCGATCAACATGTTTGGAGCATTGTTAGACGCTGCGCCAGCTTACTCGGCAAATATGATATTAATTTAGAGCAGGCAGCAACCGAAATACTGGTTCGCCAACACGCACTTACTTTAGGACGAGCATACAGTGGCAAAGCTACTTTAACGCGCCCAGCAGATTCTTCAGAAATATTACACATCATCAATACCTACAATAGCGATGCCAGTGAACGCATTATTGTTCAAGAACTCGTGGTTTATTTAGGTATGTTGATAAAATCTAACCCCGAACTATTTGACGACATGCATACTTTACGCGTCGGTCATATTTTGCAATTAATTATTGTCAGGCAACAAAGGGAAACTGGCTGTGGCTCCTTAGATGAAGCTTTTAATGAAATCATGGCCATGCCTCCCTATCAATTATCTAACAAACTTAAAGAAATGTTGGATGACATTAACAATACCGAAGATCAACTCGAATCAGCAGAAATGCTCCATTTTGAGGGCAGTCATCATAAAATTAACCGAGCAATTTTCTCGAAAGCCATGGATCCTAAAGATCAAGGTGACACCATCAATTGGTATGAATGGCGTGAGCAGCAAGGTAGTGTAGGAAGAGAAAACAGTGCATTTTATGCGGGTCTCTGGGATATTTTGCATCATTGCAAAGGTTTAATGATGGGAGAAAAACTTAACAGCAAATATCGTTTAGATAGCGAAACAATTTTGTCACAGATGACCGAAGGTGAGCAAAGCTTTAAAATACAAGTTAATCACGTACTTAATAAAATACAAGCACCTGTTTATCGTCAATTAACCGTAGAGGCTTTAAAAGCCATGGCGTCTATTTTTAGAGCCAATGACGCCTTACACATTGATGATAATTTATTAACGGATATTATTATTGGTCATGCCGTAAGAATTAGCTGGCTAAATGAACATCCAGACCAAACTGAACATTATGAAACCATGACAGCACTGGCTTGGCAATATTTTTACAGCTTGCCTCCACATAAAGTGGCCAATGCTATACTGGATGCTCTCATTCATCTACTCGATAACAACTAAAGGAATTTAACGTGATACTTGCAGGCGACATAGGTGGAACAAAAACCGTACTTTCTCTTTTAAGCAAAGATGCAGATGGCGTTCTAAGTTGCTTAAAAGAACAGTCATACGCTAGTCAGCAGTTTGCCGAATTTGATGATATTTTGACGGACTTCATACCCAGCCCAACTACTATCAAATCAGCCTGCTTGGGTATTGCAGGCCCCGTCGTTGATCAACGCTGCCAAACCACTAATTTACCCTGGCTGTTAGATGCAGAGCTCTTAAAACTAAAACTCGGCATCACTCAGGTTAAATTACTTAATGACCTAGAAGCTATGGCCTTGGGTATGTTGCATTTACCTGAACATGAACTACTAGAACTCAACCCTAATGCAGAAACTCAAACCGGCAATTGCGCGGTGATTGCAGCAGGCACTGGTTTAGGTGAAGCGCTACTTTATTGGGACGGTCAGCAGCATCATGCCATAGCTACTGAAGGTGGACATACTGATTTTGCTGCTCAAAACAGCTTACAAATTCAACTACTAGACTTTCTAAGTAAACAGCATCCTGAACATGTCAGTTACGAGCGCATATTGTCAGGCATAGGCTTTAGTCATCTTTATGATTTTCTGTGCGAACTAAAAATTGCTCCCCCCTGTTCTGAAGTAGACAATATTAGCAAAGACATGGATAGAAATGCCCTGATCTCTGAATTAGGCATTACGAATAAAGACCCCTGCTGCACAGCGGTGCTAAAGTTATTTATTGAAATTTATGGCGCAGAAGCTGGCAACCTTGCCTTAAAATCCCTAGCAACAGGTGGCGTTTTTATAGGCGGAGGCATAGCTCCTAAAATTTTACCCGCACTGCAAAATGGTGATTTTATGCAAGCCTTTAAAGCTAAAGGTCGCTTTGAAGCTATGCTTAATAAAATGTCAGTTAAATGTTCACTTAATCCACGCACCCCGTTAATTGGCGCGATACATTATTTTAATTAACACTCAGGTAAACTTTAAGGAGGATAGCAAATCAAGCCATAAAAATATTAGGCTCAACTCTGTTAGCCTTGAGCCTTGAGCCTTTAGCCTTGAGGATACCTCAACTTTAACTTAAACAACCCTCCAACTACCTATATTAAAAAATGATATCTATAGCCGACATACCCACTGCCAGCAATGCGATTAGAGATGCCGTAACACCGGTATTTTTAATCACTGGCATAGGCTCCATTCTTGGCGTACTCACTAATCGCTTAGGCAGAGCGATTGATCGCTATCGAATATTAAGTGAAATGAAATATCATGATCTTTCATCCAGCTCACTTCATGAAATAAAAACTATTTCCAAACGCATACATTGGATGAGAAGAGCTGTTAGCTTATGCACACTATCAATTTTATGCGTTTGCCTTACCATCGCCTTCTTTTTTATTGCCGTAGAATTTAATATCGAATCAACAAGGACCATCGCCATTTTATTTATCACCGCCATGTTGACATTAACCTGTGGTTTATTATGTTTCATGCGTGAAATATCATTGGCAACTAATGAAACTTTCGATATCGATACCTTGATAAAACCTAAATAAAAAAACAGAGTGACTAGATTTAAAGCGCTCCTAATAAGTGCGGCATTTGCTGCTTATGCACTTTGTTGGTGCAAAAAATCAATGCCACAATTATCTCCATAGCGATCTCTTTTAACATTGGATGGAAATATAGGGTGCTGAGGAACGAAACGCATTATTTGTCTTTTATCGATTGATGCGTCTACTTCGTCATTCTATCGCTAACCCGACCTACACAAAACCTTAACTATGGGCTGTTTATAACTCTTTCAATTATTTACAGTAGATTATCGGTATTAATACTTATATTTTTTAGGGCTTTCTTTTGCTCTAATGCTCTGGTTTAATCAACATTCTGCTGTCATTTACTAAGCACCTATTCGAATCATCAACATCTATTTTAATTACTATGGCATAGCTATTGCTTTTAACTCTAGTGTGAATACAAAAAATATTTTAACGAAAGACTTCTTCATAAGATAAAACATGGATACGAAAACTTTAAAAAAATATTTTAACGAAATGTATGCGGACAATGGCGCCGTTAGGGACATTTACGAACGCTACGGGAACTGGTTAAAAGACCTACCTGATGGCACTTTAGAGCGCAGGAATGCAGAAGCGGAATTATTATTTCGTCGGCTAGGCATTACTTTTGCCGTTTACGGTGAAGATGCAGGTGAAGCAGAGCGATTAATTCCATTTGATATAGTCCCTAGGATTTTCGGTGCCTCAGAATGGCAACGCTTGGAGCTAGGACTTAAGCAACGTGTGCGAGCACTTAATGCCTTTTTACATGATATTTATCATGATCAAGAAATCATCAAAGCCGGCATCATTACTGAGCAACAAGTACTGAACAATGCTCAATATAGACCTGAGATGAAAGGCGTCAATTTACCTAATCAAGTTTATGCCCATATTGCTGGAATTGATTTAGTACGGATTGCTGAAAATGATTTTTATGTTTTAGAAGACAATCTCCGCACTCCTTCTGGAGTTTCGTACATGCTTGAAAACCGCAAAACCATGATGCGGTTATTTCCGGAACTATTTGTCAAACACGCCGTTGAGCCAGTCGAGCATTATCCACAAATGCTACTCAACACGCTTCGAGAAGCTGCGCCGCCGAATGTTGCTTATCCCGTTATTGTGGTAATGACACCGGGCTCTTATAACAGTGCTTATTTTGAACATGCTTATTTAGCCAGCCAAATGGGCGTGGAACTCGTCGAAGGTCAGGACTTGTTTGTACATCAACAAAAAGTCTACATGCACACCACCGAAGGCCCTCAACAAGTCCATGTTATTTACCGTCGGGTCGATGATGACTTTATTGACCCTCGTGTATTTCGTCCAGACTCAACACTCGGCGTACCTGGATTAATGGAAGCTTACTGTAGTGGCAATGTAGCCTTAGCAAATGGCGTAGGTACCGGTGTTGCTGACGATAAATCTACTTATTTATTCGTACCGGAAATGATTCGCTTCTATCTAGGCGAAGCGCCGATATTATCCAATGTCCCCACTTGGCGCTTAAGTGAATCTGAAGACTTAAGTTATGTACTCGCACACTTACCAGAACTGGTTGTTAAAGAAGTACAAGGTTCTGGAGGCTATGGTATGTTAGTAGGACCAACCAGCTCTAAAGCTGAAATAGAGGCCTACAGACTTCGTATTCTGGCAGAGCCCGCTAAATTTATTGCCCAGCCAACCTTAGCCTTATCTTCCTGTCCAACTCTCGTTGAATCAGGCGTTGCACCACGTCATGTCGACTTAAGACCTTTTGTCTTATCTGGCAAAGACGTTCGCATCGTACCAGGTGGATTAACACGAGTGGCACTTACAGAAGGCTCATTAGTGGTTAATTCCTCACAGGGCGGCGGCACGAAAGACACTTGGGTATTGGAGGATTAGTATGTTATCTCGCACCGCTGAAAATTTATTTTGGATGGCTCGCCATATCGAACGCGCAGAAAATACCGCACGCGTACTTGATGTTGCACATCGAACCTCTTTATTACCACTTGATATAGAAGGTACTCAAGCCTATTTGTGGTACGCACCCCTCAATATAACTGGGTGTGCTGATAGTTACGAAGTCAAATATGGCTTAGCAAGAGCTGATGCAGTGAGTCATTATATGGCTTTAGATCCAGACAACCCCACCAGCATCTATAATTGCCTTAAACTTGCCCGAGAAAATGCTAGAACAGTACGCGGCGCTATTACTACAGAAATGTGGGAAGTTATTAATGATACTTGGCTAGAGCTTAATCGCTTACCCAAGCAAATGGACTATGAAAATTTTCGTGATTTTTTCGATTGGGTGAAGAATCGTTCACATTTATTTCGCGGAGTCACCTTAGGTACTATCATCAAAGATATCGGGCTAAGTTTTATCAAACTAGGCACATTTCTTGAGCGTGCTGACAATACTGCACGCATATTAGATGTCAAATATCATATATTACTACCCAGCCTTGATCATATCGGCGGTGCCGCTGATTATTATCAATGGGGATCTTTACTTAAGTCTGTCAGTGCTTTTGAAGCTTACCAAAAAACTTATCGTGATGTTATTTCGCCTCAACGCGTCAGTGAACTACTGATTTTTAGAGACGACATGCCTCGCTCTCTACATGCCTGCATGGATGAAGTGGAAAGCGCCTTAATAGCTATTAATGGGCACTCAGGAAAAGAAGCGAGGCGATTGGCCGGTGAACAACACGCCGCCCTGCATTTTGGCCTTACTCAAGATGCCTTTAGCGACGGCTTACATGAATTTCTTACTGACTTCTTAAAAAATACCGCCCTATTAAGTCGAGAAATTCGTGAGGCTTATTTATCACGTCAAGAAACAGCATTGATTCGACAACTAACCACTTAATCGTAAGATGACTTTTTAATCCTTAAAAGCATCTGTACTTCGACTATTTAATACTAGATAAATCCTTTATTTAAAGCTGAATAACATCAGGCCATTGGAAGAAAAATTATGACCATACGCGTTGCTATACGTCACAAAACAATCTACCGGTTTGATAGACCCGTATCATTATCACCTCATGTCTTTAGATTACGTCCGGCTGTCCATAGTCGCACCCCAATCAAAGCTTATGCCTTGCGTATTGAACCGAAAAACCATTTCATTAATTGGCAACAAGACCCGTTTGGCAATATTGTTGCCCGCGTGGTATTTCCTGACAAATGTCAAAAACTCAGTGTTGAAGTTGAAGTTATCGCTGACATGACCGTCATTAACCCTTTCGACTTTTTTGTTGAAGCGTATGCCGAAAACTATCCTTTTAATTACGACGAACAGACATTTAAAGAACTACAACCTTATTTAGAAATTACTGAAGATGGTCCATTATTAAAGGAATGGATCAAAAAATTAGATACCAGCAAGCGCTCCATCAATGACTTTATTGTCGATATTAATCGCCAAATTTTTGCCGCTATTGGCTATAACATTCGAATGGAAGTCGGCATACAAAGTTGTGAAGAATCCTTATCTAAATTAACCGGTTCTTGCCGAGATTCTGCTTGGCTGTTAGTACAAGTACTCCGCCATCTTGGACTCGCGGCTCGTTTTGTATCGGGCTATTTGGTGCAACTCACTTCTGATATAAAATCACTCGATGGACCCTCAGGCCCTGAACAAGACTTTACCGACTTACATGCTTGGACAGAAGTCTATATCCCTGGAGCAGGCTGGATAGGCTTAGATCCTACTTCTGGATTATTAACCGGTGAAGGACATATTCCCTTAGCCTGCACTCCCGACCCTGCAAGTGCCTCACCGGTAACGGGTGGTACTGATAAATGCAAAGTGGAGTTTGAATTTTCCAATACTGTCGATCGTTTACATGAAGACCCTAGAGTTACTAAACCTTATACCGATGAACAGTGGTATCACATTGATGCTCTGGGAAAACTCGTAGACCAACGTTTACTTGAAGATGATGTTCGACTTACGATGGGCGGTGAACCGACCTTTGTTTCTGTTGATGATATGGAAGGTGATCAATGGAATACCCAAGCCGATGGCGCCAAGAAACGTGAACTCGCTCAACAATTAACACTACGTTTACGAGATGCTTTTGCCAAAGGTGCGATGCTGCATTATGGCCAAGGCAAATGGTATCCTGGCGAACCCTTACCTCGTTGGCAATATGGTATCTTTTGGCGTAAAGACGGTACTGCACTTTGGCGCAATCCAGAATTGCTTGCTGACATTAATAAAGATTATGGGTACACCGTCAAACACGCACAAAAATTTATACAACAAATCAGTCAACATTTAGATATTCCTACTCGTTATATCAAAGCAACCTTTGAAGATAGTTTTTATTATCTATGGCAAGAAGGCACTTTGCCCGAAAACATTGATCCATTAACATGCAATTTAAAAGATCCCATCGAACGCAAAACTTTAACAAAATTATTAGATGCTGGATTAAATCAACCTGCCGGTTTTGTTCTTCCTATTAAATGGAACTGGCTAAACCAATGTTGGAAAAGTGGCCCATGGGATTTCCGTCGTGGTGCTTTATATTTAATCCCCGGCAATTCACCAATCGGTATGCGCTTACCCTTAGCCAGCCTGCCTTGGGTTGCACCTGATAAACGCGATTCATCAGAGCCTCAAAGCCTCTTTGAAGATTTACCTGAGCTAGAAGATTACTATGGTGAAGTAACAAGACGCTATAGCCAGTTGATTACCAAAACCAAAGAACATCCAGAAATTATCGAACAAGAAACTGGAGATACCGTCGCGCAAGAAGTAGAAGTGCCGCATACCGCCTTGTGCGTAGAAGCCCGAGAAGGTCGATTGCACATCTTTATGCCACCCTTAACAACACTAGAACATTATCTTGAACTCATTGCAGCGATTGAAGCGACCGCAGCAAACCTAGCTATGCCTGTGGTAATAGAAGGTTATGAGCCTCCTCGTGATTATCGTGTCGAACGCTTAATGGTAACGCCAGATCCAGGCGTTATTGAAGTGAATATACATCCGTCTAAAACATGGGAAGAGTTAGTTGATAAAACCACGTTACTTTATGATCTAGCTCACAAAACTAGACTCGGTACCGAAAAGTTTATGCAAGATGGTCGCCATACCGGAACAGGCGGAGGCAACCACATCACTATGGGCGCAGAAATGCCCACAGACAGCCCTCTATTACGTCGCCCGGACTTATTGCGCAGCTTAATTACTTATTGGCAACATCACCCGGGCCTATCTTATTTATTTTCGGGTATGTTTATAGGCCCCACCAGCCAAGCGCCGCGTGTTGATGAAGGTCGTGATGAAAAGCTCTATGAACTTGAAATTGCCTTTCAACAAATGCCTGAAGGTGAAACGCCAGCTCCTTGGTTAGTCGATAGATTATTAAGACATTTATTAACCGACATTACTGGCAATACTCATCGCTCTGAATTTTGTATTGATAAGCTTTATTCTCCAGATAGCTCTACAGGGAGATTAGGCATACTCGAACTGCGTTCTTTTGAAATGCCTCCTCATGCCCAAATGTCTTTAGTGCAAACGGTATTATTACGCTCGTTGATTGCTTGGTTTTGGCGTGAACCTTATAAACATGATCTAGTTCGCTGGGGAACAGAGCTACATGATCAATTTATGTTGCCGCATTATGTTCGCGAAGACATGAAACAAGTCACTCAAGATTTACAAAGAGCTGGCTTCGGCTTTGATATGGAATGGTTAGATCCATTTTTTGAATTCCGCTTTCCTCGTTATGGCAATACCCTAGTCGACGGCATTGACATGGAATTACGTTTCGCCATTGAACCCTGGCATGTACTGGGTGAAGAAATGAGTAGTACCGGCACCGCTCGCTATGTGGACTCTTCGGTAGAGCGAGTACAAGTATTAGTGACTGGATTTAATCATGCACGTTATGTCATTTCTTGTAATGGCAGACGTTTGCCTATGCGCAAAACGGCACATCACGGTGTGTTTGTTGCTGGCGTTCGATATCGTGCTTGGCAGCCGCCTTCTGCATTGCATCCTACTATCGCTCCTCATGTACCCCTAGTATTTGATGTTATCGATACTTGGAATGGTCGCTCTGTAGGTGGCTGCACTTATTATGTAGCTCATCCTGGCGGACGTAGCTATGACGATTTCCCCGTCAATGATTATGCTGCGGAAACACGACGTATGACTCGATTTTGGGATTATAATCATACACCTGGCGTTATTATTCGGCCTCCATTGGCAAGCACTGAGATTCCTGCTTCTGAGCAAGCTTTACTGGCAACCTTTAGTGTGACTAAAGAAGCCCCAAGAGCTATGTCGCCACCCGCTGAAGAGTTAAGTACTGAATATCCATTTACACTAGACTTAAGACATCGCAGTCATTAATTAATTGAGCTTACAGAGACATTATGCCTATCTCTACGCTAAAATAAGCACTGATTTAGTGCATTTTTTACATCTGAGAGCGATACAATAGGCTCTGATGAATCAAATAGACTGATAAACATGGCGTAAGCTGCATAACTTAAAAGAGAATACAACTTATAACTCCGGAGATTTATAACAATGACCGATAAATTAAAACTCCTGACGCCAGCGACATTAATACTGGACGACAAAAGTTATTCATTACCTACTTACATGGGTGTTGAAGGTGAAAAAGCCATTGATATTACTAAGCTACGTAGCCAAACCGGCTATGTAACATTAGATGATGGTTATGGCAACACAGGGGCCTGTGAAAGTGCTATCACTTATATTGATGGTGAAAAAGGCATACTTCGTTATCGAGGCTATCCTATAGAAGAATTGGCAGCACACTCTCGATTTGTTGAAGTTTCCTATTTATTACTCTATGGCGAATTACCCAACAGCGAACAATTACTGAAATTTTCTACTCGTCTCAATGAATCCTCGATTATTCATGAGGATGTACATCATTTTTTTAATGGCTTCCCTCGCGGCTCTCACCCTATGGGTATACTTGCGACCATGGTTGCGTCACTGTCTACTTTTTATCCTTTGCCCGACCGACTAGATGCCGAAACCGAAGTTCAAATTGTTGCTAACTTAGTCTCTCAAGTGCGCACGATTGCTGCTTTTTCTTACAAGAAATCGATCGGTGAACCTTTGGTCTACCCTTCAATTAAATATAAATACACTGGCAACTTCTTAAACATGATGTTTTCCTCGCCAGTACGTGATTATCAACTCGACCCTGATATTGTCCGAGCGATTGATATGTTGTTGATACTCCATGCCGATCACGAACAAAACTGCAGTACGTCATCCGTACGTACAGCGGGGTCTAGTATGGCCAACGTCTATGCTGTTATTACTGCCGGTATCGCTGCACTTTGGGGACCACGTCATGGCGGTGCCAATCAAGAAGTGATCAAAATGCTGGAACAAATCCATGCTGAAGGTGGTGATGGTACTGAGTTTATTAATCAAGCTAAAGATAAAAACTCTGGACGTAGATTGATGGGCTTTGGCCATCGCGTCTACAAAAACTTTGATCCTCGCGCACAAGTCTTAAAAGAGCATTGCGATAAATTACTTAATAAACCAGGCATTAATGATCCGCTGCTAGATATTGCAAGGCGTCTCGAAGAAATTGCCCTCAAAGATGATTATTTCATATCTCGCAAGCTATATCCCAACGTAGACTTCTACTCTGGATTAATACTGCGTGCAGCGGGCATCCCCACCAATATGTTTACAGTATTATTTGCTATTGGCCGAATGCCAGGCTGGTTAGCCCATTGGCGAGAAATGATTCATGGTGAACAAGTGACTATTTACCGACCACGCCAGATTTATGTCGGTGAAACATTACGTCATTATCAAGATATTAAAGAACGCGTATAAGTCCAACTACTCAAAGTCAAGTTACGTTGGTCGGGTTACGCTATCGAAACTGTGAAAGTATTATGATTTTAGCTTCCCCCTTTGTAAACATAGGTATCTACACAAATAATGGTTAGCCTTCCCACGCAAGAACGATAACATTGTGGTGAAGATCGTAGGGGCGTATTGCATACGCCCTTATAAAATAAGCCCTATAAAATGGGACTTTCAATTAATGGGCGTATGCAATACGCCCCTACGGTGTTTTTTATCGTTTCCACGCTGATAAGAAACTTGTGTAGATACCTATGCTTTGTAAAAGGGGGATCTTGGGGGTTTTTTGTTTTATAGATTACTGACATTTAATGATCATTTTTAATAGATCAAATCTCCCCTAACCCCTCTTTGCTAAAGAGGGGAATAAGAAAACTACTTTCACAGTTGCGTAGGTCGGGTTAGCTATCGCTAACCCGACCTACGTAAAAAAGCCACAAAGCATTTACTTGACCCACATTACTGATAATGAGAACAACGAGTGCCTAATAACATCCCATTCCCAGATCATCAACTAGGTAGACAATATTACGCAACGCAATTGGGCAACCATGATGATATGTATGCTGCTGAGAATAAAGCGCTGCCTTATTGGCAGCGTCTTATGACAGCATTTGACACCATGGGCACTGAACAACTGGAAATGCGGCGCAGAGAAGCTCAACGCTTATTGCGTGAAAATGGCGTTACCTACAACGTTTATGGTGATGACCAAAATCTAACTCGGCCTTGGAAACTGGATCCTGTTCCTTTAGTAATTAACAGTGACGAATGGACCGTTATCGAAGCTGGGCTAAAGCAGCGCGCCGAGCTTCTGGACTTAATTCTTAAAGATATTTACGGCAAACAAACGCTATTAAAGAAAGGCTTATTACCAGCTGAGCTTATATTTGGCCATGAAGGCTTTTTGCATCCTTGTGTGGGTACACTTCAACATCAAAAACGACTATTAACTCTCTATTCAGCCAATCTTGCTCGCGGCCCTAATGGGCGTATGTGGGTTTTAGATGATCGTACTCAAGCACCTTCTGGCTCTGGTTATGCCTTAGAAAATCGTACTGTTATGCGGCGCGTATTTCCTGACATTTTTCGTGAAACTCATGTCCTACGTTTATCGGGCTTTTTTAAATCATTTCGTAGGGGCTTGGTTGAAATTGCGCCTCATGGCAAAGAAGACCCTCGCATCGTTATACTCACGCCAGGACCACTCAACGAAACTTATTTTGAACACGCCTACCTTGCCGCTCAATTAGGCTTTACTTTGGTTCAAGGCGGCGATTTAACGGTACGTGATGGCAAGGTCTGGCTAAAATCATTGGCCGGACTACAAATAGTCGATGTTATTTTACGTAGAGTAGATGATTCATTTTGCGATCCACTCGAATTGCGCAGTAGCTCACAACTCGGTGTAGCGGGTTTATTGGAAGCGGTAAGACGCGGTAATGTTGCCATCGCAAATCCTTTGGGTAGTAGTATTTTAGAAAACCCCGGTCTCTTAGCCTTTTTACCTCGCTTATCACGTTATTTTTTAGATGAAGATCTAAAGTTATCCTCAGTAGCAACTTGGTGGTGTGGGCAACGCCGCGAACGTGATTTTGTTCTACAAAATATAGATAATTTAGTCATTAAACCTATCAATCGTAGCCTAGGTAATCATGCGGTATTTGGTGGCTTATTAAGCCATGAAGAAAAAGAACAGTTGCGTCGCCAAATTATCGCTAAACCCTATAGCTTTATCGGCCAAGAACAGGCTAGTTTCTCCACCCTACCCGCCTTTATCGATCTTCAAATTGAACCCAGAAACTCCGTCTTACGCAATTTTGTTGTTGCTAGTAACAATGATTATGTCGTAATGCCTGGCGGCCTGACACGGGTTGCTCGCCAAAAAGACAATTTTGTCGTATCCAATCAAGCAGGCGGCATCAGTAAAGATACTTGGGTATTAGCCACAGAACCTGATAAGCCAGTCAGTTTATGGATACAACCTCGACGTAACCAATTAATTGATGCCATCACCGAGCCATTAACCAGTCGCTCAGCAGATAATTTATTTTGGGTAGGCAGGCATCTTGAACGCATAGAAGCAACAACTCGATTATTACGTACTATACTCATCAAACAACGTGAATCATTAGAGTTTAGAGATCCTCTTGATAATGAATGTCTCAATGTATTCTTGAGAGCAATCACCCTAGTAACAGGGACTTACCCAGGCTTTATTAAAGATGGCGATGAACGCCTAAAAGCACCCAATGAAGAATTGCTGTCCCTAATTAAAGACAGTCATCGCAAAGGCTCTTTGTCGTCGAGTATATCCGCGTTTGTGCAAGCAGCCTTTAGCAGTCGTGACTTATGGTCACAAGATACTTGGCGCAGTGTTGACAATATTCAACGGCGCTGGCAACAACGTATTACTCATAATCAAAATCTTAGCCTCGAACAATTACCACTGACACTGAATGATTTAATAACCGGCTTAGTCGCCTTTAGTGGTTTAACCAGTGAAAGCATGACCCGTGAAGCCGCTTGGTTAATGCTTGATAGTGGGCGCAGACTTGAACGCGCCTTAACATTAATTGCTTTACTACGCTCAACCGTTGTTTTACGTAACGAAGAAGCCTTACAAAATCAAATATTAGAAGCAGTATTAGTCACTACCGACAGTTTAACGATTTATCAGCGTCGCTATCGCTCCTTCATTCAATTACCCATGGTGATTGCCTTGCTGCTGCTTGATGAAGCTCATCCTCGTTCAGTCGCTTATCAACTGCATCAATTATCAAACCATATTAATGAATTGCCACGAACAACCGGAAAGAGTCAGTTGAGTGAAGAGAGTCGCTTACTGCTCAAAGCCTACACGGATTTACGTCTATGTAATATCGCTGAATTATCACAACTTAATGAGAATGAAGGCATTTACACAGCATTAGATGAACTACTTGCCAATACAACAACTTTATTATGGCGCTTTGCCGATGTGCTTGCAGAGGCCTATTTTAGTCATGCTCAAAGCTCTCAATTAATGGTTCCGAATACCTCTGAGGATGAAATGTGAAATACCGAATAACGCACATCACGGCCTACCACTACAGCCAAGCAGTGGGGCTTTGCCAGAATGAAGCACGATTACAACCTCGCAATTTCTGGCGTCAATATTGCGACAGCTGTCGTATTGACATCACACCATCCCCCTCCGATTTTCGTGAACGCATAGATTTTTTTGGCAATCGTGTCGCCTATTTTGCTATTCAACAACCTCACACGCAATTAACGCTAACGGTAACCAGTGAAGTCACCCTTTTCCCAAAACAACAGCACTTGGGTTTATTTGATCCTATGAGCTGGGAACAAGTGCGCGATTTGTTACAAGAAGCACTACCGCCGATGCAAGCGCAGGCACAAAGTCAACAAGGCCAAAGTCAAATTCAAGTACAACATCAAGATCATGCACCCGACTTATTGGATGCCCAACAATACTTATTAGATTCACCTATGGTGACAACATCGCCAGAACTAGCTGATTATGCGCGGTGTTCGTTTCAGCCTAATCGGCCTTTATTAGAAGTGGTTCATGACTTAATGACCCGTATCTACCAAGATTTTACTTATGATCCAAACTTTACCACCATTGCCACACCGCTTTCAGACGTACTGCATTTTCGTCGAGGAGTCTGTCAAGATTTTGCTCATCTAGCCATTGCTTGCTTACGCTCTTATGGTATTGCCGCACGCTATGTCAGTGGCTATGTTGAAACCTTACCAGAACCAGGCAAGCAAAGACTAGTAGGCGCAGATGCTTCACATGCTTGGTTTTCTGTTTATAGTCCACGCATTGGTTGGCTGGATTTTGACCCTACTAATAATACAGTGCCCTTAGATCAACATATCACTCTAGCTTGGGGGCGCGATTATGCTGATGTAACACCACTTAAAGGTATTGCATTCGGTGGTGGTCAACATACGTTATCGGTGTCAGTAGATGTATTGAGATTGGAGTAAGTCATCGAGACTATGAAAGAATTTTTTGTGGGCATAGGTATCTACACAAATAAAAAACAGCATCATTCGGGCAGTTCAAGTGGCATGAGCAGATATAAACTGCGCAATTAAACGGTAGGGGCGAATTCATTCGCCACGTTTCAATAGACGAATATACTGGGCGAATCTGTTGCCCCTACAAAGGTTTGACTAAATACAATCTATTCAATTTTATTTTTACGGAGAACTTATGAGTACTATCCATTTTGTAGGCGGAGAAAAAGGCGGTGTTGGTAAATCAGTGGTCGCACGTTTATTAGCGCAATACATGATTGACCATAACCTGCCTTTTATTGGTTTTGATACCGATAAATCACATGGATCATTATTGCGTTTTTATAGCGACTACGCTGCACAGACCATAATCGATGACTATGAAAGCCTAGATGCCATTATCGAAACAGCCAATGCACAACCTGAGCAACGTATATTAGTTGATCTTGCCGCACAAACCCACCAACCCTTAGCGCGTTGGTTAAATGAATCAGGCGTATTAGAATTAGCCGAAGAACTGGGCATTAACATCTGCTATTGGAATGTCATGGATTCAGGCAAAGATTGTGTAGATTTATTAGATAAATTACTCACTCAATTCGGCACACACCTTAATTATGTACTAGTACAAAATCAAGTCCGCGACGAGCAATTTAATATCCTAGAACATTCTGGCGTTAAAGACAGGGCATTAGCTTTTGATGCCAAAGTCATGACCTTAAAACGTTTACATAGCCCTGTCATGACCAAAGTTGACAGCAACAGCTATAGCTTTTGGGCCGCCAAAAACAAAGATACCGAGAGCCTTCATCCTTTAGGTTTGCTAGAAAGACAACGCATGAAAATGTGGCTAAACCATGCTTACCATGAAATTGCGAGTATCGGTGTTTAAAAACCGTTGCCTAGCACTTAACAAACATTAAACATAGCTACCGATGAAATTAAGAGTCAGTTGTCAACTTCGTTTTCAAATACTGGAACCTAGCGTATTAATTTTTATACTGCGTCCTTATCGAGGCAGTCAGCAATGGATTAATCGTGAAGTTTTTAGTATCAAACCTTTATTGACTACCTTAGAAAGTACTGACAGTTTTGGCAATTCTTGTCAGCGCTTGTTAGCGCCCACCGGTGATTTATTTATTTATAGCTCATCTGACGTCATCGTTAATAATTATATTGATATAGCGCCTAATGCTTACTTTGTAGAAATCCAACAACTGCCTGATAAAGTACTACCTTTTTTATTACCTAGTCGCTATTGCGAATCGGATCGTTTTGGTGATCTTGCCAGAACGATAACTGCCAATGCTTGTCCGGGCTATGATCAAGTCCATGCTATTTCCGACTGGGTTAGGCAAAACATACAGTATGTGCCCGGCTGTAGTGAATTTCCATTATCCGCCTCAGAAATTCATCATATAGGTCATGGGGTATGCAGAGACTTAGCTCATGTAGCCATAGCACTCTGTCGCAGTATTAGCATACCGGCAAGATTAGTGGTTGGTTACTTATATAAACTGCAACCTATGGATTTACACGCTTGGTTTGAAGCCTATATTGGCGGGCGCTGGTATATTTTTGACCCTACACAATTCGACCTGTGTGGCGGCAGAGTTATTATTGCTTATGGCCGTGATGCAGCAGATGTCTCTATATTTCATCAATTTGGCTCAGGTTGTCTGCTAAGTAACATGGACGTACGCGTTGATTTACTGGATAATTACCCCATTAACACTTTATAGCATCCCCACTCATCATGACTTATTGTATTGCAGCGTCTATTAATGAAGGACTCATTCTAGTTTCTGACTCACGTACCAATGCCGGTATTGATAATGTCAGCACCCACGGTAAAATGCACGCCTTTGAAACTCATAGTGATCGTAAAATAGTCTTACTCTGCGCAGGTAATCTAGCAACGACACAGGCCGTTTTGGAGCAATTACACCGAGACAAACTCAAAAATGCCACGATTAACTTAAATAATGTAGAAAGCTTATTTGAAGCCGCCGAATATTTAGGCCATGTCAGTGTCGACAAACAAAAACAACACACCGGTGGTAAAGGACAATCTGCATTTAATGCCTCCGCCAGTTTTATTCTAGCAGGTCAAATCGGCACAGAACCACATGCCGCTTACATGATTTATGCTGAAGGCAATAGCATAACCAGCTCAGCTAACACACCTTTTTTACAAATTGGCGAAAGCAAATATGGCAAACCCATACTCGATCGCTTCCTAAAACTCAATACCCCAATTGATGAAGCCGCACGTTGCTGCTTAGTATCTATGGACTCTACCATACGTAGTAACGCCAGTGTGGGTGCGCCAGTAGAGTTACTCATATATCATAAAGATAGCTTTAGTCTCGATGAATACTACTGCTTTGATGATGATAACGACTATCTACTGCACCTAAGACGCAATTGGGAAACTAAGTTGCGTGAAGCCATATCTTCCTTACCTTTGCTTGATAAGACCTTAGCAACACCCATAGTGATGACACTGTAACTAATCACAATATTGTAAAAGCCAAGTAGGTCGGGTTAGCGCTAGAGACTGTGAAAGTATTCTTTTTATTCCCCTCTTTAGCAAAGAGGGGTCAGGGGAGATTTGATCCATTAAAAAATTATTATTAAATATCAATAACCTATGGCTCAATAAAATCCCCCTCGATCCACCTTTTACAAAGGGGGAAGCTAAATTCATAATACTTTCACAGTCTCGCTAGCGTAACCCTACCTTTCGAAGCCCTTTGATTATTGCAAACGCTCTCACCGTACCCCCATTTTTTATCTAGAATATTTATTTTATGTATCGATGAATGCTTAAGTATTGCCAATCACTTGCGTGCTTACAAGCCTATGTTTTACCAAATTGTAATGGCTATAATCAATATCATGATTATTGATGGGTTGGGTTAGCAAAATTGTCGGGTTAAACTATCACTAACCCGACTTACATGGCTACAACTAATAACATTATTCACACTGCCTCGTTTTTAATTGCTAGCTAACAATTAAAACAAGTCGCTAGTTTTAATTTCTTATTAAGCTAAAGTATTGCTAATTACTTACTAATAACTTCAGCTACGAAGCAAAAAAAATATAAATCCTTTGTAATAAATAACTTACATATTTATACTTTACCTTTACCAAATTAATTTACTTTATTAACCGTATAGTAGAAATAGTTTGTTTACTTTTTTATTCTATGCAATACTTAGAAAAACCTAGCATTATTGCTAGACTTACTCTCCCTTCTACAATACCAGTTAGCACACCTAGATTTCCTACCAGCTCCTTAGCTGTTTGGTCTTTTCTGAGCTTTATTACTCATAGCAACTGAGTTTGATGTTCTAGTTAACAAATTTATGCACCTAGCTCAGCGATTTTTCATTGCATTTGTCGATAGAATGTCAAATCGACGAGAAGAATATTCAACCGAGCCAAAAGAACATTAAATCAATGAGAAGAATATTAAACTGGCCCTAAAGAACATTGAATTGCTGAAAAGAACATTTAATTAACCCTAAAGAACATGAAATCTATTTAAAGAACATTCTGTTAGCCTTGATGATCATTAAATCGATGAAAAGCACATTCAATTAACCCTAAAAAACATTGAATTGCTGAAAAGAATCTCCAATTGCCCCTAAAAAACATCGAATTGCTGAAAAGAATATTCAATTGCCCCTAAAGAACATTGAGTTGCTGAAAAGAACATTAAATCGCTGAAAAGAACATTCAGCTGTCATTAAAGAACATTAAATTAAAGTATAAATAACTAGCAGTAAAACGTGCCAAACAGGACATATTCACTTTAACACTCACATCAACATAACAGGTATCACTATGAAAAGATCCAAACCCGTTTTCGATTTTGCTCAGTATCCTATGTCAGGAAAAGTGACTTTCTTTCGCCATGTTAATGACCAGTTATACGGCAATCCGCTTTATCCCACACCTGACATTACCTTTGCCGATGCAAAAGCAGCAGTCGATGCCTTAGAAGCTGCAATACTGGCAGCAAAGCATGGCGGGGTAACCGCTGTGTCAGCAATGCATGATGCAGCAGATCGTGCAGACACGCTTTATAGAAACTTAGCTCATTATGTAGAACGCACAGCCGCAGGCGATGAAACCAGTATATTAAGCAGTGGTTTTCATATTTCTAAACAACCGGTCTTAACACCTAAAGCAGAGCTCTCAGCCTTTGATGGTGAGCATACAGGTGGTGTTAGATTAGTGGCTAAAGCCTTATTGGGAGCTGTAGCCTATCTATGGCAAATGGCTATAGATGACGGAACAGGAACGGGGCTGGTTTGGATTGCTATCGGCAGTACTACACGCGCCACTTTTGAGATGAATGGTTTAGAAATCATGAAGCGTTATAAGTTTCGTTTTGCCGCAGTAACGCCTGCGGGTACCAGCGATTATTGTGAGCCGGTTACAAAGATCATCGTCTAATTTAATACCAAGGTACACTCATTAAGCAAAGGGCGTATGCAATATACCCCTACGAACGCATTAGCACACTGTTATGTCTTTTGCGTGGCAACGATACCAGTGACTTAATCAAGTAAAACCCTATTATTGGTACATATCACACCGCAGGGACAGGTCGCGACCTGTCCCTGCATTACGATCGTCATCTACTTATACGCATCGTTTCCAAACGGAGCGTAGGGACGATAAAACTTGCGTAGATACCTACACTCTAACAAGGGCTGAGACTGTTAGGAGGTTATCAAACACTAGGCATAGTGGTAGTCGATTAACTCAGCGAGAGTTTATGTGACAATTAATACTATTTTTTCAAGTGTGTTCTCTGTCACTATCGCGTAATATAGTGACAACTAGCGTTACTCGATAAGTAATGCACTTTTTGATTTTGATAGCATTGGATAGACTCCCTAATAATGAACACCCCCCCAATTCCTTTAGCCCAGCGTTTTAGAGGCTATTTGCCCGTCATTGTCGACATAGAAACGGCCGGCTTTAATCCTAAAAAAAATGCCTTATTGGAAATTGCTGCGGTTATCGTTGAGATTAATAGTCAAAATCAGCTAGAAGTCACCGAGCGTTATACAACTCATGTCGTGCCTTTTAAAAACTCTGAACTAGACCCTGCGGCACTTAAATTTAATGGCATAGATCCACACCACCCTTTTAGAATGGCTATTGAAGAAAAAGATGCCTTGGAATTGCTTTTTAAGCCTATTAAGCTAGCGGTAAAACGTAACGAATGTTCGCGTGCGATTTTGGTAGGTCATAATCCGGCTTTTGATATATCTTTTTTGAATGCTGCGATTCATCGTACACAAATCAAACGCAGCCCTTTTCACCCTTTTAGTACCTTTGATACCGCAACTTTAGGCGGTTTAGCCTATCAACAAACCGTGCTGGCTAAAATTGCTCAAGCGGCGGGTTTAGAGTGGGATAATTCTAAAGCACATTCCGCCTTATACGATGCTGAAATGACTGCCGAATTATTTTGTAAAATTATTAATCGTTGGCATTATTTTGAGGCTAAGGAAATTCAAGCGAATGAATAAGCCTAGAAATGTTCTTGAAATTGTTCTTGTAGGGGCGACAGATTCGCCCAGTAATGCAATTACCAAAGATACAGGGCGAATCTGTCGCCCCTACAAATCTATAAATAGCTGCTTTTGACTCTAGGAATCACCTAAAGCCTTTAATTCTTAATCCATATATTCAAATACTGTAACTATTTCCTTTACACCCGGCTGTAGCTGAGTAATTTTAATAGCAATATTACCTTCTTCTCTATGCACTAACCCCATTAGATAAACGACACCATTGTCTGTTGCGACTTTAATCATAGAAGGGTAAAAATCAGGAATAGAGCGTATTTGATTCAGCGCTGTCTTTACACCGTCAGTGATTAATAAATCGTTTCTTCGCGCAGCAACATCAGCGGGGTAATCGATAGTCAAATTATTATGCACGAGCTTTACATTGGCGATAGCTTGAACAATAGTGATGATATTTTTACTAAGCTCTTCACTCGGCGCTTGACCAGTCACCAAAACAGTGCCATTAAAGGCATTAATATTAACGTGGCACTGTTCTCTGACATGACGCTCTGAATTGAGCTCTGAATAAGCTTCCGCTTCAATCATTCGATCAGATAATATGACTTCTCGCGAGCGACGCTCTTCTGATAACAATTGCTCGGTTATTGCAGGTCCTTTGGGCTTTACGGTAGTACAAGCGACTAATAATAAGTTCTGGCAAAGTAGCATTAATATAAAAATTTTTTTCATAATTTAACCTGAAGAGTTAGCCGAATAACTGATGATCAATCAAGTCACACAAGCAATGTGTGATCAGCACATGAACTTCTTGTATGCGGGCGTTAGAGCTTGAGGGAACACGGATTTCTATATCCGTTTCATGAAGTAAAGGCGCGATCATGCCACCATTATTACCTGTCAAAGCAATCACTAATAATTCTTTATCATGCGCAGTACTAATGGCTTTGGCAATATTCGAGGAATGATTGCCATCAGTAAACGTTAATAAAATATCACCACTTTGTCCTAATGCACGTAGTTGTTTGGAATAAACATCATCAAAGTGATAATCGTTGGCTATGGCGGTGATGACTGCTGCATCGGTATTTAGTGAGATAACCGGCAATGAGGGTCGATCACGCTCAAATTGATTGAGCAAAGCAGAAGAAAATAATTGCGCAGTAGTTGCTGAACGACCATTACCGCAAGTGAGTATTTTTTTATCATTAAGTAGGGCGGAAACCAGTTGTTGTGATGCATATTCTATGAGCTCACAAAGGCTAGACATAGCCTCTTGCTGGGTTTGAATGCTATCAGAGAAATGATTAATGATTCTATCTTGTAAATTCATGATGCGATAAGTTGTTTAAAAAGCATTTTGTACCCACTCTATCTTACTATCGCCGGAAATAGCAATAACATCAAAGCGAATTGGACAGTTTAATGGGCTAGTTGATAAGTAATGATGTGTTGCCGCTATTATACGCGATTGTTTGGTTCGTGTGACGCACTCCAATGCACTGCCATATTTATCAGATTTACGGAATTTAACTTCAACAATAACCAATGAATGTTGATCTGTCATAATTAAATCGAGCTCACCCTGTTTGCAACGGTAGTTGCGGCACACCGATTTAAGCCCCTGCTTAAGTAGATAGTCGTGCGCTTGTTGTTCGGCATTTTCACCTCGGATCAAATGGTAAGCTTTGGTTTTTATTTCTGTAAATAACATAATCTAACTCCTTATTGTATCTCAAGGGTAATGAGCGGCTATGTTGCTGATATAATTAAGCCCTAGTAGGGGCACTATCCAAACTTAAGGTTTTTTTATAGAGTGTGAGGGCGATTAAAGCCACTTGCACTGCAAACTTAATACCCTGAACTTTGGGTAGTGACCAGTTGGGTGCAACTGTATAGCTCACCCTGTTTATTTTTAGGAGTTATGTGAATAAGAACATTGAATCATCAAATGAGCTTGGCAAATTATACGTGGTTGCTACGCCAATAGGTAATTTAGCTGACATTAGCTATCGAGCCATTGAAACTTTAAAGCAAGTCGATCTGATTGCAGCAGAGGATACTCGCCATGTAATAATGTTGCTACAACATTACGGCATAACCAATAAGTTGGTTTCACTACATCAGCATAATGAAGAAAAATATTCTCACGTATTATTAGATAAATTACGTTCAGGTTTTTCTATTGCCTTAGTATCAGATGCAGGAACACCTTTATTGAGTGACCCAGGTATGCCGCTGGTTAAGTTGGTCAAAGATGCTGGTTTGGATGTCGTACCTATTCCTGGCGCATGTGCTTTAATAACTGCTTTATCAGCAGCCGGTTTGCCTGTTACTCAATTTTCATTTGAAGGTTTTTTACCTAGAACCTCATCAGCACGAAAATCGTTTTTCAAAGAGCGTGTATTGCTAACCAAAACATGGGTGTTTTATGAATCTTGCCATAGAATTTTAGCTACCTTGCAAGATATGGCGGAGATTATTCCTTTAGATCGTCAAATTGTTATTGCCAGAGAGCTAACAAAATTACATGAAACCATTGTAAAAACCAGTTTAGCCGAGGCATTGGAACTGGTAGAACATGATGATAACATGAGAAAAGGAGAGTTTGTGGTTATCGTTGATGGTGCTGTTGAGGATAAAAAAGACAGTGAAATGACAATTGAACAAATAAAATTACTGCAGGTATTATTAAAAGAGGTCTCCATTAAGACCGCTGTTGCAATGGCTGTCGAACTGACTGGCGTTAGAAAAAAAATATTGTACCAAGCAGCATTAACGATGAACCAAGAAAATAAGCTATGACTTTAATGTAATAGCCAAAGTTTAAATTTAATCTGATGAACTGTTTGCTAAATCATACAGGGTAAACTTTGTTTGTTTAGTATTAACTCAATTATTCCAGTATACTGGCCGTCGAAAGAGTTGGCTGGACAGTCGCTGTTTTATCATTAGGATAAGATGGAGGAAAGTCCGGGCTCCATTGGGCAGAGTGCCAGGTAACGCCTGGGAGGCGCAAGCCTACGGAAAGTGCCGCAGAAAATAGACCGCCTATCTTTAATTTATTATTGATAGGTAAGGGTGAAAAGGTGCGGTAAGAGCGCACCGCGCAACTGGTAACAGGTGTGGCAGGGTAAACCCCACTCGGAGCAAGATCAAATAGAGGGACAGACGCGTGGCCCGCGCGGTTCCTGGGTAGATTGCTTGAGCTTTAGGGTGACCTACAGCCTAGATGAATGACTGTTCTCGACAAAACCCGGCTTACAGGCTGACTCTTTCTTTTTATTATTTCTTATAATCAATATTTAGGATTATTTGTAAGCATTCGCTTTAAGCTTTGAATGTTTTGACATCTTTAATCTAATCCCTCACTTGGCATTACACACTGACAAGCTTAGCTTTATTCACAAGTTTGTAATCGCTTCACACGCTCTTTTTAAACAATAAACATCGTGTTTACTATTGCAAACCATCATATATCAAAATCCATCGCGCTAAGATCTCTTATAAGGTTTATGCATTGTGCCCCCTCACACTGTTATCGTTAATACTCGGGATCTATTAGCTTTACTTGCCTAATGGAAATGTCTATGTAGGTGTCGAATGTGAATAAGTCGATGTCGATCGTAATCTATAAACCAATCGTAATATAGGGACATGTCGCGACCAGTCTCTATGGTGTTAAATATAATGATAGTGCGCTTTCCGTTTGCCTATGTACTTGAACTTGAACTTGCTCATGACCTTAATCAGTTATTACCCATTAAACATTGCATCCTCTAAAAAGCTAATTGAATTCACTAAATAATCCATATATTAGTTTAGCTAAACATTAGCAACGTTTATGGTTTAGTACACCATCATGTTATTATCATTATTTTTTTGCGTTTATACATGCCTGATAACTACTCTCTCGATCGCGACTATTCACTAGATGCTCTAAAGGTTCCACCTAATTCAATTCAAGCTGAGCAATCGGTATTAGGTGGACTTATGTTAGATAATCAAACTTGGGATTCTATCGCTGACAAAGTTGTTGAAATTGATTTTTATCGCCGTAGTCATCAACTTATTTTCAGAAAAATAGAAGAGCTCGCAGAAAAACAAATACCTTTTGATGTTATTACCTTATCCGACGCACTAAAGGCTATAGGTGAACTAGAAAATGTAGGCGGTTTAGCATATTTGATTATGCTGGCCAAAGACACACCAAGTGCAGCTAATATAACTGCTTATGCAAATATTGTTAGAGATCGATCTGTTCTAAGGCAGCTGATACACATTGGCACTCAAATATCTGATTCTGCGTTCCAAACTGAAGGTCGAGATACTGCTGAACTACTAGAAAATGCTGAACGCCAAGTTTTTCAAATTGCTGAACAACGCCAACGGGGGCAGGGTGGCGGCTTTATTCCCATCAAATCTCTATTAGCTAATGCTGTTGATAAAATTGAAACTCTATTTGAACAAGAAGGTGCGATCACTGGAGCGGGCACTGGATTTACTGATTTTGATGAACTAACTTCCGGCCTTCAACCTGCTGACTTAATCATAGTTGCTGGAAGACCCTCTATGGGCAAAACCACTATTGCCATGAATATGGCTGAAAATATTGCCCTTAAAGCCAACAAACCCGTCGCTGTATTCAGTATGGAAATGCCAGGTGATTCTTTAGCAATGCGTATGATGTCTTCTTTAGGGCGCATCGATCAGCACAAAGTTAGAACGGGCAAACTGGATGATGATGATTGGCCACGATTAACCTCAGCAATTAATCTACTAGCTGGTACTCAATTATTCATTGATGATTCCCCTGCATTAACCCCCACAGAGGTTAGAGCTCGAGCTAGAAGGCTTGCACGTGAACATGGTCAATTAGGTTTAATTGTTGTTGATTATTTGCAATTGATGCAATCTCCTTCTAGTGGTGAAAATCGAGTACAACAAATTTCTGATATCTCTAGAGGCCTAAAAGCCCTAGCAAAAGAACTCAATGTGCCTGTGGTTGCTTTATCACAGCTCAATCGTAACTTAGAACAACGTCCTAATAAACGTCCAGTGATGTCTGATTTAAGAGACTCAGGTGCAATTGAGCAAGATGCTGATTTAATAGTTTTTGTTTATCGTGATGAAGTTTATAACGAAGACAGTCCTGATAAGGGCATAGCTGAAATCATTATTGGCAAACAACGTAATGGCCCTTTAGGAACAGTTAGACTGACCTTTTTGGGACAATACACACGCTTTGAAAATTTTACAGGGACTTCTTATGGCTCTGGAGACTATGAATGACCTCTCCAGCGTATGCAATCGTTAATTTGAAAGCCTTACAACACAATTATCAAATTGTTCGACAATACGCCCCTAATTCAAAGATCATGCCTGTTATTAAAGCAAACGCTTATGGTCATGGAATGCTACGTGTCGCTACTACATTAGAATCAGCAGATGCTTTTGCTGTAGCTCGTGTAGATGAAGGAGTGCGCTTGAGAAAAGCTGGAATAAAAAACAAAATAACTGTTTTGGAAGGTTTCAGTTGTATCAATGAACTTGATGCACTTTTGGCTCATCAACTCGATACTGTTATTCACTCCCTCACACAGTTAGATATGCTCGAAGCAAGAAAGGATATAAATGTTTGCACTATATGGTTGAAACTTGATACTGGAATGAATCGATTAGGATTCCAACCTGCTGAATTTGTTAACGCTTACAAACGGTTAAATGACTGTCAGTTAATACAAGGCGACATCATTTTAATGACGCATTTAGCAAATGCTGATGATAAACATGACAATACAACCGTAAAGCAAATTAATCTATTCACTAATACTTTTGAATCAATATTAGCTGAACAAGGAATAAATAATGAACAAAATCTCTCTAGCATTGCAAATTCTGCTGGTATTTTAGCGTGGCCTAACTCATTAACTGATTGGATACGTCCTGGCATTATGCTTTATGGCATATCACCATTTCCTGTAAATACTGGTGAACACTTTAATTTGAAGCCCGTAATGAGCCTACATTCGCGACTGATTGCTATCAAGTCTTTAGAAAAAGGCGATAAGGTTGGTTATTCAGGAACTTGGATCTGCCCAAAACCAACAAGACTAGGCATTGTTGCTATTGGTTATGGCGATGGTTATCCACGTCACGCAAAAGCAGGTACACCAGTTTTGGTTAATGGTTTACGCGTTCCTTTGATTGGCAGAGTATCTATGGACATGATTACAGTCGATCTTAATAGCCAACCTGAATCTATGACAGGTGATCCTGTTACGCTATGGGGTAATGGTTTAGCTATTGAAGAGATTGCAAATTACGCAGATACTATTCCGTATACTTTAGTGTGTGGAATAACTCAACGTGTGCGTTTTGTTGAGAAAACAATAATAAACTAACTATATATTGAAACGTAGAGAAATGATGAATATCTTTAGAAAATAGCCCTATGACTTATTCAATAGGGCTATTGAACTTAATTAAATTAAGCTTTTTAATGCTTCGAAATCTTTCTTAGCATCTTTCAATTCTTGTTCAGCTTCTTGTAAAGCTGATTCTTTAGCATGTGACATAGCAGATTTTAATTTTCTGTTTGCTTTTGCACGTGCATTATCTACTTTATCATTGGCATTAATTTCTTTGCTCAAATCAATTGCTGGCTTTATAAGAGCTGCTGCTTCTTCATTAGAAGCACCTTTTGAAATTCCTTCTATTGCAGCTTGGATTTTAGCTGCAACCATATCGATTGCTTCGGCTGGCTTATAAGTAATTCTGCCTGGATCTGACTCAGCAAAAGTTGATGTAGAAATTACTGCCATAGCTGTTGCCATTAATAAAGATAGCAAAGTTTTTTTCAAGGTATTCATATTTAACTAACCTTTAAGTTGTTGTTATTTTAATTGTACTAAATAATCAAAAGATTATTTATCGAATTAATTCTAGCATACTTTGTAAGTAATTAGTCTACAAAGCTATTAAAATTAAAAATTTGAGTGGATTATTATTCATAAAGACAACATCAGACTCAGTATATATCGAAGCCTGATGTTATTTTATAAATTAATTAATGAGTTTTATCGTAAGTAGCTTTCATTTCTGAAAATGACTTTAAAGCTGTTGCTAAACCAGTTTCTGCAGCAACTGCATCGCCTGCTTCTACAGATTTACGAGCTGCTTTAAGTATATCTGTCGCTTTTTGACGTTGACGCTCTGTAATTTCAAAACGAAATTCTTTTGAAGCTTGAGAAGCTTCTAAAATTGTTTTAGAGGCACCCGGTAAGTCACCAGCTTTGATTTCCGCTTGTGCTGCAGCAATACCAGAAAGAGTGTTTTCAATCGCTTCTTTTACCGCAGCTTCACCTTTAGGCTCAGCCATTGCATTTGTAGATAAGGCCGCTACTGAAGCCGCCATTAGAACTGTTGTTAATACTTTATTTATTGAACGCATTATTTAATAAACCTTATATTGATATTTAAATTAAATTATAACTAACCATAAAAACAGACTTATCAATGAATGACTACTCGGCTAATATCCTAGTTAACGCGCAGAATTTTAACACAAAAATTAAAATTAAAAGAAAATGTTACAAACCTGTGAACATAAATAATTTTTAAAATTAAACAATCTAAATTTACATCATTCAAAGTAACTTTTATTCATTTTCATTTTCAAATTTAATTATCAATAATTCAAGACTTTTATTCCAACTTTTCAAATATGTTCAATTCATTATTAAGATAATGTTTCAAAAATTAACTCGCGAATTCAACTTATTAATTTATTTATACCTTATTTTTTTAGAAATCTTTATATTCTTATTATATTTATTACTATTTTCTTTCCAAAAAAAAACCCCCACTACCAAAAGGCAGCGGGGGTTTTCAATTCCTTAACAAACTATTGACTAGCTTGTTAATTACTTCATTAGATGAAAGTTGGAATTAATGGAGCATCGATAGTTACCAATTGACGGTTACCAGCTGCATCCCAGAAGAATAACAAACCAGCAAAACGGCTATCTGGATCATAGATCAAGTCAGCTAAACGGTAAACTTCCCATGCAGCGTCAGACGCAGTTACTTGAACTGTTCTTTTTTGACCAGGAGCAAGTGGGCTGTTATCACTAACAGTCAAACCTTCTTCAGCCAATAAATCATCAGGATAACCTGATTCGTCTTGAGCAACATTAGCATCCATAAAACGTACACCAGCAGTGTTGAATTCGCCTAAACGAACTGCTGAATCACCATTGTTAGTGATAGTCATGGTCATTTGCATTGCACGACCTGGTACACGGTAAGTAGCATCTTCAATCTTAACAGCAACTGTTGGTACAGGCATTTCGATTGATTTAATACCACGTAACAAACCAGCTTGTAAAGGAGTCGTAATAGGGAACTTCTCGTTAGTGCTACCCATAGAAGCGGCAACGATAGCGATAGCACCTACTGCGAAACCTAACGCAACTTTACGGTCAGCACCAGTGATTAATGAATCAGCTTTGCCAGCGTCAACAGCAATCAAACGTGGAACGAACATTGGTTTACGTGCCCAGTATGCTACCCAAAGGATACCAAAACCATACCAAAAAGCATGCCAGAAATAAGTGTTGCTTAAGTTATAGTTTTCTAAGTCAACAGTTTCGCCAGTCAAAGTAGTGATTGGGTTAACAAATGAAGACATAGAACCAGTAACAGTTACCCATTTACCTGGACCAATGATTGGACCACCGCCTTTTACGTTCAACATAGTGTGAACGTGCCAGTCACCTGGACGACGAGCTTTCAACAATACTTTAAACTCATAAGTCTCACCAAGTTCTAAAGAAACTGAACGTGGAACTAATTGACCACCGATCCAAGATCCTGCACGAATAAATACAGGACCAGGAATACCGATGTTCAAGAAAGAGATTTCGGGTTTATCAACAGTTTCAGGCCATCCAGTAAATACGAAGAATTTACCTGAAATTGTCATTGTATCATTAACTGGAACTTCTTCTTTTGACCAGTTTAGGTCAAACCAGTGAATAGTACGCATACGCATGAATGCCGCTTGCGACTTTTCACCATGAGCAGATGCAGTTGGTGTGTAAAACATCGCTGCTGTCATAGTAATCAGCAGTGCGACAAAGGATAATTTAGCAACCTTGTCTTTTAATATTTTCATATATCCTCCTCTATAATAGAGAATCTATTGTTCTTAGAGTATCTAACGATAAATAATTATCATCAGTCTTTTATTTTCGATGTAACAATCTTATGCAGCTTCTACGAAAGCGGTGCTTCCGAACCATTTGCCGAAGAAATGCCACAAGAAGTATATTAAGATACTCACGAAACCAGAGAAGAACGCTGATACTGGAGCAACGTCTTTACCGAATGTTCTTAATGTACCTTTTTCTACCATTCTGATATATTCAGGAGTACCAGTTCTAACATAGTGGTAACCTTGTAAATCAGCTAAAGTCATCATCATGCCATTATATTCTACTGGCACGTGTAATGGAGCAATAACAGGCCAGTTACCTGGGTAGAACAATAAGCCATAAGCTAATCCACCGATAACAGCAGTTACAGTCATACTACCTGACAACATCAACACAACATCAAGAACAATAGCGCCTGGCATTAAGTTAGATGGAAATACGAAATTCACTGGGAAATAAGTCCAACCCCAGAAATTTAAGTATCTGTTGATCCACTCACCTAAAAGAAGACCTAAAATACAAACTACCGCACCGAAAGGTAAACGGTATCTCCACCACAATACAGCTTGAACAGCAGCTGGGAAAGTGATAGAAACGATTGGAGCTACAGTTACCCATAGACGTCTATCTTTCCAATCAGTCCAGAAATCCCAGTCACCACCGGTTAACATATAGTGAATGTGATAACCACCAAGTACAACGAAGAACAATGTAAACAAAATTAGCCAATCGAACGTGCGAGAAGCTTTTACTGCTTCAGCGCGTGAACGTACAGCTGATTGAGATGCGCTCATTAGCTTACCTCCTAAAGGATTTGAATTATTTTTATTAATGACTATCATGCCTCTTTGCTGTTTCACCTTGAAACAGGGTGAAACAGCGAGGAGATAGCAATTACAACCAAGACTTAGATTATGCTAAGTCTTTTTTCAGAAGTTTAGCAATAGCTTGAACTTCTATGTTTACAACACCTAATACACCTAAAGCAGCCCATCCGAAGAATACGAAACCGTAGTGTAAAGGAGCAACAAACAACTCTTCCATAAACCAGAAAGTGTGACCCCATTCGTTCAAGCCAACATTTGGCAAGATCATGAAAGGACCAACTACTGATACTAAGTATTGAAGAGACAAGCCTTTTTGATAGGTTGGCAATCTTGTTTTAGCATATAAGAAAGCTGCACCACCAGTGATGATATAGATAGGATAGCTCAAGTAGAATTCGATGATGTGACTTGGTGTAAAGTCTGTATCACGAACGATAGTTTGATGCCAAGTACCATCTTGCTCAGTGAAGTAGCTAGCACCATAATAAATAGCCCAAGCGTACATTACTAACCAAGTCCAATGTGTAAAATGTCTTCTCAACTCTTCTCTTGGAGTGATTGACATAACTTTACGATCACGTGATTTCCAAAGGTAACCCCACAGAATACCTGCAGTAGATACTTCTAAAACGAATTCGATATATAGGAAGTTCATCCAATAAGTTTCGAATTCTGGTGCGAATGAATCTAGACCAGCTGACCAGCCATAAACGCCTTCGTACCAACGTACCCAACCGTAAAACAAGATATAGACCAAAGAGCCTAATACCATATTTCTTACATTTAACAGCGGTGCTTCCGCAGCATCAGTTTTCACTGATTCAGTTGTAGCTGCCATTTCTACCTCCTAAAAATTAACAAATCCTCAATCTAATGACTAAGGCTCTATAGTATATTTCCATTTTCTCATTTATTCTTGTTTAACAAGAAGTCAATGCCACCAAGTCAATTTAGTGAGCGATCAGTCTACCAGCTCAATCATCCTTGTCAAGTCAAAAACCTATTGAAATATTATTTTTATTCGATAATTTTAAGTAATATTGAATGGGTAGTTTTAAACTAATTCAATATTAGTACTTTAGAAGCAACTAGCTTTTTTTAACGTAATATAGCTGTCACAATTTTTTCCAATCTACATCTCATTTTGCTCATATTTACGCCTAATAGCGTCTTCACGCGCATCATTAATTTCTCTTATTACACTTTTTACATCAACATGCTTCACATTTGGCTTAAAGCTTCCTGTTAACAAGCAGTCTGGCTTCAAATTTCCACTTTCATAGATATGCCAAATTTCTTTGCCATAATTAGTTGTTAAGATCTCTGGTGCATATCGCCCGAAATAATCTGCTAAATTATTTACATCACGCTCTAGCATAATAGATGCATTATTATTTGCTGCTGCATCGACTGCCTGTGGCAAGTCTATGATAACGGGTCCATTTGCATCTACTAATATGTTGAACTCTGATAAATCTCCATGAACAAGGCCCGCACAAAGCATCTTTACGACATCCCTAATAAGGATACTATGGTATTCAATGGCTAACTCTTGACTCAATGCTATATCGTTAAGCCTTGGCGCTGCAGCACCTTGATCATCTACAATCAACTCCATAAGTAAAACACCTTCAATAAAATTATATGGCTGCGGTACTCGCACTCCAGCTTCTGATAACTTATATAAGGCCTCAACTTCTGCATTTTGCCAAACTTCTTCTTGTTGCTTTCGACCAAACTTTGAATTCTTTTCCATTGCCCTAGCTTGACGACTATTCCGCACTTTCCTGCCTTCTTGATATAAAGCTTGCTTATGAAACCCTCGCTTATTTACGTCTTTATATACTTTCGCACAACGAATTTCTCCTTCTGATTGCACTACATATACAATAGCCTCTTTACCACTTTTCAGTGGCCGAATCACCTTTTCAACAAGCCCTTCACGCACTAGCGTTTCTAGACTTTTTGGCGTTTTCATACGTTACTCCTTTAAAAGCTTTACTTATTTAATCAATACATCACTTAAAAAAGCCTAAATTCTATTATTTAAGCTTATTATCTACTTTTACTTCAAAGCTATTAATTAATCCCAGCCCAGCTGCACGACCTAGAGCTAAACAAGCCGTTAATAAATACCCACCTGTTGGCGCCTCCCAATCCAACATTTCACCTGTACAAAACACACCCGGCCTATTTATCAACATTAGATTTTGATCTATCTCTGCAAATGAAACACCACCTGCTGTACTAATTGCCTCTGCTATTGGCCTTATTGCTGATAGCTTAATCGGCAATGACTTAATTAAAGCACATAGCAGCTCCGCATTACTAAAACATGATGGATCAATACTTTCTCTAATTAAACCAGCTTTAACACCACTTATACCTAATTGCTTTCTCAGATGATTAGCAATTGATTGCTTTCCACGCAGACGTCCCATTTTAGCAATTGCTACCTCTTTGCTTATATTGGGTATTAAGTCTATATAAATCATCACAAACCCTTTTAATGCAATTTCATCACGAATTTGAGCTGATAAAGTATAAATTACTCCTCCCTCTAAACCATATTCAGTCACTATCAACTCGCCTTTATGGCATGTATTTATTTCTGATATATTTTCAAGAGAAATGCTCACCGATTTTAGTGGCTTACCTGAATATTGAGTCCGAAAATATTCACTCCATATTACTTCAAAACCACAATTAGATGGTTGAAGAGGTGATATTTTTATCCCTTGATTTGCTAATATTGACACCCAACTGCCAGTTGAACCTAGTTGCGGCCAACTTGCTCCGCCTAATGCCAAAATCACATTATCCGCATTGACCTCACAGATCTTACCTTCCACATCAAATAATAACTGCTGATCACTATCCTTATTCCATCCTAACCATCTATGTCGCACATGTAAATTAACACCCGATGATCTCAATCTATACAACCACTTGCGCAATAGAGGTGCCGCCTTCATATCGAGTGGAAAAACTCGACCCGAAGAACCTACGAAAGTATCAATTCCCAATTCTTGTAACCATGCCCGCAAATCAACTGAAGAGAACTTTTCAAATACGGACGCCATAATATTTCCTTGACCCGTATATCTCGACAAAAAGGTATTATAAGGCTCGTCATTTGATATATTCATACCCCCTTTACCAGCCATCAGAAATTTACGCCCTACGCTTGGCATCGCCTCGTATAGATCAACCTTAAAACCTGCTTCAATTAACATCTCTGCAGCCATCAGGCCAGATGGACCTCCACCAATTATGACAACAGATCTGACAGTGTATTTTTTAATTGATGTTGAATAATTTTTTTGGATATTCATCGCAACTTAGAGCCTTAAACTAAACATCAAGCACTGAGGACCGAATATAAATATCTCGCTGAGGAAAAGGAATTTCTATTTTATGTTCTCGCAAGGCTATTTCAAGGCGTCTATAAATTTCATGAGTGACAGGCATTCTATTAATAACTTCCTTAACAAAAACCCGTATAGAGAAATTGAGTGAATTATCACCAAAACCAACCATTAATACACACGGCTCTGGATCTGCTAATACTAATGGCATAGATATAACAGTTTCTAACATAACTTTAAGAGCAAGATCGACATCAGAACCATAAGCAATACCCACGGGTATCACTACTCGGGTAATGTCATCAGAGAGACTCCAGTTAACCAACTGGCTAGTAATAAAAGTTTTGTTAGGCACGACATGCTCTTTTTGATCGGCATCGATCAGTGTAGTCGCTCGCATTTGTATGCGACTGACGATACCAGTAATATCACCTATGGTAACGGTATCGTTCACCCTTATAGGCCGCTCGAATAACAGAATTATTCCTGATACTAAGTTAGCAAATATTTCTTGTAAACCAAAACCTAAGCCGACACTGAGTGCCGCAACCAACCATTGCACCTGAGCCCAACTGCCGCCTAACTCGTAAGCAACACTGATAAAGCCTATAGTAATTAATATATATTTCGCCAATTGATTAACCGCATAACGCCCACCTGCTTCTATAGCGATACGCCTGAATACTATCAACTCCATCAGACCTGGAAAATTACGCACTGAAACCACGGTAATAAATAAATATAGTCCTGCCAACATCAAATTAATTATGGTGATAGGCTCATAACTTTCTTGATTATCGATATTAACCTTATGCTGCCATAACTCGATATGCTCTAAAAAGGAAAAGGCTGGCAGAATATTCTTCCAGATCATCCAAAAACCAATGGTTAAAGTAAGCCCTATAAAAACATTCAGTAATCGTATGGTTTGAGCATTTATTTTCGGAATATCAAGTAACTGCTCATCAACTGGCAATATGGGCTCATCGCTAGCAGCACTATGGTGCTTTTGCGATAACATAGCCGCTTTACGTTTATTCTGGGTATTCTTAAGCGCCAACTGCCGATTAATTAAACTCAGCCACCTAAAGACTAGGGCATGAATAATAATGACCACAAAAACTAAACGTAAGCTGATAATGAATTTTTGTTCTAATTCCAAGGCGCTCAAATAATAGCCTGCCGCAGCAAAACCAATAATTACTAACGGTAGTGCTATGATCGTTGGATACCAGACATAACGTAATTTTCTAAGTCTGCCCTCTGGATGATGAGTCATGACTGTCGATAAAATGCCACTACTAGGCTTTAGCAACACGCCAAAGAACACGGTAATGGCCAATAGCAAAAAAATTAACGCCAAGCGACCTATGCTGTCACTATGCACTGAAAACCGTGACGCTAGCGTACTGGTCATAATAAAAACAGCGGGGATCGCTATGAAACGCATCCAAGAAAATTGGCTACGGAGCAGAGTAACAGTGGGTTTTTGCCATTGAAAATGTCTACGAGCAATACCCTGCTCTGCAAATAAATGATAAAAAAACTGTAAAAAAATAATCGGAGAGGCACTACTCTGCAAGCCTTCACCGATAGCTTTACTAAAATCACTAACATGCAGGCTATCACTCAAAAACCAACCTAAATAATAACTAAGCATGGGGATGGGTAGCACGATTATTAAAGTATAGGCTAGGGCTTGTAGAGTATAGCTAAAATTATCGGTAGATAGTTTGCCCACTTTAACCGCAATAGCCAGTAACTGTTTTTTAGCTTCTTTTTCATAAAGCATCAGCAATACTAAGCTAAAAACACCAAACGCTATTAAGAAGGGGCTCTGTTGCACCATTCTATGAGTATCTTTAATTAAAGACATCCAGTTGACCGGTGACAATAACCACTGAGTCGAATGAAAAAGACTGGAAATATAGTGAATATTGATAGGGTCTGAGCTTTTAACCCATAATAAATTTTCATCCAGATACACAGCAAACTTATTAGCGACAACTGACATTTGCTGCCTAGAAAAATCAAAATCACCTAGCGTACGCAAATAGGTACTGTAATCGACTGATAATTTATTTAATAAATCATCCTGACTATTTAGCAAGACACGTAATTCCGCCTGTATCATCATGCGTTGCTCTGATGGCAATTGATGATCGACTTGAAGATCCATGATTTCTTTAAGCTTGGCATCAATATCTGACAACTGTTTCAGTTGGTCTTCAATTTTAAATTGCTCCAAACTGGTGACAGCCGTCTCCTCTTGAATAATTTCTGATTGCAACTTAAATTGATCTTGACTGGTTATATTGCGGCGTTGTTCACGCAAAATCTTACCCAGCGCCGGACTCAAACCAGCCAAACTTATTTTCTTTTCTGCATTCTTGAAGTCACTATCTAAATCACTGGCTTGTTGATCTAACTTAGTTTTTTGCTCGGTATAGCTATCAATTTTTGTAGCAATGGTTTGCAAGTCACGACTATATTGAATGTTTTCTCGGGTGTAGGATTGAATAAGCGGGTGCTTTCCTGCTAATTCACTTTCAGCCTGACTTAACGCATTTTCCATGGTTTGTGCAGCTTGCTGACGGCGCTCTGTTAATAAACTTTCTATGATGGCAATAACCGGCGCTAGAGCATTTTTTTGCAATTCCAGCAACCTAAGCTCGGCTTTAAGTAAATCCACTCGAGACGGATTACTAATTGCCTCTATATCCAGCATCTTTAGCTCAGCGGTACGCGCTTCAATTAGAGTTTTTAAATTGGCTAGCCTAGCTTCAGTTTCTAAACTATTACTCGCTCTATCTGCTGGTTGGGTTAATTTTTTTTGTGAGTTTTCTATATCTTGTCTGGCATCAACGGTTTCTGTGCGGATCAGTTGTGGTCTAGATTGCTGCTGCAATAACTCGCTTTCTTGTTTATTTTGCTGCTCATCTAAGTTACTTATTTTGCCTTTTTCTATAATTAAGCGTTGTTCTAATTCTTCTGTAGGGATCCGATTAAAATCTTCAGGCTTTTGTTTTGCAATCTTAACGGTTATTTGATCGATTTCTTTAAGACGCTTCCTAGTATGCTCAGGCGCTTGCTTGATTGCTAAATTAAATTCGTTGGCTCGAATTTTATAATCTTCGATATTGTTTAGGTTATCAAGAGCCGCTTGATAAATTGATAATATCTTAGATTTTAGTGCCTCATCCAAACCTTGCCGAGTATTGATAGCTTCTATTTTTGCTTGCAGCCCCTCTTTATTAAGCTCCAGAGTAGCATTCATACTGACAACATCTGGCTTTTTAGTTTTTGCCCATGTAATGGAACTAGCAAACATAAGCGATAAAAAACTCGCTAATAAAAAGGCGCTGAAATTAATGCGTACAAGAGAATGATCAATTGATTTCATGGGAACTCGATAGACTGGGGATACTTGATTAAACAGATATATAGACATGTAAGGTGGGTAAACAGCTTTATCGTTTGCCCAGTTTTATATTAACAAAAGCGGTAAGAAGCATTTGTAGGCCGGAATAAGACCATGCTAGCGCAGCGCGTGTTGGCGTTTCCGGCACAGATGCACTGCCTATGCCGGAAACGCTTTGCTCGCTTCCGCTCGAAAAGCCTTATTCCGGCCTACAGTCGTTTTGGGATGAGCAAACAGCTTTATGGTTTGCCCATCATTACGGTGAGCAGTGAGGCCACCCCCAACCTACTTATCTAAAACGGCGAAAACTTAAGAGGGCAATCTATCTATACGAGCCACTAACTCACTAGAAGCCAGCTCTAAACCATTTTTATAACAACGGCTAGCACCTTCCTGATCGCCCTGTGCAAACAATAAATCACCTAAAAATTGATAAGCTTGCACAGTGGGTTCTACAGCAATACTTTTAGCCAGATAACTTTCGGCTTTAAAGCTATCCTCACACTTTATAGCCAATTTTCCCATAACAGCTAACAAAACAGCATTGTCCTGATGTACATAAGACCATTTTTCAGCGGTTTCTAGCTGAGTGACAACATTATTGGACTGCAGGCTACCAAACAAAACCAATAAAGTCTCATCCCAGCGGCTGGATAGTATTTCTATCAATTCTTCTTCAATTTCATTGTCGGCACCCACATAAATCATAGCGGCAAAATAAATAGCCGCAATGCTAGGCATGTTTTTTATGAAGCTAGGTATTTCTGACCATAAGGTTTTAAGGTCTACAATATTAGCGTTTGTTGCTGCTTCTTTTAGTAACTGACTGTAAGTTTCTGTCTCCAACAACTTAACTTCGGCTTCCATTAAAATTTGCTGGCTATGCAAGGATGGAATCAGCTTTCTAATACCGTGCCAATCTCCTACATGCTGATAAGTTTGATGTAAGAGCTTTAAAACATTTGCATGGTTTGGATCAATGCTATGTAGTCGAGTTAAAGTTTCTAAGGCTTGCTCAAATTGATTGCCTGATAAATTAAGCTCCGCTTGAGTGAGTCCAATAATAACATCGGAATCGGGCGCATGATCAGTCGCTTTCTTCAAATACTCATCTCTTTTATCGAAGGCTCCACGAGATTGAGCTGCTCTTGCTGCCGTTAAATAATGGATTAAAGGCGCGCCACTATGCGATGCATGTTTGATGAGGATATTTTCAGCTTTTTCCCAGTTACCTTCGACGGAATCAACTAAACCTGCGATCAAGGCTTCTTGAGAGCGATTAAAGCGAATATTTTTACCTCGGCTTTTCAAATGCCCAGGTAAACGAATCAACCAACCTATACATCTAAACAATTGGTAAAAAACAAAAAAGCCTAATAGCAAGCTAATTGAAAAAATCACTAACGAGGTCTCTAGCGACCAATGACCAATACCAATCATCACATAGCCTGGATTACCAAAGCTCTGCAACCAATAATTTAGCAACAATGCAACGGCAATCGTTGCAAACAGAGAACCTAGAAGATTAAATAACTTTTTCATCAACGCTCTCTTATTTCGAAGGCTCAACAGCTTCAGTAGGAATCAAAGTTTCTACTGGCTTACTTGATTCTACTGCCATAGGTTTTTTAACCGTAACCATAGCGTCTAATGGCTGAATTGCTTTATCTGTTTCTACTCTTAAGGTCGCTATATCTTTAATCATTTTTAAAGATAAGCTGATATCGGGTAACTGGCTACTGATCTTGGTGATATTTAGGCGCTCTAAGTCAGCCAAAAAACTATCGTCGGTGTTTTTAGTAAAGTTCTGTTCAGTCCATTTCTTGACATCAGCTAAACTTGATTGAAATAGCACCTCATTACGCTGAACCAAGGAAATCTTGACCATTTCCAGCTTAACTCTTAATTGTTCACGAATAAACAACGCTTCTTCGGGCGTTAATATTTCCTTAACTTCATGTTCGCTATGTCTAATAACAACCGCATCTTGTAACTGACTGATTGCTGAATTAAGTAAACCTTGATTTTCCGTGGGTAACGGAAACTTTTTACTATCAGCAGGTGATGCTAGGGTTTTACCGGTATAAGGCAAAAGCAAAGCTAATTTGTCAACCCGATCTTGCAGAGTTTGTATTGAGGCATAAATACCAACGACATCAGGTACGCTAATGCTTTTAAGTAGAGACAATTCCTTGGCAATTTCTTCACGTACTTTAAAAGTTGCTGCATCGCCACTTTCTCTGAGGCGTTGATCAGCCGCTTCTAAAGCTTCTCGAGAGGTATTAACATCACCTACTAAATGTAAGCGCTCATTGGCTACACTGAGCAAATACTCAGCATCGGCAATCAACCAATCACCTCTAGTTTTACCTAATTGGCGTTGTAAACGAATAATAGACTCATTTAACTCTTTACGAGTAGTCTCTAACTTTTCATTATGAAGCTGAGAAAAATCCGCAAGCGTTTGGGTAAAATGATTATCTTTACCTGCTACGCTAGATTCTAAAGAGGCTAACTGAGATTGAATGGCAACTAGTTGAGATTGATAATCGGCAATCTGTTTAGACATTTCGCCTTTAACTTCGCCACCTAGATCTTGTTGCTGATCGCGTAATTGCGAAAAGAAATAAAAACCGGCACCAGCAAGTCCGATAATAATGAGCAGTATAATGACGCCAAACCATAAACCATTTGACGATTGGCGGGCTGATTTGATATCGCCCAGCTCTTGTTCTTTTTGTTCACTCAATTCGGCCACGCTAATCCTCCTGTTACACACATTTTTACTGTCTCAAGAATTGCCACATCTGAAGGACTATTCGTCACTGCAATTCGTTTAAAGCCTATGTCGGCAGCTATGTGCCGAATTCTATCGCTAATTACAACTAGAGGTATCCAAAATAATTGCTGATGATATTGCTCATTCAACATAATTAATAAGTTTTGCAACGCATTAACACTGGTTACCGTTATAACATCCAATTTATTTTGAGTCAGTAGTAAATACAATGCTGAATTATCAAAACTGGGTATTATCCTTTGATAAACCTCAAGATAATCAACAACTGCGCCTCTACTTCGTAATGTCGCCGCTAATTCTTCTCGACCACCTAAACCTCGAACAATTAAACATCGCTGCCCCTGCATGTTTTGCATAGCAGGCATAGCCAACACTGCTTCACTGTTAAATCCTTGTTCAGGCAGCAAATCAACCGGCAATCCTGCCAATAACAAGGCCTCAGCAGTAGCTTTTCCTATTGCGGCAATGCGCACCGAATTGTTTTTTTTTATTTTATCATCAACTGAATAGTAACTGTGCATAGTTACTGCATTGACACTGATAAATATAAGCCATTGATAAGTCATCCATTGCGCTAATCCAGCTTGTATGGCTTGTGTATTTTCTAAAGCGGCAATCGCTAGCGTAGGAAAACGAATAGCGACCCCGCCCTGCTTTTCAAGCAATTCGCATAAATTTTTAGCTTGATGAGCGGGGCGCGTGACTAAGACACGAACATCATTTAACGGCTTATTCAAGCAATAACGCTTGCAGAATTTTATCTGCACCTTGAGCTAATAAATCATCGGCTATCTTGCACCCCATAGTTTCTGCCTGATCAACTTCAGCCCAGCACTCAGCTCTATAAAGGACACTACCATCAGGATCACCAACCAAGCCACGCATAAACAATTGTCCGTTAATATGCTGTGCAAAACCACCAATTGGCACTTGGCAGCCACCTTGTAAGCGTGCATTCATGGCACGCTCAGCAGTTACACACAAACCCGTATCTGAATCATGTAGTCGTTGTAGCATATCATTCATTTCTACATCATCAATGCGACATTCTATGCCTATTGCACCCTGACCAATAGCAGGCAAACTATCACTGGGATCTAAAGACTGTGCGATACGCTCGCTCATACCTAATCTTTTTAATCCAGCGGATGCCAAAATAATGGCATCATATTCACCGGCATCCAGTTTAGCTAAACGCGTATTAACATTACCTCTTAAGGGCAAGATTTGTGCTTCTGGAAAGCGTTCTTTAAGCTGGCATTGTCTACGCAGACTAGACGTACCTATTTTGGCATTAGCAGGCAATTCCGCTAAGGCCGAATAATGATTCGAAACCAAAGCATCAGTAGGATCTTCTCTACTTAATATAGCCGCTAAATGCAAGCCCACCGGAAATTCAACCGGCACATCTTTCATTGAATGCACGGCTATATCTGCCGAACCTTCTAGCATACCTTGTTCTAACTCCTTAACAAACAGACCTTTACCGCCAATTTTAGCTAAAGGTGCGTCGAGGATTTTATCACCACGCGTAACCATTTTGATTAGCTCAGTCTTCACGCCTGGAAAAGCCTGCTCCAATAAAGCAGCAACATGCTCTGCCTGCCATAATGCCAAAGGACTCTGACGCGTAGCAATTCGAATAGTTTTTTCAGTCAAGATGGAGCCTACATTATTCAAAAATGAATATTGTAACCGCATTTAAGTTAACGGTATGTTAATGGGCAATAAAATTTTATGGTATCACTATAAAGAAGGATAAAAAGAGGGCGTTAGTTAGCGCTTTTATGGGCTAGGAATTTTAGGTGGGGCAGATTGAACGCAGGCGAAAGACTAAGCCTAGGAGGCTAGCAACTTATGGCGAGTAGGCTTAGTCTTTCGCCTGCATCAAATGAACAATGAAGCTAAATCGTCCTACCTTTAGTTGGCAGTCGATTAATTAAGCCAAACCCCAATTGATCCAACCTAGTTGTGCAGAAACTAACACCATGATGCCGAATATAATTCGATACCAAGCAAATACCGTAAAATCATGTCGACTAATAAAGCGTATTAACCCGCGTACAGCGATAAAAGCACTGATAAATGATATGGTGCCACCCACCACAAACAAAACCATATCATCCATACTAAACAACTCGCGATGCTTATAAACATCATATAAAGTTGCGGCAAACATGGTAGGTATTGCGAGGAAAAAAGAAAACTCAGTGGCGGCTCGACGAGATAAACCGAAAAATAAACCACCGATAATAGTCGCACCTGAACGAGAAGTACCCGGTATCATAGCCAAAGCTTGTGCGAAACCTATTTTTAAAGCGTCGCGCCAAGTCATATCATCTATGGATTCAGCATGAACCTCATGCTGACGACGCTCAGCCCACAAGATCAGAAAACCACCGACAATAAAAGCCGAAGCAACCACTATAGGATTGAATAAATGGGCTTTTATTTGTTTTAAAAACAAAAAACCCAATATGGCCGCAGGCAAAAAAGCAATGATCAGATTTAAAGCCAAACGCATGGATTTTGTTTCTGTTCTTACACTAACCAGCGTATGAAATAATCGCGCCCGATACTCCCAAACTACAGCAAGTATCGCCGCAAATTGAATTGCAATTTCAAAAACTTTACCTTTATCATCATTAAAGTCTAGCAATTGACCCACTAGAATTAAATGACCCGTAGATGAAACCGGAAGAAATTCAGTCAGTCCTTCAACAATACCTAAAATAAGCGCATGTATTAATAGAGTAGGATCTGTCATGGCAAAGTCTCTAGAGTACTATCTGAATGAAATTAAGCAGTCGTAATGCTTTATAAAACTAGCGTTTCATAGAGTTAAAGAACTCAGCATTAGTTTTGAAGTCTTTTAGCTTACCGATCAAAAATTCTGAAGCAGCTGTTTCGTCCATGGGCTGCAAGATCTTGCGCAAAATCCAGGTTTTTTGCAAAGTATCGGGATCAACCAAATACTCTTCTCTACGCGTACCTGAACGATTAATATTGATAGCAGGATAAATTCTTTTTTCAGCAATTTTACGATCCAGATGCAATTCCATGTTGCCGGTACCTTTGAATTCTTCATAGATAACTTCATCCATTCTTGATCCAGTATCGACCAATGCCGTTGCGATAATGGTCAAACTACCGCCTTCTTCGATATTACGTGCCGCACCGAAAAAACGCTTAGGTTTTTCTAAAGCATTGGCATCAACACCACCCGTTAATATTTTTCCTGACGAAGGCACAACTGTATTATAAGCTCTGGCTAAACGAGTAATCGAGTCTAACAAAATGACCACATCGTGTTTATGCTCAACCAAACGCCGCGCTTTTTCAATAACCATTTCAGCCACTTGAACGTGGCGAGTGGCTGGCTCATCAAAGGTACTTGAAATCACTTCACCGCGAACGCAACGTTCCATTTCGGTAACTTCCTCAGGACGCTCATCGATTAGAAGCACAATCAAATAACATTCTGGATTTTGTTCTGCAATAGCTTGTGCCAAACTTTGCAGTATCATGGTTTTACCCGCTTTCGGAGGCGATACAATCAAACCACGCTGACCTTTACCAATGGGTGCGATTAAATCAATAATTCTCCCTGTTAAATCTTCACTACTGCCATTGCCTTGCTCAAGTGTAAAACGTTGCTTAGCAAAAAGAGGCGTCAGATTAGAAAAGGTGATTTTATTTTTAGTATTCTCTGGAGATTCAAAATTGATCTGGTCAACTTTGAGCATGGCGAAATAACGCTCATTATCTTTTGGGGGTCTAATCTTACCCGTGATCGTATCACCGGTTTTTAACGAAAAGCGTCTAATTTGACTGGGTGAGACATAAATATCGTCGGGACCTGCTAAATAAGAACAACCTGGTGTTCGTAAAAAGCCAAAACCATCTTGCAGAATTTCAAGAACACCATCACCGGAAATATCGTCGCCGGCCTTAGCCTGCTTCTTAAGAATAGCAAAGATCAAATCTTGCTTGCGTGATCGTGCAACATTTTCAAGCCCAAGGGACTCGGCAATTTCAATAACTTCACTAATTTGTTTAAGTTTTAACTCGGTAAGATTCATAAAAAGACAACTCGGAGAAAAGTAGTTCGGCTGTACACCGTAACAACCAGGATAGAATTTAGAATTCGGAGGGTAAGTATCAGACGATATGATTGATTGCGCGAGACTATCGCACGAGATAAGTATATATCAAGTATTCAGAACCGTCCACTTTTATGAGCGGTCTGAATAATGATAAATATTTTTAAATATTACTATCAAGAAATTTGGCAAGCTCTACTTTAGTCAAAGCACCTACTTTAGTCGCTTCAACTTCACCATCTTTAAACAACATCAACGTTGGAATACCACGTACGCCATAGTGTTGTGGGGTCTGTGGATTATCATCTATATTTATTTTGACTACTGTTAATTTACCGGCATATTCTTCTGCAATGGCATCCAATACGGGTGCAATCATTTTACAAGGACCACACCATTCTGCCCAATAGTCAACCAATACAGGCCCACTAGCTTTAATAACAGTTTCGTTAAATTCACTATCACTTACATGAAGAACTGAATCGCTCACACTATTTCTCCAAAAATAAAAAGTTAAAACTATAGGAGGGATAGCTTATTGAGTCAATCAATTTCAAGCAATTTGATTTTTACGTTATGCTATAGCCTATGAAAACTACCCATTTAACTAAAACACGCTTTTGCAATTTGGAATTGTCTGACTCTATACTGTCAGGCTTAAACGATGCCGCCTTTAATTATTGCACACCAATTCAAGATAAAGCCTTGCCTTTATTGTTGCGAAGTAAAGACATTGCCGGGCAAGCGCAAACAGGAACGGGTAAAACCGCGACCTTTTTATTAGCCACTTTTCAACATCTAATCAATGATGAAAGTGAAACCATTAAGAATCCTAGGGCTCTCATTCTTGCCCCCACACGTGAATTAGCTATCCAGATTCATAAAGACGCCTTATTACTCAGCAAACATCTTAATCTTAAGTTTGCGTTGATTTATGGCGGCACTGATTATCAAAAACAATTGGACACCTTAAAAACCAATATTGATATTATCATCGGTACTCCAGGTCGTATTATTGATTTTTATCGTCAAAATGCTTTCACACTAGATCACATCCAAGTCACAGTAATGGATGAAGCAGATCGTATGTTTGACTTAGGCTTTATCAAGGACATTCGTTATTTATTAAGACGCATGCCAACACCTGAAAAGCGCCTAAATATGCTCTTTTCAGCGACTCTGTCTTATAAAGTCACTGAACTCGCCTATGAGCACATGAACAACCCCATACTCATACGCATAGAAAGCGATGAAGTAACCTCTAAGGCCATACAGCAAAGCGCCTATTGCCCGGCCAACGAACAAAAAACACCGCTATTAATAGGTTTACTAAATGATCATCAGCCTCAACGCAGCATTATCTTTGTCAACACCAAACGTTGCGCAGAATTGCTAGACGACACACTGAATGCCAATGGTTATAAAACTGCAGCACTCAGTGGTGATGTTGCCCAAGACAAACGCCAACGCCTACTGGCTGATTTTCAGGATAATAAAATCACGCTACTCATTGCTACCGATGTGGCCGCAAGAGGCTTACATATAGCCGACGTGTCTCATGTTATTAATTATGATTTACCACAGGATGTAGAAGATTATGTGCACAGAATTGGCAGAACAGCCCGCTTTGGTGCAAGTGGCATCGCTATTAGTTTTATTTGCGAACATTACGCCTATTCTATGCCAGACATTGAAACCTATATCGGCCAAAAAATACCGGTAAACGCCATCACCGCCAATCTATTAGCGGACGTAATCATACCTGAAAGAAGACCCTCTAAAGCTAAAGGCAACTACCAAGGTAAACGCCCTAGCTCAGAGAAACACAAAAAACTTACCAGCTGATCATCAACTCCCGAAAATCCTCAATAGAACGAAATTCGGTGATGTGTTTTTTGGGCTGCTGAGTGTCCGGCTTACTCACAGAGATTAAATGCGCTATACCAAACAACTGCGCCGAATTCAAAACGTCTACGTTGTCATCAACCATTAATGTATGCTCTTTATCAAAGACTTGAGATTGCTGCAATAATGGCCAAAAACCAGCATGCTCTTTTGGCAAACCCAAATCATGAGAGCTAACAATGTCATCAAAAAAAGACTGTAGACAAGTCTTTTCCATTTTCAGACCCAAGCTATCTCGATGTGCGTTGGTCACCAATATTACTTGTTTAGAAGACTGCTGTAGCTTTTCTAAAAAATCAGTCACATGCGGTAAAACAGCAATTAATTCTGAAAGCTCTCGCTTTAAAGCAACAATATCCAACTGCAAAGCCTCACTCCAGTAATCTAAGCAATACCACTCCAACTGACCTTCCATGCTTTTAAACCTTGGTTCTAATTGCTGTTTTGCAAAATTTAGATCCATACCGTGCAATTGTGCATACTTTAGTGGCACAAACTCTTTCCAGAAGTGATTATCAAAATTCAAATCCAATAAAGTTCCATCCATATCCAGTAAAACCGTATCAATTTCTTGCCATTCAATCATGATGAGTTATATTTAGTATGAAAAAATCATAAAATACCACAATGCCCAACAAACCGACTATTCTTAAAAGAACGACCGTTGCTCAAAGCCGATTATTTCGTATTGAATCACTAGATATTAAATTCAGCAATGGCGAGTTACGCAATTATGAACGCCTAGCTCGAGGCAAGCCTGGTGGCGCCGTCCTAATTGTACCTATGTTAGATTTTGAAACGGTACTGTTAATAAGAGAATATTCTGCAGGTGTGCACCGCTATGAAGTCGGCCTACCCAAAGGCAAAACCGATGAAGGTGAATCCTTTCTTGAAGCCGCTAACCGAGAACTTAAAGAGGAAGTAGGTTATGGTGCTAGAAACCTTCATCATTTAAGCTCATTATCACTAGCGCCTTCTTATTTGGAACATAGTACCGAAATTGTCCTCGCCCAAGATTTATATCCGGAAAGATTAGTCGGCGATGAACCCGAAGAATTAGAAGTGATCCCTTGGAAACTTAATAACATTAACGAACTGCTCGCTACCGGCGAATGTACCGAAGCTCGCTCAATTGCAGCTCTCTTTATGACCTTAGAATATTTTAAAAACTCACAAGATAAGTCATCGGTACAAGCATAGGTGCAAATCAACCGATTCTTTTGGTTAATTGCGCCTATACAACCATCATCATTACCAAAAGTTAATTCATAACTAGCCATTCATTCCAGAAAAACCAAGGATAACTGGGCTTGGCACAATAATAGCATTAAGATAATGTCAAAAGCAGTTGTCGATTTGTAAGATACCATTATCTAATAATATTACTACCTGATATTAGCCGATTAACCTATCATACCGACCACAACAATGGTGGCTAATCCATAGCGACATAAGAACTAATACCTTATAGCAAAGCAACACTGTCACACTATTGTATTTTTTTCATTAGATAATGCCCTCTCAACAAACCATGCCACAACTGTCATACCCATATAACAGTGATAATCTCAATGGCTATTTACCGCTAACAACATGAAATCTATTTTTTTTAAAGCAATCGCCTCATTAGTGCTATTGAGCTCTGTGTGCGCAAGCAATGCCCTGGCTGAAAATCAGCAAATCTCTGTTGACGAGGTCGTGTCAATCTTTTATCAACGTAATCTGGACTTAATTGCCGCCCAATACAATATAGATCAAGCTCGCGCTGATGCCATTATTGCTAGCGCCATCCCCAACCCTACTATCAGCATTCAAATCCTCGAGCTTGCTCACAATCTCAATAATAATGCCGCCGCAACTGGCTGTCCTTCTACACCAGGAAACTCTTGTGGCCCTGCTCAGTATTATTCATTCAGTCAATTGATAGAGGTTGCTGGCAAACGTGGCCTGCGTATAGAAAGCAGCAATTTTGGTACACAAGCAGCAGAAAGCGATTTTAGAGATGCGATACGTATCTTTTCCAACATGGTTAGGGGCGCCTATTATCAATTATTACAAACCCAAAAGAATGCGTGGCTAGCACAAGAAATTGTCGATCATTATGCTGAAATATCTAAAGCCAACCAACTGCGTATGAAAGGTGGCGACATATCTGAATCAGACTTTTTACGCGTAAAAATGGAAGGCATGCGAGCACAATCAGAATTAGATGCTGCGTTAACCACTGTAGAACAAGCCCAAGCAGATTTAGCAGTGTTATTGCGCTGGCCAGCTAAAAGCTTACAATTTGAAGCTAAAGAACTATGGCCTGAGGCTAATGACTTCAAGCAAACACTTTCCAAAGAAGACGCTATCAACAAAGCCTTACAACAACGCCCTGATTTAGAAGGCGACAAACTGCGTGCAGATCAAGCCGACAAACAACTAGAATTAGCACGCAAACTTAAATACCCAGATGTCACCATCAATGCCGGTTACTCACGCGACCCTAGTAATAACGCTCTTAACTCTGGCTTCGTTGGTGTCAGCTTACCTTTACCCTTATTTTATCAATATCAAGGTGAAGCCGATAAAGCGGCCGTTAACTTAAGCCAAAGTCGACTGACTGCAGAACAAACCGAACTTAACATTCGTAACGATGTTATCAGCGCCCTAGCGGCATGGAATAGCACCAACAAAATTGTGCAACGCTTTAAAGATGGCTTATTAGATGATGCATTAACCGTTAGAAATAGCTCTGAACTGTCTTACAGCAAAGGCGCAGCCAGCGTACTCGATTTTATCGAAGCTCAAAGAACCTACAAAAATATCATGCGTGATTATTATGCGGCAGAGATAGCCAGAGCTAATGCTTACTATGATTTTGAAAAAGCTTTAGGCATACCATTAGATACCGACAAAGCACCTGTCACTCATAATAATAAAAAAGCGCCCTAAGTTGTGCTACCCCATCAAAACTAACAAAGACTTGCACACAGATCACGGAAATAAGTAAACCAATGCCACAACAAAGAAAAAAACACTTCTTATGCAGCCTCCTAGTAACCGCTCTTCTAAGCGCTTGCTCAGATCCAGTTGACAACACTAAAGTAATCACCAAAACAGCCAGCATACCCGGCGAAGTTTTTTTGGCTGAGAACTCACCAAAAAAAGACTACATCAAAACCGCGACACTAACACTAAGCCAACATCCATTATTAGAACCGATAGCGGGTAAAATTAGCTATAACGAAAAGTTAACTTCACGTATCAGCTCACCGGTCGCTGGCCGCGTTATTAGCACACCTATTACCTTAGGAACGCAGGTACAAACGGGTTCAACGTTACTTGAACTTGACAGCCCTGATGTAGCCTCTGCTGAAGCCGACTACACGGCTGCTGAAGCCGATTACACCTTGGCTCAAAAAGCATGGACTCGCCAACAAGAACTTTTTACTGGCAAAGCTATTTCCCAAAAGGATTTGGAACAAGCACAAGACACCCTTAATGATGCACGTAGTTCACTTCAACGTACTCAACAACACCTAAAAAATCTGCATATAAATGCCGGCCATAGTGACGGTCACTTTAGCTTACGCTCACCCATTTCTGGCACTGTCATTGAGCGCAATGTTAACCCTGGCATGGAAATACGACCTGATCTTGATAAGCCTCTTTACATAGTATCTGACCTAAAAAAACTCACACTACTCATGGAGGTTTTTGAAGTTAACCTCAGCAAAATAAAGTTAGGACAAAAGCTTTCTGTTTCCGTACCCGCTTATCCCGGAACGGTGTTTCCTGCCAGCGTAGAATACATTGCACAAATACTCGACGAAAACACTCGAACAGTGCAGGTTCGTTGCGATCTACCCAACCCTGACGGTCGTTTATTACCCGGCATGTTCGCTACGATCACAGTCAACAGCGACCCTTCAGATCAAGCCATCGTCCTTCCTTTAACCGCGATATTTACAGAAGGCGATTCAGATTATGTATTTATTGCACTTGAAGGCCATCATTACAAACAACGTGCAGTTAATATTGGTTTGCGACTAAAAGACAAGGCCATCATAACCGATGGACTTCAAGCTAATGAACAAGTCGTCATTGAAGGCGCATTAACACTGCGCGCCGAAGAAGAAGTCGAAGCCGAAACCCCAAGCACTAGCAACAAAGCAAACTGAGAATACTGAAATGATTGAACGTATTATCGCCTTTTGTCTACAGCAACGCTTGATGGTTATTGGTGCCACCATGGCAGTCGCCATTTCTGGGGTTATTGCTTTTGAAAACCTGCCTGTACAAGCTTTTCCTGACGTACAAAACGTTTTTGTACAAGTCGTTACCCAATATCCAGGCCAAGCACCCGAAGAAGTAGAAAAATTGATTTCATTACCGATTGAACGGGTAATGAATGGTGTGCCGCATTTAATGAATATGCGCTCGGTATCGATCTTTGGACTTTCGGTGGTCACTCTAACCTTCGATGATGGTGCTGAGGATTATTTTTCTCGGCAACAAGTATTAGAACGCTTGCATAATGCTGATATTCCCGCCGATACCAAGCCACAACTAGGCCCCTTATCTACCGGTGTCGGTGAAATTTTACGCTATGTAATCGACGCTAAAAATTTGTCTTTAGTCGAACAACGCGCCCTACAAGACTGGGTCATTGAACCTAAAATACGAACTATGCAAGGGGTTGCTGACGTAGTCTCTTACGGTGGCGGCGTCAAGGAATATAAAGTTGCCGCTAAACCGGACCGTCTTAAAAACTTCAATATTAGCCTCCAACAATTATTCGATGCTATAGCGGCTAACAATAATAATACCGGTGGCGGCTATATAGAACATGGCGATGAAGCCTTAGTCGTCAGAGGCATAGGTTTATTAAAATCTGCCGATGAAATTGGTGAAATTGTTGTAAACACCAATGATGGCGTGCCTATACGCATTAAAGATGTTGCTGATATTAGTGTAGGCCCACAACCTCGCACCGGCATGGTGGCTATGAACCAACGCGACGACATCGTCGAAGGCATCGTCCTATTAATCAAAGGTCGAGATGCGGTTGAGGTGCTCAGCGGCGTCAAACAAAGAATCTCTGATCTCAACGACTTTGGCCTTCCACCTGGCGTTCAAATTAGACCTATTTATGATCGCACCGAATTAGTGGGCCATACGATACACACCGTTGAGCACAACATGTTAGAAGGTGCTGTGCTCATATTGATCATCCTAATGGTGTTTTTAAGACGTTTTGTAGCGGCACTTTTAGTCACATTGATCATTCCTTTGTCTTTGCTATTCGCTTTTATTCTAGTCGATCTAGGCGGCATTTCCGCCAACTTGATTTCACTAGGTGCCATTGACTTTGGCATCATCGTTGATAGTGCCGTGGTCTTAGTTGAAGCCGTTATGGTACAAGTCACCTTAGATTTACAGCGCAAGGTTGACATGCGCACTATGCGCCAAACACTCCTGATCACAGCAACTGAAATGGGGAGACCGATCCTATTCTCGAAAGCTATCATCATCACCGCTTTTTTACCTATCTTTACTTTTCAACGCGTAGAAGCCAAGATCTTCTCACCAATGGCTTTTACGCTCAGTTTTGCACTGGTTGCTTCAATGCTGTTCAGTCTAACCTTTGTGCCAGCCATGCTAACCTATTTATTAGGGCCAAAATTAGCTGAAAGCCATAACCCAATGGTTCATAGCATGGAACTGCATTATCGACGCATACTAGAATGGGTGCTTAAACATTCACGCACCGTTTTTATTAGTGCTGTGATCACCTTATTATTGAGTTTTATGTCGGTAAAATTAATAGGCACCGAGTTTATGCCCAAGTTAGACGAAGGCAATATTTGGTTAACTATTACCTTACCGACTCCCGTGTCATTAACAACCGCCAAAGAGATCGAACGTGAAGTTCGTGAAAAGTTAGAAAAATTTTCTGAAGCTAAGATGGTCTTGACGCAATTAGGCAGACCTGAAGATGGCACAGATCCCAAAGGTTTTAATAATTTAGAAGTATTAATCGACCTTAATCCCAAAGACACTTGGCGTTATAAGAAAAAAGATCTGTTAGTGCAAGCTATGGATAAGGAACTCGCTATTTTTCCGGGCATACTGACTAACTTTTCACAGGTTATACAAGATAACGTTGAAGAAGCTATTTCGGGTGTCAAAGGTGAAATTGCTATAAAAATATTTGGCAGTGATTTGAAAACTCTCCAAGATAAAGCCGATCAAGTGACTCGAATTCTTAGCTCGATACAAGGCGCTACCGATGTAGCTGCCGAGCAGCAAGCTGGATTAGCACAGGTCATGGTTGATATAGACCGCGCCAAAGTATCACGTTATGGCATTAATATCGCTGATGTAGAAGCGGTCATGGAAATGGGTATGGGCGGCAAAGCGGCTTCACAGTTCTTAGAAGGTGAGCGACGTTTTGATATTACTGTTCGTTATGATGCAGACGCACGCAATTCAGTATCAGGACTAGAAAACCTAACTGTAATGACTCCAAACGGACAACGTATTCCTTTATCAGAACTGGCGACTATTAAAATTAATCAAGGCGCCTCCAGAATTAGCCGCGAAGATAATATGCGCCGTATTGCCATCAAATGTAATTTGATAGATCGCGACCAAGGCAGCTTTGTCGCAGAAGCTCAGCAAAAAGTGGCGGCTCAAGTTGATATGCCACCGGGCTATCATATCGTTTGGAGTGGTCAATTCGAAAATCAACAACGCGCCATGAAACGTTTAGCGATTATCGTCCCCATTAGTTTAGGCCTTATTTTTGTATTGTTATTCTGGGCTTTCATGTCCATTAAAAATGCACTACTTATACTCATGAACGTGCCTTTCGCTATGATCGGTGGTATTCTCATTTTGCTTGCTACTGGGATTAATCTGAGTGTATCGGCAGCCGTGGGTTTTATCGCTCTATTTGGTATCGCTGTTCAAAACGGCGTTATTCTTGTCTCGCAATTAAACAAGCTTAGACGAGAAGGGCAATCCTTACATGATGCCATTGTTAACGGTTCGGTTAGTCGTCTTAGACCCGTTGTGATGACAGCATTGATGGCAATGTTAGGACTATTCCCTGCGGCACTCTCAACCAGTGTCGGATCAGAAACAGCAAAACCGTTTGCTGTTGTTATTATCGGCGGCTTATTAACAGCAACCTTGTTGACGTTAACCTTATTACCAGCACTTTATCGCTATTTTGCAGAACCTGACGAACCATAAAGGAATTTTATGAAAGAAATCCGCGCCTTTATCCAGCCCCACAAACTCAGCCATGTCACGATGGCTTTATTAGAGATTCAGGGCTTTCCTGGCATGACCGTCATTGATTGCGATGGCTTTGGGCGCGAACGCACCCAACATATTCAAGATTACAAACCGTTCTTACCTAAAAAACGCTTAGAAATTTTCGCACCGGAGGCTTTAGTAGAGATTATTTTCGATACTCTGATGAAGGCAGCGCACAGCGGCAATCATGGTGACGGCAAAATTTATATATTTGATATGCTGGAAGGTGGTCGCATTAGCACCGGCGAACGTAGTGCTGATTTGGGCTGAGTCAATCTAGATAATTTAATAGGGCGTATGCAATACGCCCCTACCTCCATAATTTCACTGTTCACATAAAATCAAAATTGTAGGTCGGGTTAGCGATAGCGTAACCCGACACACCACGATTATGTCGGGTTACGGCTAGCGCCTAACCCGACCTACGCAAGCTGTGTCAACTTAAGTGGAGTATTAAGGTTTGTAGGAGCGACAGATTCGCCACATTTGAACTAAGTAATTTAATAGGGCGTATGCAATACGCCCCTACGGCCATCACATAAAATCAAAAGGAATCATATCTTCATAATATGAGTCTTCGTCTCTCGGAATCTGATACGTTTTTAGCCAGGCTTTAAAGCTAATAGGTTTTTTATAGAGCTTAAGTTCACGTTTGATAACCGAAATATCCATCTCTAAATCTTTAATATCCCTAGCCAGAGTGCTCATCAATTGCTTAGGCGTTAAGCGTTGAAAAGACGGTATATTCAAATCTACTTTAAATAGTTCTTCAATTGAATTCGTCTCTTGCTCTAACTCTAGCAGTTGTTCTTTTAAGATCTTATTAAAATATTTGAGCCGACTGTCGGCAATAAGGCTTAATTGTGCAGGATCGATTTGCTCTATTTCTAACTGCAGAGCCAATAACAATAATAAATCTTTTTTACCATAAGCCGTATTAACCCTCTGCATCAACTCGGTTTTACGTTTTTGTTCTTCTGGATCGGGCTCGCGATCAGGATGTAATACAGCGACTAACTTTCGATAAACCTCTCGCACCGATTGACTCGCCATATCCTCTTCTTCTTGTAGCTTCGCTTCTTTTTCTAATTGCTTTTTTGTCTTTTTGCGAGCAGTACTCGCTCGATGTTGTGCCTTAGCCTCTTCTCGCTCCAGAATTTTTTCATGTAAATGCGCTTGAAACATTTCCGGTGAACTCATATCGATATCATCACCTAAATCCACATCAAACATATCTTTAGCAAGGTCTTTCATCATTTCAGACATAAAAGACTCCCTGTCTTCAGTAAGGCTATCGAAATCTTCCTCGCTATATTTATTAAACAGCGGCTTTAATTCATCCATTTGATAATCTGTAATTAAGCTTTCAGATACTTCACAAATTAGATGCCTAATTTTTACTTTATCGGTTTTTCCAAACAGAGACCGATCATAATGTTGATCCAATAAATGCACCCACTCAACCTTATGCGCATTAAAAGTCTCTTGCAAAGGCTCATAGACTTCAATCACTTTTTTTCGACACAAGGGCACCGTTTCCTGCCATTCAATTAGACGCTGCTTTTGTAAATCAATTTTCTTAGTTAGGGTATTAAATTTTTTTTGCTGTGCCGACAAGACTTTCTTTTCATTCGCTTTCGGCGTAATACTGACTACTTTGTTATTAGATGGGCTCATAAAGTCTTCGATGATGTTGAATATTATTCATCTATTAAACCAAATATGCAGCATCCTACGAAATTAAATTTTATTGATGATGTTGCACATCCTTGGGGCGTCTTGCATACACTCTATAAATTCACTTATCAAATATTGCGATTGCTGTATTCCCTACGACGAAAAGTACCTACGAAAGAAAAACGCCACATTAACCAAGGCTATCATCGCCGGCACTTCGATCAAGGGCCCTATGACCGCCGCGAACGCAGCACCACTATCGATACCAAATACTGCAATGGCTACAGCGATAGCTAATTCAAAATTATTACTGGCGGCCGTGAAAGCTAAGGTAGTGGTCTTACCATAATCAGCACCCACCGCTTTACCCATCGCGAAGCTGAGCAAAAACATGCTTACAAAATAAATCAACATCGGCATAGCGATACGCACTACGTCCATCGGCAATTGGACGATCAATTGACCTTTTAATGAAAACATCACCACTATGGTAAATAATAAAGCAATCAACGTTAACGGACTAATTTTAGGTATGAAAACCTGCTGATACCAGTCTTTACCTTTAGCACGAATAAGCATAAAGCGCGTCAAGAATCCCGCCATAAAAGGAATACCTAAATAGATGAACACGCTTTGTGCAATATCAGCGATACTGATAGCAACGCTGTGACCTTCTAACCCTAACAAAGGAGGCAGTACGGTAATAAACAACCAAGCGTAAACACTGTAAAACAAAACCTGGAACACGCTGTTAAAGGCGACTAAGCCAGCGGCATATTCATTATCGCCCTGCGCTAATTCATTCCAGACGATCACCATAGCAATACATCTAGCTAGGCCAATCAAAATTAAACCGGTCATGTATTCAGGATAATCACGCAGAAAAATAATCGCCAAAGCGAACATTAACAGAGGCCCAATTAGCCAGTTCTGCACTAACGATACGCCTAAGATCTTGCCATTACGAAATACTGCACCCAGTTCCTCGTAATGCACTTTGGCTAAAGGTGGGTACATCATTAAAACTAAACCAATGGCAATTGGGATATTGGTCGTGCCCAGCGAAACCTTAGTATTTAAGTCACTCACTTCAATAGGAAAAGCATAGCCGAGACTGACGCCCACAGCCATGGCGATAAATATCCATAGCGTTAGATAACGGTCGAGAAAAGCTAAATGTACTTTGGGGGTATTTTTTAGGTTCATAAGTTTCTAAGGAATGAGTGTACCAATACGATCTAATTCAGCTTTTAGCCTAGCAGGATCTTTTTGTAATTCAGCAAGAGGCAGCGCCAAAAATTGCTCGATACGATGGCGAAGTATTTTATAAGCCTTCATAAAAGCGGCTTTAATTTCTTCTTCAGTCCCCTCTGCATGAGACGGATCTTCCACACCCCAATGACTACGCATAACTTGGCCTAAATAAACAGGGCAGGTTTCATTAGCGGCATTGCCACAAACACTCAGAACGATATCAGGCGTCACGGTAAGATCATTCCAAGATTTACTGAAATAGCCCTCAATAGAAATACCCTCTCGCTCAAGGAGCGCCAAGGCGCCGGCATTTAGTCGGCCTAGAGGTTTACTACCTGCACTAATGGCATGCAAGCCCTCTGGCGCAAGATGATTGAAAGTGGCTTCGCCAATCAGAGATCGGCAAGAATTACCCGTGCAAAGGAATAATACATTCATAATGGTTCACTCATTATATTTAAAGAAATCAGACAGCATCACAGCAAGACGACGCCTTGTTCGGTTCAAAGCATGATTCAGGATCAGCCGAGCAACATTCTGCAGTTAAATAATCAATAAGCGCTTGCATCAACGTTAATTGAGCGCGATAACGTTGATAGCGTCCTTCTTGGGTGACATTGATTAAACCAGCATGAGTCATCGCTTTGAGATGAAAAGATAGATTGTTGGGTGGTAATTCCAAAAGGCTAGCAATTTCACCAGCGACTAGACCCGTAGGTGCATGTTTAACCAACAAGCGAAACACATCCAAGCGAATGCCGGAAGCAAGGGATTCAAATATTTTTGTAGCGTGTAGTTTATCCATAGATCAACTATACAACAATATTTGAAATATTGAAATAAGGGCGTTGCAATTATGTACCTATGGGCATAGGTATCTACACGAGTTTCTTATCGGCGTGCAAACGACAAAAAACACCGTAGGGGCGTATTGCATACGCCCAACATTGAAAGTCCAATGTTATAGAGCTTATTTTATAAGGGCGTATGCAATACGCCCCTACGATCTTATCTTGCGTGGGAATGCTAGTTTTTAAGAAAATGCTAAGGCGTACAGTTGACAACAACTTCATTACTAAAGCTACCTATCTCTTTATCTTTCAAGACATAAACAGCACTGTAACGACGTAATTCTGGCTTACCTAATTGCAATAGGGGGCGCACATCCATAAAAGGTGAAACGCTGGCTCGATGCAACAACTGCCAATCGACATCAGCACCTCGCATACTATAAATATTAACGCCATCACTGTTATATTTACTGAAATTTAAAGCAACCACTCCATCTGCCAAGTCATTTCCACTTAATTCTGGAATAGAGGTGCTGAGATCATGATTATTTTTTGTGCCCACAATATTCAGCTGAGCACCTAAGCCATCACTATAAGTAGACCTTGCTTTAATCCTGCGAACCTCCGCCCTAATTAAGCTTTCTGTATTGTTACGGCTAGCATTTTTGTCGATAGTCGCTTGTTTAGCTAAAGCATTTGAATCATTTAGATGAGCAATCTTAGCGTGAAAATCAGCACTGGCGGCTTTCAATGCCTCTAAATCAGTGACAGCAATTTCTGTATCACTACTCATTTGTGCTAAAAAATGATCGGACCAGACCAAAAGATCATTATCGGCAGTTGGGATAAAATCAGACATCATAAATTCCTTAAATTAGATCAATAAATAGTGATGCAGCAGACTAAGTAACCTTTACCAGCGTTACCAAAAGCTACTGCTATTGTGTAGCGTTAACTGATACAGGCTTAAGAACACTCTATTCCCGTATGACGAACCCTGAACCCTATATTGAATTGGCTCATTCCTGTATGGCGAATACTGATTCCTAGGCTGCCTACCTTTATTCCTGTATATCTAACTCTAAACCCTGTATTGAAATGCCTAATTCCCGTATATGCTGTGATAAATCTTGTAGTTCAGCATTCCACTAACCGACCTAGAGGCTCCATTAGCCCCAATAACTATTCCAAGAGTCGACTTGAGTCTTTCAATAAATGACCTAGCAAGCCTATCAGCTTGCCGATAGGCTTGGAGGCTGAGTGTATTAGGCTAAGCCTAAGTCGGTCAATCCGTAGAACTACTAACAAAAAAAATAAGCTGAAAAATAAGATAGGTATTTTTACGCATTCAAATCAGCTAATGTTTATGTCACTATCTAGCTCCATGCAGATATTAAACCATCTAACATCAAATATGTTGAAGCTTACAAAAATATCTGAACTATTCAGCACCCACCACACGGCTAATATCTCATGACTTTACGTACTATTATTTCTTGCGATCAATGCAATTTACGAAGAATAAAATCTCTAGAATTTCGTCGTGGTATCCAAGATAACACACTCACAGGACGACGATTATCTGACGGACGCTCATGGCAAGAGGTAGATGTTGATTACGCCATGAGAAATGGCTGGCTTTCTAATCCAGAGGGACAGCATATTTGCCCTAACTGCCAAGCTGAAAATGCTAATCATAAAAGAATTTATGACACGATGATTTATAAATAGCCATAAAGTGATACATTACTCATTACGCTAATAAAGCGGCAATAAGACCGGTTAAAAAAATACCGTCAAAGGTTCCCGCCCCTCCGATTACAGCAACTGATGCTCCTAACTGAGCAATGGTTTTAATACGCAGTAAATCAGCGCCTATTAACACACCCAACACGCCACTGATATAAGCTAATTGCGCGGCGTGTTGAGGATCAATGACTAAAGCAAAAAAAGCTGCGCTTAAAGGCGCCAAAAAGATAGGCATAGCCACGCCAAAACCAGGAATTAATTGACTCGACTGAACACTTAATACCGTAATAGCCAAGACACCTGTTAAAATTTTGATTGGATCGATAACTTGCAAGGAAATGAAATAAAGGCTTAAGCCTAAAGGAATTAAACAGCCTCCCACATTAACAGCAACCACGATTGTATTATTGAGCTTTATACGAGTAATACCCCAAATAATCTTTTGTATCACCCATTTAACAGAATCGGCTTGTTCTAACTTTTGCAATTGCAATAAGGGCAAATTAATAGCACTGCCTAGTAATGACCCTAACAATAAAAATAAGGACTGTTGAGGCGTTAAGCCCAGTTTAGCAAAGGCAATTTCAAAAATATCCACCTGTAAAAGTGCGATAAAAAAGAAGGCTAGCATTGAAAGTAGTAGGTATTTTATGGGCATCACTGATCCTTTATGGCTGTATGAGAATAGTTTTTTTGTTTGCTTTTGCACTGCCATCAAGTAAGCATTTGTAGGCTGGAATAAGACCAGCCAAGCGCAACGCGGGGTGGCGTTTCTGGCACAAGAGAGCGGCCCATGCCGGAAACGCTATACTTGCTTACGAGACGATGAAAGTATTCTTTTTATTCCCCTCTTTAGCAAAGAGGGGGTTAGGGGAGATTTGATCTATTAA
>CAIZMK010000057.1 GCA_903934035.1 uncultured Methylococcaceae bacterium
AGGGACAGGTCGCGACCTGTCCCTACAACTTTAATATTGCATCTATCTTTGAAAGAACTGCGACCATGGGTTACTACCTTTAGTTATAAAGTAACGCTAAGGTTCTTTCAAACGTTTCGGTCGGAGTTGTAAACCCCGACCGGCATTGGCTACCTTAACTTGTAGGCCGGAATAAGACTTTACGAGCGTAAGTGAGTAAAGCGTTTCCGGCATAGGTAGCGAACCTGTGCCAGAAACGCCAACACGCGCTAGGCTTGGTTGGTCTTATTCCGGCCTACAATGCTGCTCTTGTTCAACAACTATTGTTTTGAAAACACTGTAGGGACAGGTCGAGACCTGTCCCTACAAATTATGTTTTTTAGAATTAAGTTGTCCACAGGCGGCTAAGACATCATCACCCTTGGTCGTTCTTATTAGGGTTGGAATTTTAAAGGTATCTAAAATGGCTTTAAACTGTTCGATTGTATCCAAATCTGGGCGCTGATATTGTGATCCTGGAAATGCGTTAAAAGGAATTAAATTGATATAAGCACTTTTACCAGTCAGTAGTGCCCCCAACTTTTTAGCATCCTCAGGCTTATCATTAAAATCTTTTATCAGGATATATTCATAAGTAATAAATTGCTTTTTACTTAAAGGGATCTGGTCAATGGTGGCCAATACCTCCTCTAGCGGATACTTTTTATTAATCGGAATAAGTTCATTCCTCTTGGCTTCAACCGGTGAATGTAGTGATAAAGCAAGGTTAACGCCAGGGATTTCTTGGCTCCATCTTTTAAGTCCCGGAATATACCCCGCAGTTGAAATGGTAATTTTTTGCGCGGCTATTGAAGTGCCATGTTGTGATAGAAATATCTCACAAGCTTTTTTAACGGCATCAAAATTATGTAAGGGTTCGCCTTGCCCCATAAAGACAATATTTAAAATGCGCTCTTCTCCAGGTCTATGCGTTGCTAACCAACGCCAAGCCTGAAGAAACTGTCCAACAATTTCACTGGTGGTCAAGTTTCTTTTAAGACCTTGAGTCCCAGTAAAACAAAACGAACAATTCATAGCACAACCCACCTGCGAGGATAGGCAAATAGAATATTTATTATGAAAAGGGATAAGCACTGTTTCGACTTTATGATGGTCTTTAAGCTTAAAAAGAAACTTTACAGTTCGATCTGTAGATTCATGAACAGTGTCGATTTCGGGTAGAGAAAAATCATAATGTTCTTGGAAGAAGGCCAATGAAGATTTAGCGAGATTGTCGACACATTGAGCTTGTTGTTTCTTTTTATAATGCCAATTAAAAAGAACGGTCGCTGCTGAATGGTTTAAATTATTCTGAGCTGTTAACTGTTCTAAATCAGAATAATTAAGGTCATAAAAGGAGGCTTTCAATAGTGTGTCCAATTTGTCTTTAGGGCTTATAAGTCAATCAATTAGAAATGTAGGCTTTTAGAATTCCGGCAGACAAAGCTGCCATGTGGGCTTCAGGCGCGTAAAGATTTCTATTCCATTAAGTTGGCGATGCAAGATCTCCCAGCGTGCCAGATCAAACGAATTTCGATGCAAATACGCAAGCCAATCTGCTAACAGCACTGCTGCATAAGTCTCGGCATCATTGGAGTCGCAGAGAGTCAGGCCCGCACTATGCTGGTAGCCGATTTCAATGGTTGACTCATCATAACCCCAGCGCTGCAGTGCAATCGCTGCTGTGCCAGCATGTAAAGTAGTATCCTCAGGTAGGCTTAATTCTGCAGATGTAGCAACAGCATCGAGGGAGGTCGGCAAATCAGAGAATTTAATATTATTGAATAAAGCTTGGACGTGCGCCGCAAGTTCTGATGTATTGGCTGCATGCCAGAAATTAAAGACCACTGTTTGTCGAGGCTGGGTAACTTCGGTGACGCCATGGTATGAGTCGATATTTAGCATAAAGCCAAAGGCTTTGTTGTATTCAGGGTTAACGCTGAACATCACCTCACTGTCTGGCGATGAAAATAATTGAAGAACACCGCCATGTTTAGTTTGCCATTCCCTATTAAGCTGCACGACCAGTCGAAAAATCTCATAGCCCAATAACGGTCGATCGCTGTGTATGCCAATGACTTGACCTGGCAACATGCGTTGTGCCGTGACTAGCACTCGATTCACGAGTGGCAATCCTGTGATTTCACGCATTCTAGCAAGCACTTCTGTCTGGAAAGTTACTGGAATATTCTCAGTAACATCGCGAAGAGAGCATCGATAAAATGCCCCATCCCGATGTTGCCAGTCACCGTATAGCAAAAACAAATCCTCAAGTACAGCACACTGCTCTTCAGAGAATGCAGTATCAATATAAAAAAAGGGGAAAGGCTTGTCGTGGTGGATGGGCTGCGAGAGCAAAGGTTAAATTCCTATTTTCGGATTAGTGGCAGGACAAGAATTACATTGTAATACAAAACCGTCAGGCATAAAAAAGGCCCCTATAAAATAGGAGCCTTTAGAATTCATGGTGCCCAGGGGCGGAATCGAACCGTCGACACGAGGATTTTCAGTCCTCTGCTCTACCGACTGAGCTACCTGGGCGGCACTACACAAAGACGGCTATTAGACTCGATTAAGGCAGTTGAGTCAATAAAATAAATATATCATTACGATGTTACCTTAATTCATATTTGTGGCCTAGATGGAAAGTAAGCTCTGAAGTGCTGATTTAGAAACCCTTTTAGAACTGTTCAAGCGGACTCTAAAATCGTCTAGGGTGGTATAGCGAGATCTAATTCTTGTCCAAAAATACCGCATGACTCTTTAGTACACTTTAAACCCTGTATAAAAACTTACCCTGACCGTGGAATAAGTTAAAAGATAGATTCATAGTCTTTCGCTTAGCTGACCTAGAAGTTCCATTAGCCGTCATGAGCATTCTAAAAGGTGACCTGAGTCTTCCAGCAAATGACTTAACGATACTTTGGGTTATCCACTTAAGGCATAGGTATTTACACAGATAATTGTTAGCATTCCCATGCAAGAACGATAACATTGTGGTGAAGATCGTAGGGGCGTATTGCATACGCCCTTATAAAATAAGCCCTATAATATATAGACTTTCAATGTTGGGCGTATGCAATACGCCCCTACGGCAATGTCATTAAGTTAAGGACTGGGGAAAGCAAATAATCTGTAGGGGCTACAAATCCTTAACTTAATGACATTGGCCTCTATGGTGTTTTTTATCGTTTCCACGCCGATAAGAAACTTGTGTAGATACCTATGCACTTAAGGTGGGACATCACGATTTAAGGAATGGAGCTATAAAATTTTTTTGTGGGAGCGGCTTTAGACGCGTAAACGCCGCAAAAGCCGCTCCTACGACAGTTCTTCAAAAAACGCAGGAGTTCTTCAAAAAAACACAGGGCGAGCGATTAGTCTTGCTGCTTGTCTCTCATTAAGTTGGTAACGATACATTGAAAAATAACTGATTTTTTTTAATGGCTTATTACTGAATTGACTATGTTATTTATCAGTTCAATTCGAACGGTTTCTCCGGGCTGAATACCATCACATTCAATGGGCAAAACGATATAGCAATTGGCTGCGCTAGCAGCGCTTAATATATTGGAGCCTTGTTGCCCAGAGGAGGAGACTAGTAATTCGCCGTTAGTGTCTTGGCTAAGTATGCCTCTTTGGTACTCTTGGCGTCCCGGTGATTTTTTGAGTACAGAACTACACTTAGCCACAAAATGTAAGGGTTGTGACATCGGTATACCTGATAGTTGTTCTAGTGCAGGCGTGACGATATGTTGAAAAGTGACGATTACAGCCACAGGGTTGCCTGGTAGGCCAAAGAAATGACAGTCATTAATTTTACCGAAAGCTAAGGGTTTGCCAGGCTTTATGGCAATCTTCCAAAAGTCTACTTTGCCGCATCGTACTAATACTTCTTTAATAAAGTCAGCGTCACCGACCGAAGCACCGCCGGTACTAATAATAAGGTCATGATTTTTTGCAGCAGCCACTATGCAGTCTTCTAATTGTTGTGGATCATCAGCAATGACACCTAAATCTGTGACTTGGTAGCAAGGATCATTAAGTAAGCCTGTTAACAAATAACGATTGCTGTCGTATATTTTTCCTGATTCTAAAGTTTGACCTAATGCTGTTAATTCGTTGCCAGTAGAAAAGAAGGCTATTTTTACTTTGCGTTTGACGACCACGCTATCAATGCCAGTTGAGGCTAGTAAGCCCAGATCAATGGCCGTTATTTTTTTGTTGGCTGAACAGACTAAATCCCCTTGTTTAATATCTTCGCCTATCTCTCGAATATGTTCTTGGCCTTTGGTCTGGGTAGGCAAAGAAATAATAGATCCATTTATCTGTACTTGTTCTTGCATAATCACAGAATCAGCTTCGGCTGGTAATACCGCGCCGGTATATATGCGCACACATTGACCGGCTTGTAATCTGCCCTGAAAAGGCTGTCCTGCCCACGAACAACCTACTTGCGTTAGGCTAGTTTCCTGCTCTGGAATTAAATCAGTACTAGAAAACGCATAACCATCCATCGCTGAGTTTCGATCGAAGGGACTATTGATGGTAGAGTAGAGCGGTTCTGCAAGCACTCGACCTAATGCAAGCTTTAAACTAACGATTTCTGTTTCTGTGACTGACTCTATGGCTGCGGCAATACCTGCTAAGGCTTTTGTAATAGAGCTCATCTGGTTTTTTTCTTGGGCACAAACATCTATCATTTCAACCTCAAAAACTGTTTTAAAATAAATTCGACTATCATATTAGGTTGATTAATATCTAATTGGCTGATTCTATCGGGTGTTAATAATTGCGTATCTGAGGCAATGGCGATAATGTTCGGATCATTCGGATATAGTAAAGGTTTATTCATAATCGCTCTGTGTAGTTCGATTTTAGGGAATGCTTCTGATTTAAAGCCTTCAACCAAAATAAGGTCGAGCTCTGCTTGGTCGAATAGCTTTAGTTGGTCATCTAATTTTGGCTCTTGTACGCTAGCGAATTCGGTAATGATGGCGCGTCTATGTGAGGAAATTAACATGACAGGCGTGGCGCCTGCCTCGCGTAAGCGAAAACTATCTTTGCCGGGCTGGTCAATTTGAAAGTTATGATGACTATGCTTAATTAAAGCTATACGTAAGCCTTGTTGCTTTAATAGTGGAATTATTTGCGCTAATAGGGTGGTTTTACCTGTGCCACTAAAAGCGGCAAATCCTAGTATGGGAATATAGGCGTGTTGCATCATGGGTTATTTGTTAGCCTGTTGTCGTACCAGCTTTCATTCTAAGGTATTATTGCTCAGGAATCATTAATCTTGGAGAAAACATTGATTCGAATTTATTTAATAATATTGCTGGCTATCATCGTTTTCTTTGCAGTGCGGTCTTTTAAGAAAAAGTCACCTTTAGCATTTACGCGCTACCGAAACATAGTATTGATTAGTTTAACGGGTTTATTGTTAGTTTATTTAACGGCAACGGGGCACTTAAATGGCTTGTTTGCGCTTATTGGGGTAGTCATCGCTTTTATGGTGAGGTTTTTGCCGGCTTTATTGCATTTTGGTCCTCAAGTACATCGTCTATGGCAAAGCTTTACGGGCGGCAAACAGAACACTTCACAATCACAGTATGAAGCCAGTGCTAAAGGCAAGATGTCTGTAGAAGAAGCGTATGAGGTGTTAGGCTTAAAGCTTGGAGCATCAAAAGCTGAAATCATTAGTGCTCATCGAACATTAATACAGAAACTCCATCCTGATCGTGGCGGCTCTGATTATTTGGCTGCTAAAATAAATTTAGCTAAAAAAATCCTGCTGAATCAATAAGTGTTGTTAGTATCTGTAAATTGGAATAAGTCTTTTCGAGCCTAAGAAGCTGTGAAAGTATTCTTTGTTATTTCCCCTTTTTAACAAAAGGGAATGTCAAAATCATAAAACGTTCAGAGTATTGTAAGCGAGCAAAGTCTTATTCCGGTCTACAAATGATGATTCGTAGGGTGCAATAGGCGATAGCCGTATTGCACCATTTGCTGAGTAAATAAGCGTTGATAGTTATAGTGGCTCTTTAAGAAAGTGCTATATAAAAAATAGCTGATATAAGTCAGTTAATGGTCATCAAATTGCAATACGCAAAACTAGTGTATTAAGTCAGCAGATTGTTTGGTATGATTCACACTGAAGTTTATTTTCTAAGCAAATAAAATCATCCCCCTCAAGAAATCCCAAAATAAAACACTTGTAGCAGTAATTTAGCCTGATCTGCTTACCAGCAAAGCTTTATTGTTTTGCTCAATATTCGTAATTACCGCTGGTATCTTGTTGCCAGCAACTCATTTAAGGAGTTATTTATGACCGCAGCGTTACTTAATCTCTCGCAATATTATTATAATGAAAGTCAGTTTAAGTCAGATCATAGTGACGATGAAGATAAGCAACAGATTAAATCTAATAAGAAAGCAGTTAGGCTTAGTCGCTTATGTCACGGTAATAAACTTGATGCTAATCACTTTTATTTAAAAGCCTTAAGTCGTTCAGCTTTACTTACCATAGAAGAAGAAAAAATCTATGGTACTAGGGCTCAGAATGGCGATGAAGTTGCAAGAAATATAATGATTGAAGGTAATTTGCGCTTAGTCGTTAATATTTCTCGGCGTTATCTTTATCAAGGTTTGCCGCTATTAGATTTAATAGCGGAGGGTAATATAGGTTTGATTCGTGCGGTTAAGAAATTTAATCCAGAGCTAGGCTATCGCTTTTCAACTTACGCAACTTGTTGGATAAAACAAATGATTGAGCAGGCGATTATGAATCAATCTAGGCCATTTCGTTTGCCAGAAGACGTCTTTAAGGAATTAAAGAAAACACTTAATGCTAAGCGTCATTTATTACAAGAGTATCATTTTGAAGCCAGTGCACAGGATATTGCCAATTATATGAATATTCCGCTAGCGCAGGTTGAAAAGTTGCTTAAGCTCGATCAGCCTTTAGTCTGCTTGGATAATTCAATAAGTGAATCTTTTATGCATGCCGATTGTAAGGGGCAAGATGAGCAATTGCATAATGATCTTATGTATAAAAATCTTATAGACTGTTTATCTGAATTGCCTGACAAGCAGCGTATAGTGATTTGTCGTCGTTATGGTCTTTGCGGTTATGAGCTGGCGACCTTAGCGAAAATAGCCCAAGATTTTTTAGTCAGTAGCGAGCGTGTTAGACATATTCAAGTTTTTGCACTAACAGCATTGAAGAAGCTTCTGCTGGCTAAGGGCTATACTTTAGAGTTGGTTTTATAATGTTACGATCTACTCATAAACCCTTAATTGCTCATGTGTTGTTTCGTTTAGGTACAGGCGGCTTAGAAAATGGCTTGGTTAATTTAATTAACACGCTGCCTGATGATAAGTATCGACATGCTGTTATTTGTATGACCGACTATACTGACTTTCGCAATAGGATTAATAGCGATGCAGTGCAGGTTTATTGCTTGAACAAAAAGCCAGGGCAAGATCTTGGCGTTTATCTGCGCTTGTGGCGTTTATTAAGAGAAATTAAGCCAGACATATTACATACGCGCAATTTATCTGCGCTGGAAGCCCAGTTGCCCGGCTTGCTGGCGGGTGTCAAATGTCGTGTTCATGGTGAACACGGGCGAGATATAGATGATATCGATGGGACTCACTGGCGCTACGTTTTATTAAGGCGTTGTTTTAGGCCATTTGTGCAGCGGTATATCCCCATGTCTAAAGACTTAGAAAACTGGTTGCTTAAACAGATCAAGGTGCAAGAAAGGAAGATTACTCAAGTTTACAATGGTGTAGATCTTAATCGATTTAAAGTGAATGAGGCTAAGCCTTTATCGTTATTGCCGATTGAGTTTCGTGATTCAGGGTTGTTGTTGATAGGAACTGTTGGACGGTTGGATCCGGTAAAAGATCAGATAACTTTAGTACAGGCTTTTGTTTATCTGCTTAAGAATAATCCAGATTTAAGTCGCAATTTAAGGCTGGTGATTGTGGGTGACGGGGTCTTATTGGATGCCCTGCAAAAATTAGTTCGAGAAGCTGATATAGACCATTTGGTTTGGTTTGCTGGCGAAAGACATGATGTAGCTGATATTATGCAGACTTTGGATTTGTTTGTACTACCCTCTATAAACGAAGGCATATCGAATACTATACTTGAAGCGATGGCTAGTGCTTTGGCTGTTGTTGCTACTAAAGTGGGTGGAAATTCGGAGTTAGTGGTCGAAGGTCATACGGGTTATTTAGTCGCAAAGCAAGACCCCGTCGCTATGGCAGCAGCTTTTGAACGTTATCTGCTTCGGCCTGAGCTTTTGGTTTTACATGGTCAGCTTGGGCGTGAAAGGGTGGTATCAAAGTTTAGTTTGACTAGAATGATGGCTGATTATAGAGCTATTTATGATAAATTATTGCTGGAATGTGTTTTAAATTAACGGTAACAAGATGACGATTAAAAAAACAGCCTTAAACAAAGATAAGCTTAATCAGATTGTGACGGACGCAAGACGTAATCAGGAGTTACGAGAGCAATCTTATCGAGGTCAAGCACTTAAGTTGTATCCGTGGATCTGTGGTCGATGTACGCGTGAATTTACGCATACTAATTTGACCGAATTAACAGTCCATCATAAAAATCATAACCACGATGATAATCCCTCTGATGGCAGTAATTGGGAGCTATTATGTCTTTATTGTCATGATAACGAGCATTCACGCTACGAAGAAACCCGTTTTGGTGGCTCAAAGTCTTCGGTATCTAATACGCCGACCGCCAGTCATAATCCTTTTGCAGATTTGAAAAATTTATTGAATAGTAAGAAATAAGGCGAAAGGTGAAAGGTGAAACTAGAGGCGGTTCGTGATGTAGGGGCAGGTCGCTACCTGTCCCTACGGCGTCAAATGTACCGATAATGTGATATTTTTTTAATCCGTGTTAAATGGCTGCGTAAAATTAGTTTAATTGAGAGGTGCTAAGCTTCGCCTTTCGCCTTTAGTCTGTGTTTAAGAAAGTCCTACTTTAAAATGAACGATTAACTTAAACTGTCCTGCCTTAAATTGGCAACCTCACATCATATCTATACCTAGATTGGCTAAAGCGTCTGCTCGTTCGTTACCTGGGTCACCAGAGTGTCCTTTTACCCATTTCCATTCTATGGTGTGTAATACGATGGCTGCATCGAGTCTGCGCCATAAATCTTCATTTTTGACGGGCGCTCTGGCTGCGGTTTTCCAGCCTCTTTTTTTCCAATTAGGCATCCAATCAGTAATGCCTTTAAGTACATAGCTAGAATCGCTGTTCAATTGTACTAAGCAAGGTTTTGTTAATGACTCTAAAGCTTGTATGGCGGCCATCAATTCCATGCGGTTATTTGTGGTTAGTTTCTCTCCGCCATAAAGTTCTTTGTTATGGTTTTTATAAGTGAATGATACACCCCAGCCGCCTAAGCCTGGGTTGCCCCGGCAGGCGCCATCGGTATAAATAATAACAGTGTTAGTCATGCTTTTTGCTTGCTGTTGGATTTAATGAATGGATTAAGGATAAGCGAGGGCTGCCGTTTTTTATCGGCGTTAAGGGAATAATATTATAGCGACGTTTTATAGCTTTAATGGCATAAGCTGTAGAAAAAAAACATTGGCTTCTAGTGGCAAGTCGACCTTGTTGAGATTTGACGGTGTCTAGGTTAAATTCCGAAGAAACAGAAACTTCAAAGTTTAATAACTTTAGCCAATCTAAGATTCTTGAGCGGGAAATAAAATGTCCTCCCCATGAGTCGGCCATTTTTTTGTCCCAAAGATATTGGTAGCGCACCCAAATACTCCAAGGGTTGAAGTTGATGATCACTAACAAGCCTTCAGGTTTTAAAATTCGTTCGATTTCTCTCATGGTTTGAAAGCGAAAACTATCGAATTCCAATAAATGGGGGACGATAATCATATCGACGCTGTCGTTTTGTAAAGGCAGGCTATAGGCTTTGGCTTGTATTTTTAGCGCGTCTTTACTGCTCAGCGCCTTGGCGTCTAAAACGATGTAGTTTTTGTACAAAGTACAATCAACAAATTCATCTTCCCAGCCTAAGCCACCCAGTTGTAGAATAGTTTGTTGGCAACTGACGGTGATAGATCTTCGTATATAATCAATTTCAAGCTCTTTTAAGAGCTTGCCTCTAGGCGTTTGATACCATGCAAATAAGAAATTACGCTTCATTACTACACTCTATTGTGATGTCATAGTTAACGATTATTAATAATAAATGATACAATCTCAACCAATGTTGACAACTATTCCCCTAGGTTAAAGATGAAACGTGTTAATTTTAACAGGTCGATTAACTTTTTATTAATATCGATATCGTTAATTATTACCGGTTGTTCTAATGCACCCAAAGAGCGATTAGGTTTAGATCAAGCAGATGCTAGTAAGCGATCTGCAAATAATGACTATGATTATCAAGCTTCCAACGCATTAAGCAAGCATAAATTCAAAACAGCTTCAACCCATCAAGGTACCGTTTGGGAGCGTTTGCTGTCTTTGTATTCCTTGCCTGATGTCAAACATCCTCGTATTGATCGTGCTGTTTCTTGGTATTTGGAGCATCCAGCCGCACTCGCTATATTGCAGCAACGTGCAGAGCCTTATTTACATCATATACTTGATGAAGTTGAAGCGAATAATATACCCGGTGAATTAGCTTTATTGCCGGTCGTTGAAAGTGCTTTTGTACCGAATGCCTATTCAAAGGCAGATGCTTCGGGTCTTTGGCAGTTTGTGCCGGCTACCGGTAAAGAATTTGGTTTGCAACAAAATGATTGGTATGACGGACGTCGTGATGTTTATGCCTCAACTAAAGCCGCCGCTGTCTATTTAAGACAACTCAATGATAACTTTGATGGTGATTGGTTGCTGGCCTTAGCATCCTATAATTGTGGTCAAGGTCGAGTCAAAAAATCTATAGAAAAGAATGAAGATCTAAGTTTAGCGACTGATTTTTGGTCGCTTGATTTACCTGAAGAAACCGAAGATTATGTGCCGCGATTGTTAGCTATCGCTAAGATATTTGCTAATGCAGATGAATACAAAATCCAATTACAACACATTCCTAATAGACCTTATTTTGAAGTCGTTGACATTAAGTCACCTTTAGATTTGCACAAAGCTGCGCAACTTGCCAATACGCCGTTACATAAATTTTTAAAGCTAAATCCCGGTTTTAATCGTGCGAGCACTGCACCTCAGGGTCCGCATCGTTTGTTAGTGCCTGTAGATCAAGTGCAGACTTTTAAAGATAATTTGGCCATGTTGCCTGATTCGGAACGAGTGGATTTAAGGCAATATGATGAGAAAGTTGCCAGTAATCGAATAACGCCAGTTAATAAGGAGGTCATTAAAGTGCCTCTGCAATACACGGTTAAATCAGGAGACACTTTAACTTCGATTGCGACTAAAAACCATATCAGCCCTACGTTGCTTGTTTCATCCAATCATTTAGGTAAGACTGCAATTCGTGCAGGTATGAAGTTATTGATACCCGGGCAAGAAAAATTTACTTATGTGGCTATCACTACGCCAACCCAAAACCAACCCCAAACCCAAAACCAGGCTCAGATTCAAAACAAGTCTAATACAAATAATCCTAAGATTAAGGCAGTTAGTTCTCAGGTTTATGCGGTTAAGAAAGGCGATACGATACAGGCTGTTGCCAAGCATTTTTCTGTCGCTCCCCAAGAACTTGCTAGCTGGAATAATCTTACTTTGAAAACCGCTTTAAGCCTAGGTCAAAAATTAACGATTAAGAGTGTCATTCCTCAACTTGCAAGCACAACTTCATCAATGCACCTTATTAATTACAACGTAGGTGAGGGTGATACTTTAATAAAAATTGCTAAAAAGTTTAATGTGCCACTAGCTGAATTGCAAAAAACCAATGCTAGTAATTTGGTAAAAGGTTTGCATCCAGGCCTAAAACTTAAAGTGTTGGTGGATAGTAGTCAATCTTCCTAGAAAATTTATAGTGCTCCCTCCAATCGTTCATTCACTCCGAGTCACGGGTGTGATTAAAAATGCTAGCCCAGTTCATGGCGGCGTTTCCCGCATAGGTGCAGTCCCTATGCCGGAAACGCTTTACTCGCTTACGCTTGAAAAGCCTTATTCCGGCCTACAATAAGTTCAAAGATTACTTAGCTGTGTACAGTGGCGTTGCGTTTGGGAATTGCACAAATTTAAACCCAAGAACGATAAGATTGTGTCGATTATTGGTAGGGGCGTATTGCATACGCCCTTATAAAATAAGCTTCATAACAACATTGAGCTTTCGATAGAGGGGCGTATGCAATATGCCCCTACAATGCTTATTTAAATAACTCATTAATAAAAGTCGATAGATGAGCTATTTCTTCAACACAAACAGAATGCTCCATTAGATAATCATGCCATTGCACAGGGTAGCCTAAATTCATAAGTTCAGTCGCTACTGCTTTACCCGTTTCTATTTCAACAATTGAATCTAATATGCCATGAGCCATAAATATCGGTATGCTGGCATTTTCTGGTCTATGTTCTGAGCTAGATTGTTTAAGTGTGGGTAAATAGGTTGAAAGCCCAATGATGCCCGCTAATTTATGTGGATACCTTAAGCCTGTATGTAAGGCAATCACCCCGCCTTGAGAAAAACCAGCCAGTAAAATATTTTCGGGGCGTATACCTTTATTGATTTCTAGTTCTATTAGCTGTTTTATCGCTGATTCTGATTGATAAATGCCTGTTATATCAACTCTGCGCTCTAAAGACATTTCCAAAATATCATACCAAGCACGCATTTTCGTGCCACCATTGATAGTGACTGCTTGTATAGGTGCGTTAGGAAAAATAAAATGAATGTTAGCTGCCGCTTTTAAGTGTAATTGTTCAGCTATGTTTTCAAAGTCATGGCCATCTGCGCCTAAGCCATGTAGCCATATAATGGAATACTGATGAGTCGCAGTTGGCAGGATTTCAATAGTGCTTAGTTCAGTGTGCATTGCGTTCCTTAAAATGTAAGTTATATAGGGATTGTGCCTTTTTATGTTTGATAGTCAAGGTTATTAAATTAAAGTTTACTCAAAAACTCAGAATCCCAAAATTCAAATAACCATGAAGGGCTTAAGCTTACACCCTTCGACAGGCTCAGGACGAATGGTCAAAACTTGCATCGTGTCTCGTCTTAAGTTGATAGCAGATAAAATAAA
>CAIZMK010000058.1 GCA_903934035.1 uncultured Methylococcaceae bacterium
GGGAAGCTAAAACCATAATACTTTCACAGTCTCTATTGCATACGCCCAACATGTTATAGGGCTTATTTTATAAGGGCGTATGCAATACGCCCCTACGATCTTCACCACAACGTTATCGTTCTTGCGTGGGAATGCTAACCATTATTTGTTACGAACAAAATTAATACGACACACAGCAAGATTAGCCGCTTTTCGCACATCTGGATCTGGGTCTTGAGTGACCATATAAAGATAGAATAACGCAGCGGGATCTGCAATTTCACCTAATGCTAAAGCCGCTTCTTTGCGTAAATTGCTAATGGGATGACCCAACACTTCGCACAACGCCGGTACAGCATGGCTATTTTTAAGTCGTCCCAAACTACGCGCAGCTTTAAGTCGCACTTGCCAATAACTATCATCCAAGGCACGAATTAATGTTGCCACCAAAGAATCTAAACCTAGCTTACCCGCAACGGTCGCCGCTTCTTCTCGCACCTGCCAATCAACATCAAACAAAGCCAAGTCAACGGCAACTCTTACAGTATCATTAGATGCAAAACCTAAAGCACCAACTGCGGCACGCCTTACTTCGGTATCAGGATCTGTTTTTGCCAGATTAACCAATTGCGATAAGGTAGTAACATCTTTTAACCAACCTAAAACACCCACAGCCTCTCTTCGCACTCTAGCATCTTCATCAGCTAAAGCATTAAGAGCCGGAATGGTTGCGGCCGCTAAGCGAAGTTCCCGTAATGCTCGAAAAATAGCGACACGAACATCGCTATCAGCATGTCCTGTCCATTCAACCAATAAAGCCCCTACTTCAGGATTTTTATTCGCACTTAAAGATTGTGCCGCTACTTCACGCACAGTGGGTTCAGTATCTTCTAAAGCTTTTAACAATGCGCTAATAGCCTCAGGACTATCTTGTGCTTCAAGAGCTTGTGCTGCTTCTATACGAACTTCTTTATTAGCATCCTGCAAAGCAGAAATTAAAAAGGGTTTAGCAGTATCGGGATCCGTTTCATCGACTAATTCGATCAGCGCAATACGTCTGACAACGGGATCAGGATCAGCCAGACGAGATCTTAATAATAACTCCAATTCCATTTCACTCACCTTAGTAAATAGGGAATATCCACGCGGATTGCTTGAGTGGGGCAATCTTTTTCACAAGGCAAACAGTACCAACATTCATCATATTTCATGCCGGCTTTACCAGTAGCAGGATCAATAACTAATACATCTAAAGGACAAACATCGATACACACTGTGCAACCTTTATCGGCGATACAAGCATTCAAATCCACCTTAACCGGAAAATCTATAGGACTAAAGCTCATGGCTTACTCCTGATGAAACAACAGCGCCTTTAGGCTGAATACGTATTTGCTGGTATACCGCTTTTTCTACATCATCAGGTTCAACAATATAAGGTTCCAGTGGCCTTTTAAAAATCGACATAGCACCCGATTGATCCTTTTGTACTTGAACGTGCACAGCCCATTCGGCATCATTGCGTTCGCTATAATCTTGACGAGCGTGATAAAGCCCCCAACGACTTTCTGTTCGAAACAAAGAAGCTTTTGCCGCCATTTCTGCACAATCTAAGATAAAGCTAACTTCTGCGGCTCGCATCAGTTCATGTGGATTGCTTGCGACTATCTGCTGTAAATCGGCACGTATTTCTTCAAAACGAACTAAACCTATCTCCATACGCCGCGCCACCTTAGGTGGTTGTAAATAATCATTCACTAATCGGCGTAACTTATATTCCACTTGAGTAGGTGAAAGACCGTGCTTACGGGCTAGTGGAGCAAAAATTCGCTGGCGTTCAGTCTCCACTTGCTTAGTATCGACTTCTGCTAACTCAGTGTTTGCGCAATAACTCGCAGCAGATTCACCGGCTAAACGACCATAAACAAAAGCCCCCAGCATGTAATTGTGAGGAACACAGGCCAAATCACCCGCCGCATAAAGTCCAGGTACTGTGGTTTCAGCGTGTTCATTAACCCAAACACCTGAAGCACTATGACCACTGCACAAACCAATTTCAGAGATATGCATCTCTATCATATCGGTGCGGTAATCCGTGCTTCGCCCTTGGTGAAATCGACCACGACTAGGTCGTTCATTGCTATGCAAAATAGTTTCAATGTTTGAAATAGTTTCTTCGGCTAAATGATCGACCTTAAGGAAGACAGGGCCTTTGCCACCAGCCAATTCCTGATGAAACTCCTGCATCATCTGACCGCTCCAATAATCAGACTCGATAAAGCGTTCACCTTGAGCATTTGCGGTGTAACCGCCCATAGGGCCTGTTACATAAGCACAGGCAGGGCCATTGTAATCTTTGATTAATGGATTAATCTGAAAGCATTCAATCCCGGATAACTCTGCACCTGCGTGATAAGCCATGCTATAGCCATCACCGGCATTGGTAGGATTTTCGTAAGTTCCAAATAGATAACCCGATGCAGGCAAACCTAAGCGGCCAGCCGCTCCAGTACACAATATGACTGCTTTTGCTCTGATAACAGTATAAACACCACTGCGGCAATCAAAAGCTAATGCACCTGCTACCCTACCATCGTCTGCAATCAAAACACGCGTTGCGACTAAGCGATTAGTGACATTGACTCTGGTTTGTTTTAATTTACGATACAGCACTTTCTTGATGTCATGACCTTCTGGCATCGGTAACACATAAGTGCCCATGTGATGAACTTTTTTTACTGCATAATCGCCATTCTCATCTTTCTCGAATTTAACACCCCAGCTATCAAGCTCTTCGATCATCGCATAGCTATTTTCAGCATAAGCGAATAAGGTTTTTTGATTGACGATGCCATCGTTAGCAACCGTGATTTCTTTGACGTATTGTTCAGGCGTAGCATAACCAGGAATAACGGCATTATTAAGTCCATCCATACCCATAGAAATAGCACCACTACGTTTGACATTGGCTTTTTCTAGCAATAACACCCGTAAACTAGGATCTTGTTGTTTTGCTTTAATGGCAGCCATAGGCCCTGCTGTGCCGCCGCCGATCACTAAAACATCAGTTTCAATTTCTTCGGTAGTCAACACCAAGTCTTCATTGTTTATAGTTTGCATATCACTTTAAATATCAAGTTTTAATAACTGGGTGGCATTATTAAAGAGCACATCGTCTAAGACCGCTCCTTTGAAGCCTAAGCCAATAAAATCGTCAACAGTTTGTCCCATAGCCCGAAATGGATAGGAGCTTCCAAATAACAATTGATTGCGCATAAAACCATTAGCCGCTTCAACATATAAGCTGCCGCCTGGCAGAAAAATATACATGTCGGGCACCACATAAACATTCTCATAACGAAAAGCCACACCGATCATTTCGCTCACATAAGGATAGTAACCGTGGTAGCAAACAATTTGTAAATTAGGAAAGGCACGAGCAAGTCTGCCCACTGCTGCGGGATTTGCATATTCCAAATCCGGCGTAGTTGGGCCTGACATTAAAAATACCGGAACACCCAATTGCTCACAGGCTTCATAAATAGGATAAATGAGAACATCATCCACTTTAAGGGCCGGACTGCCAAAACCGGGTTCAATATTAATACCCTTAAAACCCAATTCTTTAACTGCACGCTCAATCTGAGCAACGGCATTAGGTTTTTGTGGATCGACTGAAGCTATCCCTATTAATTCTTTATAGGGTGCAGTCAGCTCTAAAATCCTATCATTAGATATGGTTAAATTAGGCGTATCACGACCGACAACGACTGATGCGGTTATACCCACTTCTCGCACTTCTTCGACAAAAGCCTCTATGTTAATTGAGCGCTTAAAATGCTCATCATCTTTGGAGCCGACACGACGATTAAGCCATCTAGCAACTTCATATTCATCGGTGCCTGGCGTTGCGCCATAAAAATCATGTAGAAACGAAGGTCTACTGCGCATATCTATTATTTTTGTCATTGATAATTCTCTTTAGGTGTATATACAAAGGCTAAATCAGTCTTTTAGTTACGCAGTAACGTCGCTTTAATCTCGTTTGCCGCGCTGAGCACCGCAGGTTTTGTTGGATTTGCCACAACAGGGGCGCGGCATGGATGCCGTGCGTCGTTAGGAGGGCAGGACGCCCTCTCTACCGACCCCCTACAAAACCGAGGAGCGCAGGGAGAAGCGACAATCGAGCCGCCTTTTCTTTGGATACTTTCTTTTGGCGGAGCAAAAGAAAGTATCTCGCCCTCGGGTGCGATTACCCGATTAACAAATCGACGCGATAGCGACCTCATTATTTGTTTTTTTATAAACCGCTTAATGACTGCGTAACATGAGTTATGAATAAAAACTAGGCTCAGGTAAGTGTTGATTAAGTACCCAATCACCTAAATCACGCAATTTATAATCAACAGGGTCGTGCAGGGTATGCACGCGTACATTACGCCAATATCGATCTAGCCTTAAGCTGGCAGTAGTGGCTCTTGCACCCATCACATCGAATATTTGACTACTCACTTGCAAACCCGTTTTTGTAGTAATCACTTTAGCAGCGGCAATATCCAGAGCGCATTGCCCACGCTGCTCAGGTGTCAAATGATCACCCTGCTCCCAAGCCGCTTGTAGATTTAAAGCGGCATTATCGGTCAGTGCAACAGCCGCCCTAATTTCAGCGCTTAACTCGCCATAACGACGAAGAATATAAGGATCCTTAGCTATTTCTTGTACGCCAGAATTAAACCAAGGCCGGCCCTGTGTTTTAGTAAACTCAACCGCTTCCTCAAGAGCACCGAGAGCAATACCCAAATAAATATTGCAAAAAGACAACTGGGCAATGAGCGGTCGCAAACCAGCAAAAGTACTCCCTAAAGGACCTGGCGAACTCAAAATCTCATCATCAAACAACTCAACTTGCTTAAACTCGACACTGCCGCTATCAGTTTGACGTTGACCGATATTATCCCAATCATCATGGATGCTAATGCCTTCGCGAGAACTGGGTATCGCTGCAACTAATAAACGCCCTTCTTCATTCAAAGCAGAAATTAATAAGCAATCTGAATCTCTAGCACCTGAACAAAAACTTTTATGGCCATTGATAAACAAACTCCCTTCAACTCTCGTTGCCAAGGTTCGAGTATCTAAGGGATTTAAAGCATTACCCCAAAACAAGTTATCTCGTCCTGTTTCGCCAAAAAAATGTGCCGCTTGAGCAGGCGTTCCAAATAATTGAATAGTAGCTAATATTAAATATTGAAAACCTAGGATATGCGCCAAGGAGCTATCGACACTGGCTATTTCCCTTACAGTATGAAATATAACTGGCCACTCTTGTGCATCACCAGAAAACTCTCTCGATAAAGAAAGGCGTAATAAACCACTGTCTCTGATCAATTGCCTTTCATAAAAAGCTGTGCCGCCTGCCTGATCTCTTTGTGCGGCTGTTTCTTTTAGTTTTTGCTTTAGAAGATAAAGCGCTGTAGTTGTCATATTGTCTACTCTGATCTGATGTTTCGCAGCCATTCAGGGATTTATAAAAAATAATGAGCTCGCTATCGCGACGATGTTTTAATCGGGTAATCGCACCCGAGGGCAGTCGATTGCCGCTTCTTCCTGCGTGCTCGGCGCGACAAACGAGAATAAAACATCGTTACTGGAATACATAAGCACTTATGACGTTACGGGTGTAGTCAAAATTCGCTGCAAGATTTCTTCGCCTAAGCGATTCAATTCCATATCACTACGTTGCCTTGGTCTTGCGATATTAATATCCAAATCTAAGTCTATTTTTCCTTCATTGAGCAAAATAACTCGATCTGCTAAAGCGACTGCTTCGAATATATCGTGAGTCACTAAAATGGCAGTGAAGCCAAGTTCTCGCCAAAGCCGCTCGATTAAATTCTGCATTTCAATGCGGGTTAACGCATCTAAAGCGCCTAATGGCTCATCCAATAATAATAAACGCGGCTCATGAACTAATGATCTTGCTAATGCCACTCTCTGCCTTTGTCCACCTGAAAGTACTGAAGGCCAAACATCAGCACGGGATTCAAGACCGACTTGTTTTAAGGCATTTAACGCTTTAGGAAACTCCGCTTTATTAAGTCCCAAACGCACGTTATTTATAACGCTTTGCCATGGAAGTAAACGCGCCTCTTGAAACATGAACCGAGCATCGCCGTTAATGGCATTATGCTGACTGCCATCGTAATAAATAGTACCGACATCAGCCTGATCAAGACCAGAGATCAATCTAAGTAATGTACTTTTACCACAGCCACTTCGACCCACAATCGCTACGAAAGAACCTGGCTTAATAGCTAAGTTTAGGTTTTCTAGGACATTGATATCGCCAAAACTTTTACTTAAATTTTCTATCTTAATCTCAATACCAGAAGTCGATTTTTGGTTCACTTTTTCCACAACTTTCATTTTAGGTTTGGCATAGTTAGATGCTGGATAAACATTGCATTCTCTACGAATATTTAAATTTTGAATGGGCATGTAGTGCTCCTTTTCACTATTAGTTCTCTAGAACTTATGAGAATAAACATGGCACAATTCTACTTTTGCTTAACCATGTCTAAAATTTGGATGCCATTGCAGCAACCTTAACTCAAGTAAATTCGCAGCCGTATCAGCCAACTTACCCAACAAGGCGTAAATCAATATAGCCAACACCACAACATCTGTTTGCATGAATTCGCGGGCATTCATAGCCATATAACCGATACCAGAAGTCGTCGCAATCGTTTCAGCAACGATCAAAGTCAGCCACATAAAACCCAGCGCATAACGAAGCCCTACCAGTATTGATGGCAAAGCACTTGGAAAAATGATTTGAGTAAATAATTGCCAAGGATTCAAATCATAGACACGACCCATCTCAAGTAACTGAGGATCAGCCATTTTTATGCCATGATAAGTGTTTGCATAAATGGGAAAGAACACACCTAAAGCAACTAGAAACACTTTACCCTCTTCGCCGATGCCAAACCAAATAATCACCAAGGGAATCAAAGCTAGATGAGGTACATTTCTGATCATTTGAATTGTGGTATCTAAGTAACGATCCGCCGGTCTAAAGATGCCGTTCAATAAGCCCAAAGTTAAACCGATAGAACCACCAATTAATAAGCCTCCACCTGCACGTTTGGTGCTAATTAAAATATTTTGTAGCATGTCACCAGAAAGACTCAAATTAATTGCAGCATGAACTATATCTAAGGGCGCAGGTAAAATTTTCGAAGTAATCCAGCCATTACGGGCAGCGACATCCCAAAATGCGACTAGCAAAATAGGTAACAACCATCCGCTAGCGTTTTTTACCCAGCTTAAGTAATTTTGGGAACGCTTACTCATGATGCACAAATCCAAGCATAAACTGCTCCTTTTTTTGAAGGGAAACGATGAGTATTTGATGTAAGTAATATTTCACAAATCCCCCCTATCCCCCTTTTTTCAGAGGGGGAATCTGGATTGACAATTTCCGTTACTAATAGAGCACAACGCTGACTCATGATGCTGACACTCTTAACTCTGTAGTTAAATCAACTGTACCGGTATCACCTACAGGACTTAAATGCACGACATCACCGGTTCTGGACTTTACATAATCAACAGGCAATAAAGGGAATAACAATTCTGCAACACGATAGGCTTCCTCAAGATGAGGATAACCAGAAAGAATAAAATTCTCGATACCTAAGTCAGCATATTCTTGCATACGATCAGCCACGGTTTGCGGATCACCTACTAGCGCAGTTCCAGCACCGCCACGCACCAAGCCCACACCCGCCCACAAATTAGGTGAAACCTCTAAAGCCTCTCGAGTACGAGAACCGCCCCATTGAGTTAATTCTGCCATACGTCGTTGGCCTTCGGAATCAGAGCGTTTAAAGGCTCGCTGGGCTCGTTCAACGGCTTCATCATCGACATATTTAATTAAATCTTCAGCAGCTTGCCATGCTTCTTCTTCGGTTTCTCTTACGATAATATGTAACCTGATTCCAAAGGTGACTGTTCTGCCATGTTTTTCTGCTTTAGAACGGACTTCGGCAATTTTTTCAGCGACTTTGGCAGGAGGCTCACCCCAAGTTAAATAAGAATCTACATATTTGCCTGCAAACTCATGTGCCGATTCAGAAGAGCCACCGAAGTATAGTGGTGGATTTGGTTTTTGTACTGCAGGAAACAATAATCGACCTGCTTCAATTTTATGATGCTTACCCTCGAAAGTAACGGCTTCTTCACCTTTCAATAATTCTCGCCAGATATGAAAAAACTCTTCTGCATCGTCGTAACGTTCATCATGAGAAAGAAAGATACCATCACCTGCCAATTGTGCAGCGTCTCCACCCACAACAACATTGATTAATAAACGACCTTCGGAATATCGATCCAAAGTTGCCGTCATCCTTGCAGCGCCAGCAGGTGAAATAACACCAGGGCGTAAGGCGACTAAAAACTTTAAACGTTGAGTTAACGTCACTAAAGAGGAAGCGACTACCCAAGCATCTTCACAGGTTTTTCCTGTTGGAATTAATACACCTTCGTAGCCTAATTCGTCGGCAGCTCTAGCAATTTGACTTAGATAATGATGATTAACAGGTCTAGCCTGTTTGCTAGTCCCTAAATAACGGCCATCACCATGGGTGGGCAAAAACCAAAATACTTTCATTGTTTACTCCAATGATGACTTAAAAAAATAACAGAAATAATAACGAAGGGCTGCATCGTTACCGTAGGATTTATTTCATCAAAACCCAATATCAACCCTCCCCTTACCATAGGTATCTACACAAATAATTGTTAGCATTCCCACGCAAGAGCGATAACATTGTGGTGAAGATCGTAGGGGCGTATGCAATACGCCCCCCTACGGTGTTTTTTTATCGTTTCCAAGCCGATAAGAAACTTATTCCGGCTTACAAACTGGGCGAATGAATTCGCCCCTACAGACATATCACCTTAAACTCGGGCAAACCCGTATTAATTACCTTGCCAAACTGCCTCTTTAACAACTATTGGTTTAGGGATTAGACCTAAAGCATGAATCGTGTCAGCAATTTTTTGTTGAGCTGCGATCACTTCTGTTGTTAGAGCGACAGGACCATAATTACTACGCTCTATGGCACGTTGTAAAATTTTGGCATCAACGCCAGTTTGTGTTGCTAATGATGCAGCTGCATCAGCAGGATTAGATACAATCCAAGCATCGGTTTTAGCGACTTCATCAACAATGGCTTTTACCGCCTCAGGATATAGTTCAACAAAAGGACGTCTTGATATATAAAAAGCATGGTTATCAACAATGCCTTCTCCGTTGGTCAAGGTACGAACGCCAGCTTGTATTTCAGCAGAGGCATAAAAATAATCCCATACAGACCAAGCATCAACATGTCCTTGTTCTAAAGCGGCCCTAGCCTCAGCCGGTGGCAAATAGGTTGGAATAATATCGTTTAAGGTCAAACCTTGTTTTTCCAAAGCCTTAATCAAGAAATAATGCGAATTGGATCCTTTTGCGACCGCTACTTTTTTACCTTTCAATTCAAGGATGCTTTTAATAGGCGAATCATTTTTAACTAACAAACCTTCACCTTTGGGTGAAGCCGGTTCATTGGCCACATAAACAATAGATGAACCTGTTGCAGCTTGCGCAAAAACTGGAGGTGTTTCACCGACAATACCAAGATCGACTTTTCCTGCGTTGACTGCTTCCAGCAATGGCGGACCAAATTGAAATTCTGCCCAGTTCACATTAACACCATGCTCCTTGAAACGTTTTTCAAGCTCACCCGTACCTTTAAGAATAATCAAACTACCGTATTTTTGATAACCTAAAGTTATTTGTTCAGGCCAACCTTTATCAGCTGCATTTGCTGTCGATAAAAATATGGCTATTAATGCAAGCAAGGTCATACTTAAAAACGACTTTAGCTTTATGTTCATGAATTTCTCCAAAATGAGTGTAATTTATAAAAAAGTTAATTCTTGCCTTGAGAGCATAAGAGACTGTGAAAGTATTCTTTTTATTCCCCTCTTTAGCAAAGAGGGGTCAGGGGAGATTTGATATATTAAAAAATTATTTCTAAATATCAATAACCTATGACTTAATAAAATCCCCCTCGATCCCCCTTTTGCAAAGGGGGAAGCTAAAGTCATAATACTTTCACACTCTCATAAGTATCTACACAAGGTTTAAATGAAGTTCTGTAAGGACAGGTCTCGACCTGTCCCTACATTACGATCGTTCCCACGATCTACGCCAATACCCATAATTAAGCTATATGTAGGACGGAATAAGACCATGCTAACGCAGCGCGTAGGGGCGTATCGCATACGCCCATTAATCAAAACTCCAACGATTTAGAACCCATTTTACAGAGCGTATGCAATACGCCCCTACAGGCATCACCATAATGTTATCGGTAGAAACCTATACTGGTTAAGACGGTTAAAACTATTTATTCAGGCTGCCAAACAGCCTCTTTAACAACTATGGCTTTAGGTATTAAACCCAAACTAAAGAAAGTATCAGCAAGCTTTTGCTGTGCCGCAATCACAGCAGGTGTAAGACTTTGAACACCATAGCCACTGCGACGAATAAAGGCACGTTCAAATACCTTTGCATCGACACCACTGGTTTTTGAAATAGCTTCTGCCGCTGAAATTGGATTTGCTTGCTCCCATTTATCGGTTCTATCTATTTCATCCAATACTTCTTTTAGTACGTTTGGATAATCATTAACAAAATCTCGTCTTGAGATATAAAAATAATTGTTATCTACAATCCCGGTTCCATCAACTAACAAACGTGCGCCAGCTTGTATTTCAGCCAAAGCGTAGTGATAATCCCAGATAGCCCAAGCATCGACATCACCCTGCACCAATGCAGCCTTCGCTTCGGCGGGTGCTAAATAAGTCGCTTGAATATCATTAAGTGTTAAACCCGATTTAGCCAAGGCTTGTACCAGAAAATAATGTGAGCTGGAACCTTTGGCTACCGCAACTTTTTTACCTTTTAACTCACTGACATCTTTTATCGATGACTCTTTATCAATAAGCAAACCTTGACCTTTAGGCGATGATGGCTCATTGGCTACATAAACAATCGAAGAACCTTGGGCTGCCTGGGCTATTACTGGTGGAGTCTCACCAACTATCCCCAAATCTAATTTACCAGCATTCAGGGCTTCCAGCATAGGTGGACCCGACTGAAACTCTGCCCAATTCACTTTAACGCCGAATTTTTCCAGTCGTTTTTCCAACTCAACGGTAGCTTTAAGAATTATCAAACTGCCAGATTTTTGATAACCCATAGTAATTTCTTTAGGCCACGCCTTTTGCTCTTTAGCGTAAGCAGTGATTGTAAACAGCGATAAACTGCTAGCCAACATAGTTAGCAAGACACTATAAATTGGAACTTTTAAATGTAATTTATTTTTACTCATCATAGTCACCTAAACGATTTACAGAGGCGATTCGCCTTTAGAGCGCTAGTTAACTAGGGTCTTAACCAGCGATACGATCTAACTGCTGAACTAGCTTTCCTTCTAGCTCAGTTATTTTTTCTTCAAATTTCAATTGCGCATTTTTATCTAACAGTAATTGTCCGTAGCGATCTCTTACTACCTGCTCATCTGAAACATATAAACCTGACAAAACATGAATGGCACCTAAAGCCAATAACACCGGTTGCAATACTTTATCTATCAACAACAACTGGCTTTGCGACTCGCCTGTGGTAATCGCAAGCACTATTTTTCCTGCCAGTGCTTTTTGTGGAAAGAACTCCAAAAAAGCCTTTAAGGCTTGACTATTAACTGCTTTGTAAAAAGGTATCGCAATAATAACGGCATCTGCACAGCTAAGTTGCTCAGCAACTTGCTTAAAATACAGACTATCTTTAGCAGCACCCTCTATCAAATTATTGCTTAGCATTTCTCGTACTGAAAAAATCTTGGTAGAAAACCCTGATGCTTCAACGTGCCAGAGCGCGAGCTTTAATAACTCAGTTGATTTTGAATTGGTAGCGATACTGCCGGCTATAGCAACTACTTGGCTCATGAGTGCTAACTCCTGAATTTAAAATGGAACAGATAAAACTCTAATTAAACGATTTTCAAAGGATCTATAGTAAGGGCGAATGGGTCGCCCTTACCAACAAAGCATCCTTATTATTTTCCTGCTGCGTAAATCTTATCGAACACACCATCGTCAGCGAAATGTTTCTTCTGCGCTGCGCCCCAACCACCGAAGCTATCAATTTTAACTAACTCTAAAGGTTTAAAGTTTTTAGCATATTTTGCAGCGATTTCAGGATCAGTAGGTCGATAGAAGTTTTTACCGATAATTTCCTGAGCTTCTTTGCTGTACAAATGTTTCAGGTATTCAGTAGCCACTTCTGTAGTACCGTGTTTTCTAGCCACATCTTCAACCACTGCAACGGGGGGTTCCGCTAAGATACTCAATGAAGGTGTAACGATTTCAAACTTATCAGGACCAAATTCTTTCAGCGCTAAGTAAGCTTCATTTTCCCAAGCGATTAAAACATCACCAATTTCACGCTCAATAAAAGTAGTCGTTGAGCCACGAGCACCGGTATCTAATACCGCCGCGTTTTTATATAACCTAGCAACAAAGGCTTGAGCCGCAGCTTCGTCATTGTTGTTATGTTTTAAAGCATAAGACCAAGCGGCTAAATAGTTCCAACGTGCACCGCCAGAGGTTTTAGGATTAGGTGTAACAACACTAACACCTGGTTTTACGATGTCATACCAATCTTTAATGTGCAGTGGATTACCTTTGCGCACCAACAACACTATAGTCGATGTATAAGGCGAGCTATTATTAGGGAACAAACTTTGCCAGTTTTCTGGAATCAACTTACGTTTTTCATAAAGTTGATCAATATCATAAGCTAAAGCTAAAGTTACAACATCCGCTTCCAAGCCTTCTAATACTGAACGAGCCTGTTTACCAGAACCACCATGTGATTGACTAATAGATACATCATCGCCAGTCTTAGCTTTCCAATACTTAGCAAATAACGTGTTGTAATCTTTATACAATTCACGAGTAGGGTCATAAGATACATTAAGTAGCTTAACTTCAGCAGCCTGAGCAGTATAGGCAGAAAAACCTAACACTAATAAGGCTAATACACTTTTAACTCTATTATTCATAAATAACAACCTCAGTAGAATGATTAGAACGCAATTTGTACACGGGTAGAAAAGACTCTTTCACTAGGACGATTAGCAACTGTTGATGCTGTAGGACCTGCAGCTCCACCAGTAAATGAGACATTTTCGAAATCGGTACGAATCAGGGTGTTCTTGTTAAGGAACCAATTAGCACCTATCGTCCACGCACTGGCTTTACTAGCTGATTGAGTTGGATCCAATAATTTGAAGGTGTCACTATCGACAGTCAATTCACTCCAACGTGCGGCTAATTGCAACGCTCCCCAAGCACCTTTTAAAGGATCAAAATTACGTAATGGTTTTACACCGGTAAAAGAACTGTCTTCACCCGTAACTATATAAGAGGCCTGAACTTGATAGGCCTTATTTGACTGATTGACATTATTCTTTGGATTGGTGAGTGCAAGACCTGATGCTGCTAAATGTTGATTAGAGACTACATACTCACCTAACAGACCAAAGGGTCCCACATACCAATAGGCTTGTGGATAAATACGCGAAGTACTACCATTTGAAGTCACAGTCCCTACTCCGCTTCCTACTTTTGAATAATCAACAAAAGCCGATTGACCAGAAGCAGTTCTTTGCACGTTAATAGCTTGGTTATTAGGATTGCCAAATGACCCTGCAACACCAGCACCAAAACCTTCTAGCCATTTATTACCAATATGTTGGAAGGGTTGTGCAAATATACGTCCATCAAACTCTTTATTGCCACTTAAGCCAGTATTTCCTTGTTGAGTAATATTACCGCTATCACCAGTACCATCTGATATACCAATTTGATAAGTGAAGGCATTTTTAGCATCAATAGGTCCAGCAACCTTTTCAGCTTGATAACCTGGCAAAGCAAAACCACCATGCAACTGTATACCCACATCACGGTTAGGCGCTAAGTTAGTCGGTAAAGCGCGCTCTATAAATACTGTATCAGAATCACCTTGCAAACGTTCAAGTCCGATTGAAGGTCTAAACTTACCAACCAAGAGACTGGCTGGGGCTTTATAGGTGTAGTCTACAAAAGCATCAGTCAACAGATTAGAGTTAGCAAAATCAGCTAAGACTCTATAATTGATGTCTTTAAAAAAATAACCATCTAATAACAAACGTGCTTGTCTTATCAATATCGCATCAGGCCCAGCATTATTAGTAACGGCTTTACCATTTACAAAAGCCTGGGTTTGGTTATTAATAAAGGTACGATCATCGGTTTGTATCGTACCGCCAACACGCAAAGCATGTTGTTTATCTGCAGTGGTAATTTTGAAGCCATCAAGACCAGCATCAATA
>CAIZMK010000059.1 GCA_903934035.1 uncultured Methylococcaceae bacterium
CGAAGGAATAGTCTCATGATGGCCTTCTAAAGGTACCATTGTGATAGATCCATCAACACTGTTAGCAATGGCTATCGTGGTATTTGAAGTACCAAAATCAATGCCGCAGGTAATGTCGTGCAGAGATTTTTTATTATTTATATTCATAGATTAGTAAATACAGACTACATAGTTCAATGTAGAAGGATTTGTTTTACATTAATGTGATATTTATATGCTGATATAAAAAAAGTGAAAACTAGCATCAACTTTAATTATACTTTATCTCAGTATAAAAGATTGAACTCCTTAACAAACAATCAAACAAATGCTCAACTTAAATTGAGGAATTAATGCAGATTCATAACAAACCCTACGACTATACTGATAACAGTATAATGGATATACTATCAATAAGTTAATTACGAATTATTTGATTATGACCCCTACAAAAATATATATAAACGTCCCTTTTGCCCAAAAAGATGAAGCAAAGGCACTCGGTGCAAGATGGGATGCAGCACAAAAGAGATGGTATGTTTTAGAGGATAAAGACCTTAGCCTTTTTAGTAAATGGTCAACAACTTCAGTTGCCACAGAGAAAGTTAACGCAATAAGCGTGACTGCCAAAACAACTACTATCTCAAAGAACAGCAATGATGGAACCATTACTATCGCCCAACATAAAGATTTTGTAGCTTATAACGGTGAATTGCCACCTTGGAATTAGGTTAAATGTTTGGCTGGATTGATTTAATGCAGCCTTTAGAAAGTATCCAAAGAAAAGGCGGCTCGATTGTCGCTCAATCTGCGCTCCTCGGTTTTGCCTCTGCTCGTTAGATAGGGCTTCCTGCCCTCCTACCGACGCGCGGCATCCATGCCGCGCCCCTTCGGGCTAATCCAAACAAAACCTGCGGTGCTCGGCGCGGCAAACGAGAGTAAAGCCACGTTACTGCGTAACATCAGTAATTAAAAAAAACCGGTAATTTCATCCTTTTGGTAATAGTTATTCTAAGTCTATATTTCTTCAAAATTACGCTTGAACTAAGAATTTATTAATGAAATAACTTCTTCGTAACTAATAATTTTTTTATTACTATGAATGATATAGTCGGCTAGTTTTGTTATAGCCAGCCAATTTTTACTGTCACTAATAAAGTTTCCGGCCTCTACAAATAATTCATTTAATTTTTCATCTTGCTTGAGCTTATCCTTAGAATAGCTCTCTAAATAATCCCAAGCTAAAGCAAGATCTGAATCACCACCATAATTTTTTAATGCTTTTATATCAATTAACTGATAATTAAATTGTTCATCATCATTCAAATAAGCCTGTTTGGCTTCGGCTAATGGACCAATGAGCAAATTGATAATGTCTGAATCAAAGGCAATTTGGTAATCTCTGACTAAAGGTTCTAGAGACTCATCAATACTCATTAATTTATCCGTTAAATCATCAACGTTATATATAAGTGATTGTATTAAGCGCCCGCCTTCGATCCTTGCCACACTTTCATCTTCTAATGTGCTATTTAGCTCATCTTGTTGAAAGTTTGGGTCTTTAAAAACAATTTGAAAAAAAACAGGTTGTTGTTGCTTTGCTTGGTTATTTAAACAAATACCAATGGCATGCCCTGCCTCATGGAATGCAATACTGTGTTTGAAATTTTGTAACCTATTATGGAACGATCGATGACTTAATTTATTACGTTTCATTATGAATAGAATAGCTAATAAGGAGGGTATTTTATGTACGAATGATTATTTAATTAACACCTAACTAGCAGATGATGTATTAATTAAATGCAAGGGCATTCGACTAATTATCTTTAATACATGTCGCTGAAGTTAGTGTTATAAAGCAGAAAGTTTTTATCTAACATAAATAAAAAGTCGCTTAGTAACGATTTTTTTTTAATATTTAAGATAACTAGGTTTCTGAATAAGCATTTTATATAAAAGCCCTTAAGGCGCACAATACGTAGAAATACTCAGTTACGGTAATGCTTATACTTTCAGAACGAGTTGATGTCCTTTATAACCATAAAAGGCGATATAAGCGTAACAAAGTGCAGGGATGATAAAGGCGCTTTGTATACCGACGCTATCAGCAAGGACACCTTGTATTAGAGGAAGAATAGCACCGCCAACAATGGCCATACATAAAATACCCGAACCTTGACGAGTATGTTGTCCTAAGCCTTTTATGGCTAAAGAGAATATGGTTGGAAACATAATGGAGTTACACAACCCAACCGCAAGAATAACCGACATGACTAATTCCCCTGTACCCATGACTGCCGTTAACACCAAGATAACAGCGATCAAGGCATTAAAAGTCAGTAGTTTATTCGCGGCCATTTTTTGCATTATCACAGCACCCAAAAAGCGACCGACCATAGCACCACCCCAATAAAATGAGGCATATTTCCCTGCTTCTACAACAGATAAGCCAGCGATCTTGGGTTCAGTTAAAAAGTTAATTAAAAAACTACCGATGCAGACTTCAGCGCCTACATACATAAAAATGGCCAATGCACCCAAGACCAAATGTCGATAAGCCCAAGCACTGGCTTTTTCTTTAATAGGCCTAGTCGTTTGCTTATCAAGCTCAATATCTGTTAACTGAATATCGGGTAATTTAATCAACGCAAATAAAACCGCCATTAGCAATAGCAGTGTTGCGAGACCTAAATAAGGAATTTGTACAGCAGCAGCCTGTAATGATTGATAAGCACTTAATTCAAGGCTATTTAGTTTAGTAATATCTTCGGCACTTTTGACCGCTGCTGTTAAAACGATGAGTGCCCCAAAATAAGGCGCAATAGTGGTACCCAAAGAATTAAAAGCTTGAGTGATTGTTAATCGACTTGAGGCCGTTTCAGGCTTCCCTAATAAGCTTACATAAGGATTAGCAGCCACTTGTAATAAAGTAATGCCAGAGGCTAAAACAAATAATGCTAATAAAAACAAGGGATAACATTGTTGACTGGCTGCAGGATAAAATAATAAACATCCCAAACTAGCAATAGATAAACCTGTCACTATGCCTGCTTTGTAAGTTATTTTTTTAAGCAAATAACCACTAGGAACTGAGACCACAAAATAGGCGGTAAAAAAACAAAACTGCACCAGCATCGCTTGGCTATAACTGAGCGTAAATACAGCTTTTAAATGCGGGATTAAAATATCATTTAAACAAGTAATAAAGCCCCAGATAAAAAACAAAGTCGTTAATAAGCTTAACGACCCTAAATAAGAGGTTTTTTTAACTTCGGTGACCTTAGTCATTAGAACATAGCCTTAAGGTTTATTAAGCATAAAAGTGGCTGTTTCATGACCCACCATAACCTTAAACTCACCAGGCTCAATGATTCTTTTAAGATCAACACCGATAAAAGATAAGTCCTCTGGTTTTAAAGTAAAGTGTAGCGTTTGCTTTTGTCCAGCAGCCAACTCTACTTTCTTAAAGGCTTTTAACTGTCGACTAGGTCTAGTTACGCTGGCCGCTACATCATTAAGATAAACTAAAACAGTTTCTTTACCGCTAATTAAGCCAGTATTTTTAACAGCAACACTTAGCTCTATAGAGTCGCCCATATTAAATTTATCACTAGCCAATTTAAGATCACTGGTTTTAAACGAGGTATAACCTAAGCCATGACCAAAAGCATACAAAGGATGATAGGTATTACTTTCATAAGTCTCTATCGGCTTATGATCATATAAAACAATGTCATTGGTGTCTCTGGGATAAGAAATAGGCAATTTACCATTAGGGTTATAGTCACCATAAAGAATATCAGCGATGGCCTCCCCGCCTTCCATGCCCGGTAGAAAGCCAAGTATAACCGCAGAGGCTAAATCAGCTTGCTCAGTAATGATACGCGGTCTACCCCCTGTCATAATTAATATAACGGGCTTCCCCGTCGCTAACATAGCATTAGCTAATTTGATTTGCGTAGCCTCTAGATTTAAAGAGCCTATATTGCCAACCGTTTCTGTATAAGGTTTTTCGCCTAAACACAGCACAATAACATCGACATTTTTAGAGGCTTCTAAAGCGGCTTGCTTATCAAGAACACTATTTTCCAAGTATGTAACTTTGCCCAAAGATTTATTTTGTAGGGCTTTATAAATCGTTAACTTATCTTTTGGATATAAACTTTCATTATCACCTTGCCAAGTCAGCGTCCAGCCACCATTCATCACGCTTAATAAATTAGCATTAGGTCCTGCAATCAATATATTGGCGCTCTTTTTTAAAGGCAGAATGTGCTGATCATTTTTTGCCAAAATGATAGATTCTCTAGCAGCTTGGCGATTAGTATCGGTCGCCAATTCGGTAGCAAAATTTTCAGCCTCAGGTAATAAAGGTTTCGGGGGATTAAATAAGCCGGCTTGGTACTTTACGGTTAATATTCTAGCAACGGCTTGATCAATTCTAGCTAAAGGCACTTCACCGGTATTAACTAACTCCAGCAATAAATCATAGAAAGAATAATCAAATGGCACCATACTCATATCAACGCCAGCCATGACTGCAACTTTAACGGCTTCTTTTTCATTAGCCGCTAATTTATCACGGGTATATAGGCGTTTAATATCTTCCCAGTCAGAAACAGTAAAACCTTTAAAGCCCAGTTCATCGCGTAAGATAGTTGTTAAATATTGATAATTAGCATGGCCGGGGATGCCATCAACTTCCGCTGAATTAACCATAATAGTGGGCGATCCGGCTTTTATTGCCGCCTCAAAAGTCGGCAAAAAATATTCACGCAACATTCTTTCACCTATCCAAGCGGGCGTTCTATCTTTACCATTAATAGGAAAGCTATAGCCTACATAGTGCTTCAAACAAGTTAACGCTTTGTTGGGCGCAGAAAAATCATCGCCCTGATGACCTTCAATATAAGAAGTACCCATAGCGGTCGCTAAATGGACATCTTCACCATAAGTTTCCCATAAACGCGGCCATAAGGGTTGACGCCCTAAATCCATAACCGGCGAGAAATTCCACTGCAAACCAGCAACGCGTAATTCTCTAGCAGTAATTTCGCCTTCTTTAAAACTTAAATCAGTATTAAAGGTTGCCGCCATATTGATGGCTTGTGGAAATAACACCGAATTTTTAGTATAAGTAGCCCCATGAATAGCATCTATACCATAAATAACAGGGATTTTTAAGCGCGATTGGCCAGTGACAGCTTGTATAGAACTTAGAACATTACGCCAAACGGCGACAGTTTGCGCTTGATTATTGGGTGTTTGCGGGGCATTGAGTATCGAGCCAACATGGTATTTTAAAATAGCATCTTCTAATTTTCTTTGATCAATAGGATTTTCACTATTGAGTTCTGCTGCAATCACTGAAAAATCAATTTGTGTCATCTGGCCTATTTTTTCTTCTAGGCTCATTTCGGACAATAATTGTTTAACCTTAAAATCGATTTCGTTGTTTGATTGCACGGTATTCAAAGCACACCCCAATAGTAAGAATAATGGCCCAAGAAATATTATAAATTTTCTATACAAGTTAAGAACTCTTGAGGGTTAATATTAATGATATAAGCTCTGTAGGGTGGATGCGCTGGCGAGACTGTGAAAGTATTATGAATTTAGCTTACCCTTTGTAAAAGGGGAATCGA
>CAIZMK010000060.1 GCA_903934035.1 uncultured Methylococcaceae bacterium
CCTAGCTCTGTCAATGTCGAAGCTATCGGATGCTCCTCCATAGCCTGTGCAGCTTCCGCTTGCTGTTGTCGATTAGAGGGGGATTGGGATATGCGGAGAATTAGTCGCTTACTTTAATGTAGGCCGGAATAAGACTTTTCGAGCATAAGCGAGAAAAGCGTTTCCGGCATAGAAGTTTCTTATCGGCGTGGAAACCACCGTAGGGGCGTATTGCATAAGCCCATTTATTTAAAATCCAATGTTATAGAGCTTATTTTATAAGGGCGTATGCAATACGCCCCTACGATCTTTGTCAAAAGGTTATCGTTCTTGCGTGGGAATGCTAACAATTATTTGTGTAGATACCTATGCCCTAAAGATATACGCTTTCTTGCTATCCTTAACTGTCCCAATATGATGAACTACAACGGCATCGCTAAAAAATCTTTAATTGCGCTTTCAAGTACTAATGCCGCATCAGTTTCAGTGAAAATAGTTTTTTCAGAACTATTTTCCGCTTCCACATAAAATAAGGTCATTGGCTTTCTTGGCGTAATCAATTGCATAAAAGAATTCATCAACTGATGGCTAATTGCATTTTCTACAAATTGTTGGTCATATAACAAAGCATAAGCCGCTATAACAGGCCTTGATTCATTGGCTAGCAATTTAACGGGGATATTAGGTTGCTCTGAATAATTGATTTCTCCTACCATTCTTAGATCTTTACCATAAGATAAAGCAAGCTCTGGATGGTGATATAACCGTTTATGATCATAAGACCGTCCGACAAATAAACGAACTAATTTGCCATTCTGATTGCTATACAAACGTTCTATCCAATCGTAGCTAGCAAAAGTTTCTTCACCCCAGCCAGGCTTACGTTGAGTAGGTTTTGATTGATAAGAGCCTAATAGTTGGCTAATTTTCTGTGCCGATAAATGATCATCTGTTTTTAAATCCAAATAACTATGAATAATAGTTGGAATCAATGCCAACATAATGATGATGATTACTGAGCTAGCATAACGAGTAGATATCATTTTTTTATCAGATATTTTCAGAATTGATTGGATTTTTTCCTATAATGAACAATATAGGTAACGCCACCATAAAAGTTAATAAGCCTGATAACTCATGAGCTGATGTTGCCAGAATATTTAGGCCATAGTAATTAACTAATAATGCGAGCACTAACACCCTTATTATATTGACAGCTACAGCAAGAGGAGCTGCTATTAACAAGAGTATTATTCTTCGTTTGCTTGAGTTACAAAAATAAGCTGTCAATATAGCAATCGTTATGGCTGCATAAAGCGTTGCAAAACCACTACAGGCATCAGCCACCATCAATGTACCACCCTCTATTTCTAATACTGTTCCACTGGAAAAAACAGGTATACCCATTTTACTTAACAAGAAAGCAACACTTTTTGTCGCAATATGCCTGAGCATTAGATGCATCGCTTCTGTAAAAACTAAGGGAATCGGTAAGGTCAGTATCAGTGATAATAATGGGAAAAGTATGGTTTTTGTTTTTACACCGCCTAAAAACAATAGGGATAAACCTACGAACGAGGAAATCATTGCTAAACTAGAAAGTAGTTGAGTGTTAATGCCCGTATCTAGCATATATAACAATAAACTTGGAATTAAGATAATGAATCCCCAGCCATTAGCACTAGAAGGTAAATCTTTTAATTTATGTAATTCTCTACCCATTAAATACATCACTAAGGCAAACACCAAAATTCCGTGGCCATTTTGCCAAACACTCATCGTCCACCTGCCCCAAAGCCATAATAAAGTGGGCAGATATAATATCAATAACAATATTATAAGGACCCCTAACAACCATTGGTTTCGAGTGTTTATAGAGATATCTTTATTAAAAAACTTATTATCTGCTATTAAATTATTCATTTATTTGGATTCTATATTTTTCAAATAGGCTATATAAGGTTGGCCGGGTCACACCTAATAGCTTTGCAGTGTTAGAGATATTATTTTTGCTATGGACTAAAGCTTTTTTTATGGCAATGATTTCCGCTGACTCTCTGACTTCTTTTAAATTGACGCGCATTGCAGACTCAGAGCTCTTTTCAAGCTCCAAATCATGGAGTGTAATATTGACATCATCCGACAAAATGACGGCTCTTTTGATTTTGTTTTCAAGCTCTCTGATATTACCCGGCCATGAATAGGACTCTATTGCAGCAGCGGCTTCTGAACTAAAGTTTTTTATTTTCTTATTATGTAATAGGCAATAGCGTTTTAAAAATGCCGTTGCAATAGTAATTGCATCGCCGTCTCTTTCCCTAAGTGCGGGGATATTAATCACTATCTCGCTAATACGATAATATAAATCTAATCTGAATTTTTCTTTTTCTATTTGCTCTTCTAAATTTTTATGAGTAGCACAAATAATACGCACATCAACAGGAATTTCTTTTCGCCCACCAATACGTTCTATAGTTCTTTCTTGCAAAAAACGTAATAATTTGGACTGTAATAAAATAGGCAGATCACCAATTTCATCTAAAAATAGGGTTCCATTATGAGCATATTCTATTTTCCCTTTTGTTTGCTGAGCTGCTCCAGTATAAGCACCTTTTTCATAACCAAATAGCTCACTTTCCAGCAAATTTTCTGGTATAGCAGCGCAATTTACGGCTACGAAAGCTTGGGTTGAACGATCACTTAATCCATGCATCGCTTTTGCCAGCACTTCTTTTCCAGTACCACTTTCTCCCAGTAATAAAACAGTCGCATTAGTGGGAGATATTTTTTCAATAGTGCGGCATAACCCTTGCATTTTTTCACAGAAAGCAATCAGACCAACTAAAGGTTCTGTTGATTGTTTCTGTAGCAATTGATGCTCATTTTCCAACTGATTTAATTGAAAAGCTCGGTCTATGATTAAATTTAATATATCTATATCAATAGGCTTTTGATAAAAATCGTAAGCACCCATTGCCACCGCTTTAACAGCATTAGACCTATCATCATTACCCGTGACCACAATAATCTTGCTAGCAGGTGCAAGATCGAGCAGTTCTTGCAAGGTTTTCAGACCTTCACTGGCATTAGCTGCATCGGGAGGCAAGCCTAAGTCTAGGGTGATTACACTGGGTACATATCGTCTTAACGCCGCCACAGCCTCACTTCTATTACCGGCTATGACCGTTTGATAGGCCTCAAAACTCCATTTTAATTGTTTTTGTAGACCCAGATCGTCTTCAACAATGAGTAAAACTTTTTTATCTTCCATGCTGCTACCTTCTGCTTAATTTGATTAAGTGCATGCCGCTATTGATCAACACCTATTTTAGAGACTCTCATCTAATATGAGGCGCCAACAACATTAACTTTCTATTTCATAACCTTAAATTAAAGCGACCTCATGAGTAATCAACCACTGCTCTAACATAATTAATAACCAAATCATCACCCCATAATACGAAGAATGACCTTTTTCATGTAAGTGAATGATATTTTTTATATAAACCGGATTAACAATGCCACGCTTTGAAAAGCTGTATAAATTATCTAAAGAAAATTGTTTTAGTTCTTTATCCTGAGCCATCCAAACTCCAAAAGGTAAACCAAAACCTTGCTTAGATTTACTTAAGGTTTGTTTAGGTAAATAGTTTTTCATACTTTCTTTGTAAAAAGATCTTAATTCAAAACCTCGCATTAACCATTTTGAAGGAATACCCGCAGAAAACTTCACAAAATCTTCTTGTAACATCGGATAGTGAACGTCTATACCAGCAAGCTCACACATACGATTTACTTTTCTTAGATCATTATCTGCTAATGTAAACTTGCCATCCAAGTGCAACATACGTTTTACTAAATCATTTGTATTAGCTCGATTATAAGTTGATCGACTGTTTGCTATCGGCAACTCAGAATCTATTTGTTTTAAAAAATCTTCAGTAAAAAATTCTTTTAGAGGACTACGATGTAAAAAGTTATACGTTTCCAAACGATCAGGCATATTGATAGTAGCCTGTTCAATATAACTTTGTAACTTACCTAAAAATGCTAAGTTATTCGCCATAGGTGCTATGACTGCTTTAGCACAATTAGGTAGATAACGATAATAGTCAAATAGCTTTTGCTTAGCATATCGACTATTGCCGGCAAATATTTCATCACCGCCATCTCCTGCCAACAATCTGGTCATACCTCTTTCCCTAGCAAATTTTGCGCAATAATAGCTGGGTACAGCTGAAGCATTTCCAAAAGGCTCATCATAGGTTTGAGCAATGAGTGGTATTGAATTTAAAACATCTGCGGGTGATACATAATATTCATGTAAATTCACCTTAAAATGAGCAGCGACTAATCGAGCATAAGCCATTTCATCATAGCCTTCGGCATCAAAGCCCATCGTAAAGGCATCCACTTTATGAGCAGCAAATTGTTGGTAAAAACCTGTTACCGTACTACTATCAAGTCCTCCACTTAAAAAAACACCGGTTTGTTTATCCGGTAAACAGGCTGCTATAGACCGATCAAGTTGCCTATGCAGTTGTTCCATTAGTGCTTGTTTTTTAAAAGTACTTTCAGTGTAATCAGGCTGCCAGTAAAAATCATTTAGCTGCTGCTCATTATCAATCTCAATAAATTCACCGGGTTGTAATTTTGAAATGTCCTTATAAATAGATCCAGGACTTGGAATGTTATGAGCATAAAGATAATTAAAGATGCCCTGTGGATCAATAACGGCTTTAACGCCAGGATGGGCAATAATATGATCTAATTTAGAACCAAAAACCAATAAACCCTGCTGATAATAATAAGCCAAAGGTCGAATACCAAGCCGGTCATTGGCAAGCAACGCATAATGTCGGCCAGGTTCTAAGATACAAAATGAAAAAGGACCATGAATCTTATCAAGCACTAAACGTCCATATTGTAAAAATCCAATAGCTAATGCCTCAGCTGAGTCGCTACTAATTGCAATTTTTTTTAATTGCTCATCACTCCAATAAGGATCACCCTCGATTATTACCATGAATCGCGAAGATTGATAGACACTAGGTGCTTTCTTAAGCCCATAACCAGCCATTTCTGCAACATTTTGATGCTTAGCTACGCATGAATAAACAGAGTGCAAAGCTTGTGATGCCGTGTGTTGTTGATCAATACAACTGCCGTCAAAAACTTTTTCCGTAGTTGAAAACCAACCATAAATACTACTCATAATGCTTACTCGAAGAGGGTAGATATTGCTTATACTGAGTCAAAACTATAATAGTTATGAATATGAATTATTGCTTTTTTCTGAGCTAACGCTGTGTCTAATTAAAGTTGCTATCTAAAGAGAATGCATTAAATTCTAACACCAAAGTTCTACTTATGCGTAATTAAAATATCAAACTATCTCAACATAATCAAGTTATGTATATTATTTGACGAATTCAACTCTGAAGTATCAATATCCACAGTTAAAGCATTTTATAGAATTGTGGGAGAGCTTTAGCCACGATTGTCTTAGCTAAAGCCACTCCCACAGTAGACTTTTTCCTAAACTGTTAACAGTGACGCGGAGCGTGCGAACGATATACTAGGGCAATCGCGCTTAAAATTACTTGAAAATAAAATTTAAATGCGGTGATAAGGTTACTGAAGAAACACGCTACTTCATCAGTAGCCTTGATGCAAATGATCCGAAACCCTTAGAGCGTGTGGTGCGCGTGCATTGGACTATTAACACCCTACAGATTGCGGGTATCGGGTTAGGCGACACAGAGCTCCAAAATACTAAATTGCTAGCACAAATTCACCTCACGAGCTTATAGCCTTAATCTATATCTTTGATCAAAGCCATCATGTCTTCCACAGACATTTTTCCACTTACTTCACCACCTTCTAATAAGCTGTTAGCTAAATCACGCTTATGATTATGTAGTTCGACAATTTTGTCTTCTATAGTGTCTTTTGCAACGAGTCTATAAATAGTTACTGGGCGCTTTTGGCCCATACGATGTGCTCTATCAGATGCTTGATCTTCTACAGCTGGATTCCACCAAGGATCCATGTGTATCACATAATCAGCAGCGGTTAGATTTAGACCGGTGCCTCCTGCTTTCAAGCTAATTAAGAACAAATCACCTTCACCGGCTTGGAATAAATTAACGGCTTTTTTTCTATGCGGTACAGAGGTTGAGCCATCTAAATAATGATATGGAATACCTTTTTTATCTAGCAATTCTCGAATGAGCGTTAAATGTCCGACAAATTGACTAAACACTAAGGCTTTATGACGATTTTCCAATAACTCATCGACCAACTCTTCGAAAGCTTGTAGCTTAGAACTACTGAGCGTACTTTCATCCATCACTAATTGAGGGTGACAACAAGCACGGCGCAACTTCATAATTTCTGCCAACACTTTCAGTTGCTTATGCCCAGCTTGTTCTGTGTTACTGAGCATCGTTTGCATAGCATTACGACGTAAGGCTTCATAAAGCGCCCGCTCTTCAGGACTTAATTCGATATGCAAAGTGACTTCAGTTCGTGAAGGCAATTCGGTTAATACGTCATTTTTCAAGCGTCTTAAAATAAACGGGCGTAATAATTTTCGTAATCGATGTTGAGCGCTCTGATCCTTTTGATTTTCTATCGCCTGTGCGTAACGTTCATTAAATTTTTGTAATGTCCCCAATAAACCAGGATTAATGAAATTAAACAAATTCCAAAGTTCACCTAAATGATTTTCTATGGGCGTACCCGTGGTAATCAGTTTAAAATCAGCCTGCAAGGCCATTGCAGCCTTAGATCGTTTAGTTAAAGCATTCTTAATAGCTTGCGCTTCATCAGCAACCAAGGTGTGCCAAGTTTTTTCTGCTAAGCGCTCGCCCTCTGTCTGCAATAAACCGTAACTGCAAACAATTAAATCAAAAGGGCCCGCATTATCCAGCATCTCTTGCCGATCACCTACGCCAAATTGATAGACATTGAGGGTAGGTGCAAAACGCTGACATTCTTCTAGCCAATTAATACAGACCGAAGTCGGTGCTAAAATCAGCGAAGGTCCTTGCGGTGCACGGGACAATATTAATGCCAAGGCTTGTACTGTTTTACCTAAACCCATGTCATCCGCTAAACAAGCACCTGCGCCCCAATGAGCCAAGCGCATCATCCATTGAAAGCCTTCGCGTTGATAATCACGCAATTCACCTTGTAAGGTTGAGGGTGGCTGCGGGTTTAAATCACCCATTTCATTAAGGCGCACTAATTGATCTTGCCAAGGCTTACTCGCAGTAATATCCATGCCCGTGGTGATTTCATCTAAGGCTTGTGCGGCTAAGGGATGAAAGCGTACTTTGTCTTTATGCACATCACCCAGACCTGCAAAATCATCTAGTCGCTGGCGTAATTCCTGAGTTAAAGTGATGATTTGACCATCATCTAGTTTAAGAAAACGACCAGATGAAGCGTTTAACAGGCTCATTAATTGCTGCATATCCAGCACTTGCTGATCATCAATTTGCACAGAGCCTTCAACACTAAACCAATCTTTTTCTTTGCGCACAGAAAATCGAACTTGTGACAAACCTGCTTCACGACTGAGACGAATTTTTTTACCTTTAGGCCATTCCAGAACTGCAAATTCACCTAATTCCTGTAAATGTAACAACGCTTCTAAGGCAGATTCAGCATCATCCAATAACCATTTAGCATCTTTAACAACATATAATTCAGGGCATTCATTCAATACTTGCTGTAAATAGCCGGCTTCTAAATCAAAGTCACGAGTGGTTTGCAATTGTTTACCATCTATCTCAGCTAATACGGTATTGCCTCCCACTCCCGGCTTATAAAGCGGGCCACCTTCATTAAAAGGCTGTATGAATGCTTCTATTTGTATGCCTTGTCCGACCGGTTGTAGATGTATATGTAAGCGACTATCAGCCTCTACAGTTTCAGCATAACTAGACGTGCCACCGATATCAGACTGTACCGTTAACATTGAAGCAATTGAAGAAATTGAATCGATCACTTGTTGACGGGCGGTTGCGGGAACTGTTAAGCCATTTTTACCTAAAATATTGGCTACTTGTCTATGTGCATCATTAATTACGTAAACAATTAGGCCATGACTTGCGGTTTTTTGAGCAATGATGTGTTGTGCACCTATCGGTGGTAGCAAGGAAATATGTAAGTTTTCTTGTTGTTGCTTAACCAGCAATTGCGGCTCTGCCAAAGTTATGTCAACAGGGGGCGTTGTAGATTCTTGATTTAGCCAATAAACATGAGGATGTCCTGCCGCCTCAACAATGGCAATACTGGGCAGTGCATAATATTCTTTGCTGGAATAACCATAATAAGACTCTTCTTTTTCAACTTGTATATGCTTACAAATTCGTCGATCTTGTTCGGTTAAATAATCAAAGTCAGCAAGGTCTTGATGCAATCTTTTTAATGCAATCGGCCGACCTTTAGTCCATCGACCATTTTTACCTAAACGTTGCTCTTTAGGTTCTAATAATATGGCATTATTGAGTAAACTTAATGACCAAATCATGCGTAACTCTGCTTGAACTGTAACTTCGGCCCCTGTCGTCAATTGAGTTAGAGCATCTAATGCTCTTTCCCATGCGGAAACTTGCGGCAATAAATCAATAATATTTTTGAAGACTGATTTTGAATAGTGCTGTGCTAATTTTTCACAGGCTTGATTTTTATAATTAAGTCGTTGCAACAACAACGAACTTACGGCGGCATACCATTCATAACCCAATGACTGAGACTGCAAACAAAAGTTTGCTAAATCAGCCAGAAAATCTTTATTTCTAACGTGCTTAGTGATGCCGTCTATTTCTCCAATCCAATACAATAGCAGAACATGAAACAAACGTTCATAAGGCAATTTATTGGCTCTTAATAAATGCTGACTCTGCTCACTGGTCGATTTACCTTGATAGATATCAACCGCATCTAAGAGAATTAAATTAAGTATATAAAAGCCCTCATTATGCCAAGATCTTTTAAGAGTAATTTGAGTTTGTTGCTTTAAGAGTACTATATTTTGGGATACCCGAGTCTTCATTAACGCCAAACTAAAAAAGAACCCATGTATGCCTTCAATACTGACATTTCGTTTGCCTGTTTCCTTTTTAAGCTGCTTTAACGCTAGTTCAAATAACGCAATAGCCGCATCATTTTTGCTTTCCAAAAAATGCAAAGTTGCCAGCAACTTCAAGCCATTGTATGAATTATCACCCACTAACCAGCGCTCGGCATCTTGCAAATTGCCTCGTAATAATCGTTCTTCAATAAGACCATGAACGATAATAGGATTATTCGGCTTTTGCTTGCCAAAGAATTGTTCCATTAATTGATAAGACCCTGAACTATCGATGAAGTCCATACGACCATCACGTAATAAATAGTCTAATACTTGAAACTTAATTTGATCTGATAACGACGAAAACCACGCCGCATCATAGTTTTTGAAGAATATCTTGTTAATTGCTTCGGTGAAACTTTTTCTATATTCAGAATAAAAACGCTCAATATTAGCTGCAAATGCAGTCTCATTACCTTGATATAAAAATATTCGTAATTGCTTGATAGCGTGATAAGCATTGACCTTGGAAGAATAAAAATAATTAGGCTCAGCAATTATTTGTTGAGTCAATTTGCTAAACCAAGTTTGATCTATAGCTATACGCATCAGTTGTTCAGCAATTTCTTCATTACATCGCCAGCCATCTGTCGACATAATTATCAATTTGCTATGTTGCAACTTATCCCGTAGGGGCTTATTGATTAAACCTAAAGTTTGTCGATCAAAACAAGCTGATTTTTCTAACAATTTTGCAAAACTAGACTGACCAATCGGCGCATAAATAACAGCCAGCGCCAATACAATACTTTGTTCATCTTTCGATAAAGCATTAAAAAAAGGAAGTAATTTATTTTTCATTAAGGAAGCATTGCGTTACAAAATAATGACGTAGTTTAAAGGTTCATAACTACATTACCTAGTCCAATGTTCTAAACATATAAACTGAACAGGGCGTTGTAATGAAAGACTATTAAATTATTTTGTCTCTATGTGAATCGTAATGGGCTAATATGAGCTATCAGGCAATAGAATTACAAGGGCACATGCATGTCACGGTTAACGACTTATCTGTATCTAGCTAGTTTTGAAAGTAATTTTATTTAGAGATGTTACTTGAGCACCACGCTCCCAGTCTCTGCTTTTAGTTGAAATATATCCATAACAATCGTTTCATCAATTTCAAGCCCATCCTCTCTGATTTTAGCCATTACTTGCTCTTTTTTATCTTTCCACCATTTGAAGCGTTCTTGGTGTAACTGTAATTAACTGGTGGTGGCTTCTGCGATTGTTTCGATTTTATAAGTAAACACCCATTCATCACGCAACATATAAACCTCCACGTAGTGATAACTTTGCAGTGTTATTGATTTGTTTTTTCATAGTAACTCCGAGATATTAAGTGAATGTTTTAATGACAGCGCTACTATAAAGGCATATTGCGACAAAAGATGACCTATTGATTTAGACTTGGCTTGTTCAGCGAATGTCATATAAACAAAATAATGCTGCCCACAGTTAAAGTTTTTTAGGTCAGGTTAGCAATAGCATTTATATTCACATGCCCCATAAAGAACTGATTTAGACTGTTTGCTAAATCGAACAAGCTAACAACAAAACATTAATCTATTAACGGTGCTTAGCTTAAGGCTACCTAGCGACAAATGATGTCGCATTTGATTATTAAGGGCTGTTAAAATTATTTCTATCGAACAAACTTGATAGCGAAATCTGGAAGCATTAGCATGGCTATAAATATAGCTATATTTATAAAGGTGCATAATGAAAATCAGTACTATAGCTGAGGCAAAAAATAATTTATCTCAATTGATTTATCAACTTGAATCAGATGAGACTATTCATCTCACCCGTCATGGTAAGACGGTTGCTGTGATGTTATCTGAAGCCAATTATCAAAAATTGGTACATAAAAATAATAGTTTATATCAAGCGATCCAGCAGTGGCGTAGTGAACTTAAGGATGAAACAACTTTAACTGAAGCAGAACTTAAAAATATTCGAACTAGCAGCCAAGAACGAGTCTTTACATGGGACGAATAAGCTATTTACTGGACAGTAATATTTTGTCAGAGCCGGCGCGATTAAAACCTAATACTCATGTATTACAACAATTTTCAAATCATGATGGCTGCTATGCAACAGCTGCAATAGTTTGGCATGAATTGGTATATTGTTGTGAATTACTCCAAGCATCGAAAAGAAAAGAACTGCTTCAAGCTTATTTAGAGATGCTGGTGACCAATGGTTTAATTATATTACCTTATGATCAACTCGCTGCCGATTGGTATGCAAAAGAGCGCGCACGATTACAATTACAAGGAAAAACCTGTGCCTATGCAGATGGAGAAATAGCGGCCATTGCCGTTAGTAACAAACTAACCTTAGTCACTCGAAATATTCAAGATTTTCAAAACTTTCAAAACCTAAGCTTACAAAATTGGTTTGATTAAACCAATTTATTACAAGTTCGCTGTAATAAATACACTCCAGCCTATTTTACATACTGCTGAGCCGCTACACGATGGCGTTCTGCCATCATCTCTCGCAAACTTTCAGGGTCAAGCACTTCTACATCAGCACCAAAACTACTCAACCATCTTATTAACTGTGGCGTCTCCAATACTTCCGCATTAACCTCAAGAGTTTGCGAATCAATATTAATAATATGTTGGTCTTTGGCTAAGGGTGTTTCAATTAAATGATGCCCCGCGCCATTTTTGAAGATTGCTCTAAGCTTAATAGGGTTTGCAATACCACCAAAACCGAAGCCTCCTTGATCGATATAAGCTTGTAAATCAAAATCCTCTAATGCGCATAATGGCTCATCTTTAAGAGTGACTTTTTTTATACGATGCAGCACTAACAAGCGTAAGTCTTGGTGTTCATTAATGGTTACTACCAAATAGATCACTTTGCCGTATTGAACTAAGCCCTGTATATGCACGCTGTCGTAGTGCTTGGCGGTTTTAGTGCTGGCAGCAAGGTAATCCATTTCAACTTGAAAATCCTGCATTAAGGCATTATAGACAGTGCGTTGAATTGCAGAGTCTATAGTTGGCGCCAGTAAATGTTGCCCTGGTGATAATACCTTGACTTTTTTTAACCAACTCTGGAGCTTTGAATCACTATGTTCCACCGAAAACGTATGTCTTGCAGCGGCAAAATGTCCCGCTAAGTTATCTGCAATGGCAACCGGCAATAAAGTTTTTAGATACGTTTCTAGCAATACCAGCGTTAAAGCTTCACTTGACGTTAAACCTGGAATATTAGCGGCATGCATATTTAAAGCATATCGCCAACCATAAGGTTTACTTCGTGTATCCACTTCTAAAGCAAAAGGAATAGATAGCCGATCTAAATCTCGCTCTAAGGTTCTACGCGTTACCGAATAACCCAAACCTTCTAACTTATCTTTTAATTCCTTAACCGTGGTTTTGCGCTCACGAGGAATCAGTTTAAGCATTTCCCATTGACGTAATAGTGGATCAGACATGTAAGCCTCGCATCGGTAATTCAAAAGTCATCATTTGTCGCAAGATTAACAGACAATCAGCCCATACTAAACAACTAATTCGATGTTGTTTAAGTAATCTGGGCATTAGAAATCCCTTTAATTATTTGGCGCTTAACCATTTTACAAATCTAAAACCCGTTTGTGATCAAAACGGTTTTAGCTTTCCAGCGAAAAGAGATCATAGAAAAATATCCGCTAAATTTAAGTCGCACTCTAAACTTAGCCTATTAAACATTATTTTCCAACTTGCATCGCGCCATGAACTCTTGATAGTTTTAAATCAAATGTATGTAAAACCAGTTGTCTGTGTTGTGCATTATCTAATATTAGACAATCTGCAAAACCTGCATTACTTGCACTATAAAGGGTTAACACGTTATCCAAATTATCCGCATCTTCTAAATGAATACTAGGATGTTCAATCAGTTTTTCTAATACAGCTACAATTTGGTATTTTGAGAATTTATAAGAACTTTGTAATACCTAAACCGTTTCTACTAAAACAATGCGACAAACCCAAATATCTTTATTCGTAATTATTAAATCACGGGCTAATTGACACTGCTCTTCTGCCTTGGGATCGTTGACTAATACCCTAACTAAAACATTTGTATCAATTGCAATCATTTAGTGATTCCTGCCCCTGCTGAGCGATAGTTTGCTCCATATCGTCTAGTGATACTGTATGAGTTGCTGTCAGAATACCGAATAAATCGTCAAAGGTTTGATGCGATTTAATTTCAAGTTCTGATGCCGTGACTGTATTATCTAGTAAGGTTAACAATGCTCGACCAGTAGGTAATTTTTTAATAGGCTCAATCGGATGAATATACCCATTTGTATCAATATGTACTTCAATAGTCTGCAACATCAGTTTATCTCTTATTTAAAATAATATTTTTTGTCATCAATTTAAACAGAAGTATAACTTAACTTATAAGAAGTTGCTGTTAAGGAACCCAATATCTAGCTAAACATTTCATCGGTGTACCAATCAGTCATTCTGGCAATATCTTCTTCAATATCTTTTAAAAAAGTAATCCCTGCTGGTATCACAGTAGAGCTATGGGGAATATGTAATAACATAAGTTGATCCTTAAAACCTTATTAGACTACAAACCTAAAACCCGCTTTTGTCAAAACGGATTCACCTTCCCAGCGATAAGCGACCAGAGGAGTGTTACCGCTTTTGCCCGCACTATAATCAACACAGGCAATGTTATTGGCCACTGGTTCTGGTTGTCCGCTAAACCAATAATGCCCAAAGAATACTGACACACCAGTGTACCCTTTTGCTTTTAAATTAAGCTGTTCAATCGGCAGATCAGGAATACTATCTTTAGCATCTTCAGGCACTAAGGCCACTTCTTTATAGGTACTTTTCGTTAAATTCTTCCACCAACAAATTCTTATGCCAGTGCGTCTAGCACCATGCTTATCTTTAAAACCATGACCTTCAGGTAATTCGATTTCCAGCCCCTTACATAAAGCCTCAAGGGCAACATATTCAGGACTGTCCTTACGACTGGCTTTTATAACTAATTCATCAGTCAGGCAATTGTTTTCAGTCATATAAGGCTTAAGAACCGCTTGATATTCTTCTATCCACGCAGCATGTATTACGCGAATACCCTCTGGTAATTCTAACCAAAGCGGTAGTGTTTTAAACCACTCGATAATTTCTTGATGGTGTGCTGAATTCTCACCCACCTCAGCAAGAAAGTTTTTATGTTGATTATAGTTGTTATCGTTATGCTCTCTTAAAAATATAGCTTTATTTTCAGGATTAGGCATCATCCAAGCAATCGCATTAAACTCATGATTACCCAGAATACATAAGGCCGATCCCGCTTCAACCATCGCTTTAACCAACTTAACGGTCTTAATGTGAGATATACCACTTTCAATATGCTGATTATCAATCAGATCACCAACAAAAATAACTTTATGCGTGCTATGTAACCAAACGCCGTTAACTTCTGTATAACCAAGATTATTTAACAGTCCTATTAGCTTGCCATATTGTCCGTGTATATCGCCGATGATGTCGTAATTCATAAATACCTTTTTTGTTAGTGTGTGGCTAAATCGTCTTATTTTTTAATATGGGCTTATTATCTAGTAGTCTTACGACAAATTACGACTTATTTAATTTACTGAAAGGAATTTTAAAGAAGGACGGGGTTACAATCCCATAGGCGCCAACTTAAGGCAGACTAAAATGCAAGGCTGAACTTTATACAGTATCCTCTTAAGTTATTAGCTTGGTTTTTTGCATATTCACCTGATAATGGGTGTAGGTCGGGTTAGCGATAGCGTAACCCGACATTTTGTCGTGATGTCCCTTGTTAAAGTGTAATCCTTAACGGCCGTAGGTGTATGAATCTGTAGGGTGGATTCGCGCTAGCAATCCACCATAAACGGAGCGATAAACTACCACCCAGCTAAATGCTTCCTCGTGAGGTTCGACTGTTTTTGATTTTGCGTGTCTGCGGCGGATTGCTGTCGCGAATCCGCCCTACGACTTACGGACTTCGTGATTTGAAAACCCGATGATTAATTCATAATTATCAAGCGTCTCTACAGTTATGATTTTAGCTATATTAAGCATAATTATTCTAGTGGCGGCAGTTTATGGAATTGTTGCTTTTCCCACATTGCAAGTAATTCATTTTGGTAAAGTGTTGCCCACTCTAATATTGTTAGCATTAGGAGATTCAAAAGAAATTTCAAAATTGACGAAACGACGGTAATTTTTTAAAATTAGCTTATTTATTTTCATTCCACTTCACCCACCAAATCATTGTCTGCCTGTTTCCTTTGAAATTTCCACCATTGAAGCGCATTAGCCGCCACAGCATCGGTCAGCCATGCTACTTTCTTAACGTTTTGTATATTTTCACTGTTGGGTAAATCAGCGTTGCATAATTGATCGTACGTATCCGCCAAACTTTTGTAAGGAATTGACGTTTTAGAGAATAACGTCCCGCTACGATACCAGCCTAATTCATTTAGTTTTGTTCTAACTAAAGCCGCATAAATGTATTTTGAATAACTCAAATTAAGTTCCATGTTGACATATTCACGAAAAATATCAGCTTCAACAATTTTTCCAACATTTATAACGTCTTTGATTATTCGCATAACTGCATCAACATCTATTTTGCTGAACGCTTTTTCAGGTGTTGTATAAACTATGTGATCGACACGAATTACTCTGCCTTCTTCCATTAAATTATTTAGATGAAATCTAGCGTGTTTGGTACTTTTACTTCTGAGGTGTTCTGCAATTTCTTGTGCAGTCATAGCAACTGATGATTCACTCAGAACATTTACAATAACATCCGATTGAATGATTCGTTTTGCATTTTTGTCGATACTTATGCTGTCTGAACCCGATTTACCATTGAAAAATACACCATATTCTTCACCGTATTCTCTAACAATGTAACGTAACGTATAATACTCAATTTCAGTACATTGTATTTTGTTCTGTTGATAATAATCGTGTAAATGCAATGCGTTCAATTGTCGCTGTTCAAAGTAATCAAGCAAATTCTGCATGATTTCAGGAATGTTAAATTGTTCAAGGTCAAGAAACATTAAATGTCGATAAGTGCCATGACCACATAAATAAACATATTCTGAATCGCTAAAACCACCAGTCGTTCTTGTTTCATCAAATAATGTTGACGAATAACCTTTTTTATTCAGAATCCTAGAAATATCTTTCCATGGCAATCCAGCTGGATAAAAAGTTAAAACATGAGCAACAGATTCTGCTCTACCAAGTTTTTTTGGAGAAATACCTTGTTCACTTATTTCGATTACATTGTTTTCCGCAAGTCGTTTAATACCATTAACTGCAGATGCTTTGCTATGACCATAATTTGACATCAATTCGTTGATGATTACTTCTTGTGAAATAGGTGACTGGCTATAACAAAACGGTGCGTTAATAATCTTGAGGTTAATTTTGGTAAAAGCGATTTTACTAATGCTTCCGCTTTCAACTTGGCAACATAATTCAATAAACGTATAAAATAACTTTTTGGTTGCGAAACATTGGGCTAAATTTGGCAGTAATTCGGTTAAATCTTCAGTCATTTTTTCACGGATATTTGCCCATAAAACCTTGGGTTGAATCCTGAAATTTAATGGTAAATTGGCGTTTATTGTTTTTTCAATTTGGCGTATTCGTTCTCTTTCTATTTCATAATAAACTCCAAGTTCTTCAAGTGTTTTATGCTCTATATTAAACCCCCAGCGAGATTGAGCAATATCCATAGATCTTTCTTTTTTGTCTGATGCGACTAACGAATACAAATACCCTTCAATATCCTCGATTAAAATGTTATCAATTTCGTAGAATTCAACAAATGAGATTTCATTGGATATAAACAAACTTCGTTGCTTTATTGTGTACTCTGTTATGTTTTCGGGTAAATTTTTAAGTTCATTTTTTATTTTTTGTTGCAAACCAGTTACAACATTCAATGTTAAAGAACCTAATCCAGTTTGTTTTGCCAATTTAGTTTTATCAAGATTTAACAACGTATTTACATTACGAATATCGAATTCTTTGCCATAAAGTTTTTCTACTTTCTTTAAGCGCTTAATTTCATCGGCGGTTAAAAATCCATAATTTACATAAAGTTTTGAGAGTATTTCTTGTGGATGCAATTCTTCTGTAATGTTTTCAATTTTAATCTCTTCAATGTATTTATCTGCTGCTTCTTGTATAAATTTTTTTTGAAAATCTACCAACAAATTAACATACAATTTCCCTACAGCGGGCTTTTGAGCAAATTCCATTGGGTTGATGTTAAGAATATCTTGAATTGTATTTACAACGCCAATCGAGCGGGAAATTACTTTAATTAGTTTGTGATATTGTGGCGAGAGATTAGGATAGCACAGATGTGTTTCTGTTTTTTTAGTTGATAGTTCGATTGTTTCAACCAATTTTTCAGTTGGTTCAATTACTGATTCGATTGTTTTAATCAATTCGTCGGCTGGCTCAACTATTGTTTCTGTTTTGGTTATTACATTTGATAAAATAATCGGCAGTTCTTTTTTGAATTCAATGAATGGCTCAACGTAATTCAACTCAATATATTGTTTTTCAAATTGTTGAGATTGATAAAGTTGGTAAGAATCAAACAGAAGAACATCACCAACTGTTTCAAAAATAAATTTCAAATTCGTTACATTAAGCCACTCTATTTGCTTAATAAGCACTATGTATTTTTGTGGCAGAGCAAGAGTAGCCAAAGATGTTTTAAAGTGGTTCGAAATATCAAAAATGTTATTTTTAGTCATGGTGATTAAAGAAATTGATGGTTAGATAGGCTCTTTTTTCTTTCTTGTAAGCATTTAAAGAAACGAAATTCAGAATTAAAAACCCGCTTGATGTCAGCTCTTGCTTCATCTGGAAGTCTTAATAAATCCTGCACAGTTCTGATGACAAGAGTTTGGTATTTGTCGAGTAATAATGCCTCTTCATTAACTTCAGTAATTTTTACATCATTAACAGGTAATTTAATTTCAACGGCATCTGCAACAATCTGTTTTTTGGGTTCAGAAAATCCGTATTTTTCAGACAAATGTTTTTCTAATTCTTTTTCACTGTGCAGAAAAAATTTAACTTCTGGTTCAGAACAGGCAAGCAAGCCATTATGTTGATTTGCCAAACTGATGGCGCGAAAAGATGGGCAAATGTGATTTTCTTGATAAAACTTTTCAGCATAATCAAAACAAAGAGTTTTGAATAAATTTTGGTCGTATTGTTCCGATAATGCAGCTTCTAAATAACCAAAATAAGAATCAAAATGTGTAGCGATTTGGTCGGCAGTCATGTCAGTCAACACGCTTTCGACTTCATTCAAAGCGGGGATTTTTTCGTAATCGTCGTAGTATCGTTGCAACACTTCAATGGCTTGCATTCTTGATTTCAGGCGATATTGCATCGCTTCGATAAGCTCTAAAACCTGCGCGGCAGACTGACTATAATTCACCTCTATCGACGAATTATGCACCGTTTCTTTTTTAATGCGTTCTGGTGGTTCTTCCCAATTTTCTTTTTCAATCGGTGTGTTATTGATGCGTTTTGTGAGCTGATGCACTTCGTTTAAGCGTTCCAACGAGCCAACAAAATCCAATACATAAACAAAATCTTTATTCGGTGTTTTGCGTAATCCACGACCCAATTGTTGCAACCACACTGTGTGCGAACCTGTGTAACGCATGAAAACTAACAAATTCGTTTCTGGAATATCAATGCCTTCGTTGAACAAATCACGCACTAAAATATAACGATAAGTGCCTTCTCGAAAATCACGGATATTTTGCCAGCGTTGTTGGTCAGTCATTTGTGAATGAACAAACGTCGCGCTACCAGCAGGGAAAAATTGAATAAGATGCGTAATGTGTTTGATGCTACGGCAAAAAACGATGCCTTTAGGATTCGGAATTGCTTTGTCGTGTACCGTCTTTTCTATGATACGAACAACTTCCTCGTCTTTTTTGTGCAAAAAAAGTTGTTTATCTAAATCACTAATCGACATCCCCGCACTGAGTTGGTCGATGCGCGATTGATCCAAATCATCGAGCAAAACTAAATACTTCGGAAACGCCAATTTGTTATGACGCAACGCCCACGCTAAATCATATTTGCCGACATGACCTGCTGAACCTCCAAAAAATGCTAGAACATCTTTGCTGTCTTCACGAAATGGCGTAGCTGTTAAACCGACTAATAATTTAGGATGAAAATATTCAACGACGGTGGCATACGTTACGGCTGGCGTGTGATGCGCTTCATCAACAATGACAATATCAAAGGTTTCTTTCTCGAGTGTGGCAATTTTGCTGAATAACGTGTCAAAACTACCAAATACAAAATCGGTTGGTTCTGGGTCTGCGCCACCAAAACACGCTGAATATGAATAAGTACCGATACCCAAAACGTTTTTAAATGCGGTCACGGATTGCAATAGAATTTCAACTTGATGCGCCAAAAACAGCACACGTTTAACGTTGCCTTGTTGCAATATCTGTTTGATCAAATGCGCAACGGTGTAGGTTTTGCCTAAACCTGTTGCCATTTCAAGCAACAAGCGACTATTACCACCATTAAATTTGTCTAAACTTTCTTGAATGACGGTTTCTTGGTATTTTCTGGGCTTAATTTCACGCCCAATTTCAGAATGCTTTTTAATCCATAAATCTTGCAGACCGTCACGATCCATAAGCTCAACGCCTAATCGCAAAGCGCGAACTTTTACCTCAGACGTGAAATAAGAATTTGTGACTAAAATCATGCTGGCAACATTGGCGAGTTTTGCGCCTGTCACCAGTTGATTCAACGCTTTAACATCAACAGTTGTGCCTGCTTTTCTTTGCTTAACTTCAATGGCAAATTTACGTTTATTTTTATAGGCAAAAATATCAACACCACCATCACCGTGTTGAAATTCTTGCCCTACTTTTGTAATCATTGCGCCAGTCCAACCTGCGGCAACAAAAACATCACGGACGAAAATTTCAAAATCCGAAGGTGAAAGTGAATCTATTTTTTTGAAATCAGTGATCATTGATAATTTATGATGTGGGCTTACTGTCGGTAGCTGGTGATTTAATAGTAAAAAAAGTTCATTATAGTCGATTGTATTTTTTTGTCATTTAACACTCTGGGCGATTTTAGTCCAGTCAGCATCAGCAATAGCAGAGCAGCTGAACGACGACTGATTAAGCGTGCTGAACTAAATTACGCGTAAAAAATGCTCAACATATTGTTTTTAATCTGAAATGGGTCTGCAGCTTTAAAAAATAGTGCTGCGGATTTTTTTATATAGAGTACTTTTCTACTTTCGGTGGAGATTTTGCACCTATAGTGGTGAGAAATGCTTGGTTGCTTGTTATTTTGGTTGTGTGTGATTATTACTGGTTGTTTTTTGACGTGGATCGTTGCTGTAACATCACGTTGTTTTTTAGTTAACGCGCAACACCTGTTTCATTCACTTTCTTGCACAAGGCTAGTAATGGTGGCTTATAAAATTGTCGCTTAAGCGACAAAAATTTAACTTTTTATATATAAATCCATTTCTTGTAACGTTATATTGAATTATCAAGTATCTTTTTGCTACTTGTTTTTAACCTGAGTTCGGGATAAGAAAAATCGGCAGTCTTTTCATAAAACTGAAAAAATATGAGCGACCAAAAACATATTTTTAAAAGGCTGCCAAATATGATATTAACTCAATTATTCTGTGATGTAGATGATTTTTGTCAGGCGTTTATTCCACAATGGGAAAAAACGCTACTAGATACGGGTGAGAAGACCCGAAAAAAACAACGTTGCTTGAGTCCTAGCGAAATCATTACCTTAATCGTTCATTATCATCAATCAGGTTATGAAACATTTAAGTGGTTTTATCAGCGCCATCTACTTAAAAATTTAACAAAAGCCTTTCCTAGGCTACCAAGTTACAATCGTTTTATTGAATTGTTGCCAGATATATTGCTGCCTTTAACGGCCTTTATGCAAACTCGATGCGGCAAAAGCAAAGGCATAGCCTTTGTTGATTCAACACCACTGTGTGTCTGTAAAAACATTAGAATTCCACGCCATAAGACCTTCAAGCATGAAGCTCAACGTGGCAAATCCTCTACAGGTTGGTTCTATGGTTTTAAACTACATATCATTGTCGATGATTGCGGTGAAATCCTTTCTATTTCAATTACCAAGGGCAATGTTGATGACCGGAAGCCTGTGCCAAAGTTGGCCAAGAATCTGATTGGTAAGTTGTTTGGAGATAGAGGCTATATCTCTAAAAAACTCACTGAACTATTGGCAACCGATGATGTTGAATTGATCACTACAATTAAGAAAAATATGAAACCCAAAGTGATGGCGGCTTTTGATGCGCTTTTACTGAGAAAACGCAGCATCATTGAAACCATTAATGATCAACTCAAAAATATTTTTCAGCTAGAACATTCTAGGCACCGCTCCCTTACAAACTATATGATCAATATTGTCGCTTGTTTAGTCGCCTATTCTTACCAAGACAAAAAACCGACTCTTAATTTAAGAAGAGCTGATTTGTTGCCATTATTATGATTTCTTATCCCGAACTCAGGTTAGGTATTATTTCTCATGTCAGCGAACGAAAAAAAAGACACGCTGAATTAATTCCAAAACTGCTAGGGACGGCAGAATAATCACCACCGTCTTTAGTCAAGTTATTAATCGTTGCAAAAATTTTTGCACTTTCCTCGTATTGGGTTATTACCCACAATTAGTGGAGTTCAATTTGCTGTGGGAGTTGCTAAAGAGGCTGTAAAAGTATTCTTTTTATTTCCCCCCTCTTTAGCAAAGAGGGGCTAGGGGGAGATTGGGTCTATTAAAATAATAAATAAATATCAGTAACCTATGACACAATAAATCCCCCTCGCCCCCCCTTTTACAAAGGGGGAAGCTAAAACCATAATACTTTCACAGTCTCTAAAGCCACTCCCACAGACACAAAGCCCTTAACTGTTGGCGGTACCCCTATAATTCAATCTTAGTTTTATGCGATAACTTATGCAACAATTAATACTTAGCTAAATACCTCACCCCAAACAGCTAACCAGAGTTGTGGCAAAACCTCTCCGGCCTTGCCTCTTAAGGTATGGGCATATTTGTCAAAAGCCGATACTTCTGGATTAATTTGAATCAAATACGCCCCACTACTGGCAGCAAAAGCCGGCAGAAAAGCAGCAGGATATACGTCCATAGAACAACCTACGGCAACAAATACAGAACTTTCTCTGCTAAACATCTCTGCGTGTTCAAACGCTTCTTGGGGTAATGGCTCATTAAACCAAACCACATCAGGTCTAACCAAACTACCGCAAATCTCACATAAGGGCGGCTCATCGAGCGTATTAACACTTGATGCCACAACAGGATGATCATTTAAACATTTAAATTGATGAATATTACCATGCAATTCGATTACATGATCACTACCCGCATCTTGATGAAAATTATCAATATTTTGAGTAATAACAGTGACATTGGACGCTTTCTTTTGCCATCTTGCAATAACATTATGCGCTGTATTGGGTTGCAAATCGGCCATATCCTGACGACGATCTCTATACCATTGCCATACCTTCTTGGGATTTCTAGTAAACCCTTCTGAAGTGGCATAGTCTTCCATATCAAAATCGCCCCATAAACCATCTGCACCCGAGCGAAAAGTAGGGATTCCACTCTCAGCAGAAGCGCCGGCTCCAGTAAAAAAAACGACATTTTTTGCTTCGCGTAACGCCTTAATTAAAACATCGTCAAAAGCTACTACATCAGTCATTTAGTATCCTCAAGTAATGATAAAAATGCTATTATATAGACCACTAGCGACAGAACAAGTCGTTAGTAAAAATTTTAAATAATTAAGAATAACCGTTTTGTTTTATTTCAATTTCATTTATGTCATGACAATCGCACTTAAACTACCCTAAGAATACAAAATAAATAGTTTTTATTCCATCCTGCCGTTACTCCCTTGATCTAAACTCAGAGCTTAGATATTTTTTTAGTCTTAATCAAATTCTAAATATTTGCCTTCAATTAAACAGACCTGTAGGCAGTTTAATCAAAGACTCAATCAAATCTTGGTCAACTATAATTTTTTTTATTTTTGCATCACAAGCAAATATAATCGCTAAAAATATTAAACGCTAACCGACTCAAATTGTCGTTCGGATGTGGATAATAGTATTTTCTAATCAACTAAACAAATACCATGCTTTTATAAGTGGCAATACTTTTTTATAACCATAGGAATAACAACATGTACGAATTTATGATAAGAGTTAAATTACATAACAGCATGTTTGCTGATATGCCATTTAGAGCATTAAGCCTAAGCATTGCAATACAAATCGTAGAGTCTCAATTTGGATAAGGAAGTTTTTGGCCTATATTAGTCAAACTTCTTTGGATTAACTATTATTACGAGGAAACCACATGAGTGATTCTGAAATTATAGCGTTATTTAGAAATGCATCTGTCTACTTTAATAGACGAACAGTTGACTGGGATGACGCAACAAAAACCGTATTTTGCAATACAAAAACCGTATTTTGCAATTTTGTGCGTAATATCAATAATATCGGCTTAGACTGGTACTGCACAGGCCCTAATGTAACTTACCCCATAAGATTTGGTAGAAAAAACCCAGGTGAAATAGGGCAGGTCGTAGGGGAGCTAAAATTAACTCAACATATCATAACGTTACGCCTACAAAATTGGCCAGAAAGCAATCTTACACAACGAGAGGATTTAAACTTGAGTGAGCAATTAATTAATGATAGTTTCATTACCCCTAATTGGCCCACTACAAGACTTGGAACAAATGATAATTGTAAAGGTCGTTGGCCAGTAGCTATTAACCAATAATATATTGAGCAATCAAAGCTGATATTACACGATAGTGTCTTAAATTTGATACTGTCGTTATAATTTCAAGGTATATAAAAATTAGATCAAATAAACTACTAGAGGACTGCTCATGTATTTAATAAAAAAATATATTAGGAAGCGATGTAATGGATGAAAATTCATTTAAAACTCGATTTTGTATTAATCCTCCAATCTCTGATAATTATAAGAAATTTGAAGCTTTATATAATCGGTGGAGTAAAAAACAACAAGAAAATTTTCGTAACCTAGTTCAACAAATTCATAAACTAGGGCGTGATATATATTTTACAGATACAGATGGTCTTGATTTAAGGTTTGGAATTAAACCAGTCGGCCATAATAATGCAACTATAGTTAATTGCGTTTTAGGAATACCTGGTAAGAAGGGTGATGGTTCAATAACTTTCATTAGTTGGCCTGATATAACTGACGCTCTGCAACCTGGAAATAAGAAATATTATCCGATTAATGATGATTTTTTATTAAACCTTATCAACGCATTAAAGGAACTAGACATACCTCCTAATCAAAATGCCAAATGGCCAAATGATTACATCCAACCCGATAAACCCGTTGAACCCGTTAATATAGAGGAATCAAAAATGCCAATTAGCTTAAATTCCATTTTATACGGACCTCCAGGCACAGGTAAAACATACAATACAGTTTCTGAGGCATTAAAGATTTTTAGTATCATAAACGAGGAATATTCTGTTTTAAAAGAGAACTTTGATGAATTAAAATCTGAGGGCCGCATTGAATTTGTAACTTTTCATCAAAGCTTTAGCTACGAAGATTTTGTCGAAGGCATCAGAGCAGAAACCAATGATAAAGGTGAGTTAAGTTACTCTATCAAAGATGGTATCTTCAAAAAAATAGCCATCGAAGCTTTATACAGCAAATTTGACGTTGAATTTTCTAAAGAAAAAAAAGATAAGCTATGGGAAGAAGTTAAAACCAAAACAACCGATACAGATTTTAATTCATCTAACTACAGCCACAAAAAATTAATACTGTCAGCTTGTAAGTTAGCAGACTTTAAAGAAGCTAAAGGAAAAGGCAAGACTTATGTGCTAATCATTGACGAAATCAATCGAGGCAATACCTCGCGTGTTTTTGGTGAATTAATTACCTTAATTGAAACCACTAAACGTGCGGGTTCTAATGAAGCTATGGATGCTATTTTGCCTTATTCACAAGAAACCTTCACCGTACCTGATAATTTATACATCATAGGCACTATGAATACTGCTGATCGCTCCTTAGCGTTAATGGATACTGCATTACGTCGTCGTTTTGATTTTATTGAAATGATGCCTGATCCTAAGAAAGTGGATTTCGAAGTTGAAGGTATAAAAATTAAGGAAATGCTCGAAACCATCAATGACAGAATCGAAGCCTTATATGATCGTGAACATACTATCGGTCATGCTTTTTTTATGACATTGAAAGATGATCCTACTATCGAGAAATTAGCTTATATTTTTAAAAATAATATTCTACCTTTGCTAGAAGAATACTTTTTTGAAGATTGGGATAAGATTATTAAAATATTGGGTGACTCGAATATCTATACTCAAAAGAACTCTGCTAATCTTGGATTCACTCACACGGGCAAAAATTATTCGCGAAATTACGCTTCATTAAAAGATTCCCAAACCTTTATTAAAATTTATAATTCAAAAGATAATAATACTAATCAAGATCAAACGGCATAATCGTATGAATGATCTTAGTATCCGTGAGTTTGGTTACATCATCCAAAAGACTAAGGATGAGAATTCTAGTTGTGATGAGTCTGCATCAAGCTCATTAAACGATGTTATTGCAATTGATAAAAAAGCCTGGGATTACTTAGAGAGTTATGCTTATAGTAGCGATAAAGAACATAGGTTTATTCGGAGTCGCTCATACAAAGGCAAAAAAGCCTTACAAGTGGTCAACTTTGTGGGGGTTATCACCATACCTGATGACATTCACTTAGAAATATTGCCGAAGATTAGTGAGAACGGTCAAAATAATATCGATGTCAGAAAGTTATTAGTCAAAATGCTGGTGGAGGTTAATGAACTTCCATTTATACAAAGTACAGATGCTGATGTTGAAATTTTTGATAAGCCTTTGCCGGATGTGCTTATTACACTGTTTTTAAAACAATTAGCCGATGTTGTTAGAAAAGGCATCCGTAAAGACTACGAGCGTATAGAAGCTGAGGAACGCTTTTTAAAGGGGCGATTGTTAGTGTCGCAACAGATCAGTCAACCCGTTAGTCGCCGACATCTGTTCTGTATTGCTTATGATGTTTTTTCTGAGAATCGTGCTGAAAATCGATTAATTCATTCCTCGTTAATTCAAGTGGCTAAATGGAGTAAGTCTGAGGCTAATCAAAAGGCAGTAAGAGAACTTCGCTTTGCATTTAATGAAATTCCTATTTCCACTGACTATAAAACCGATTTTAGCCTATGGCGTAATAGTCGAGATATGATCAATTACAAACCTTTACTGTATTGGGTGAAGCTGATTTTAAATCAACAAAGTCCTTTTAGTATTAAGGGGGATACCAAAGGAATTTCTTTTCTATTCCCTATGGAAAAGTTATTTGAAAAATATGTCGCTAATATTTTAGAAAAGAATATTACAAAAGGCTATGACGTTAAGACGCAGATTGACGGACAGTACTTATCTGAAACCCCTAAGGCTTTTCAATTAAAACCTGATTTAGCTATATATAAAGAAGGAAAATCTAAAACTTTAATCAGTATCTTAGATACAAAATGGAAGTTAATTGATCAGAATGCGCAATATGATAATGGTAATGAAGATAAAAAATCTAAAATCAGCCAAGCAGATATGTACCAAATGTTTGCTTACGCGCACAAATACCAAAAAGGGAGAGGCAATTTAGTTTTAATTTATCCGAAATCAGACAAATTTGAGAAAGAATTTAAATTTATCTTAGATAAAAATATCGATTTAATACTTAACGTATTCCCTTTTGATCTTAATAAAGCTGAAGGGTCCGCATCAGAAATTTTTAAACTGATTACACAAGGCAATCAAAGCTCATATTGAATCGCCATTCCTCTAACGGTATCGACTATTTGTTGCCTTAGGTGCTTTGGTTCTAATACTTGAACTTGAGCACCATATCCTAATAACCACCAATATAATTGTTCATTGTCCACAACAGTGGCTGATAGTAAAACATGGCCTTCACTGTACTCCACAATCTGCTGATCGATTGACAAAGGCGTTTCATAAAAGTGAACAACCGCTCTTTTATCAAAAATAACTACTAACTTAATGGCTTTTAAAGTATGGCCATTCATATTAAAACCCATATGACCCTCAGCAATATATTTCTGTAAATCAAAATCGATAGGCATTTCAATGGGGGTATCGATAGGCTGTGCTTTTTTTATTCTTTGTAGGGCAAAAAGTCTAAATTCATTATCAGGTACTTTTGTCGCAATCAGATAACTTATACTAGCTCTCATAACTAACCCGAGAGGATTTAGCGTATAAGAACTGACTGGTTTTCCTAAGCGTTGATACTCAATTTCTAACTGCATTTCTGATAAAAGCACCTCACTAACTATGCGTTGCACGTCTCTATCGACTTGAGGTGGGATTAAAGGCTGTGTCGGTTGAACAACAGCAATCTTTTTTGGCCATTTTACAATCGCATTACCTTGTAAGCGGGTTAAAGCTTCTTCTGAATATTCAAAAAAAGGTTCTAACTCGTTTAATGCGACAGAGGGGAAAAGTTGCGTTAAATATTTTTTAATGAGGGTAAATGATAAAGCTTGTGCCGGTGTTAAACCGGCAATCAATACTACTTTGGCATCATTACGCCAATACCAACCATACCCGCCTTCTCCTAACATAATAGAATCGAGACCAAAAAAGGTTTTAGCTAAAAACGGTAAATCTCTTTGAACAGTCCTTTCTACTACTCTAATATCATAGTTTTTTTCTAGTAAGTACATTATTTTTTTAACTGACATTGGATTGAATCGTCTACTATCTTTAAGTATTTCTAAGAGTCTTAAATGGCGTGTAAGTTGTTTACTCATTTACTCTCTCTTAGCTATTTTAAATAATGATAATGGCCGACGTAGTTTGACGATCTTATAAAATACAATTGTATTCTAATAATAAAATCAAAAATTAATAGTACCTAAGCAAAATAAATCCGTTCTAATTAGTTTGTAATGCCCCATATAATAAAAATCCTTTAAAACCAATGCTGAGTTAACTATGCCAACTAATAATGAAAAATATATAAAAGAAAATACATGTACCAGTCATAAACGCTATGAAAGTATGGTTATGTATGCCCTACACTATGCATTGTCAGATGTTTTGCTTGAGTCACAATATCCTGTTCAGGGGCCAGAAGGTGAACAATATTATGTAGATGGCTATTTTCCTGAGCTTAAAATAGCAATTGAGGTCGATGAAGAGCATCATCTTGTGAATAAGGAGACCGATGAAAGACGTCAGAAATTTATTGAGGATGAATTAAAATGTGATTTCTTCAGAATTGATGTAAGTGTAGGCAGTATTTATGAACAAGTTGCCCATATTGTTTCAACTGTGAAAGACCGTCGCAAAGAACTTGATATCGCCCCATGGAATCATCAGTTTCCTGAACCATATACAGGAGAATTCACAAACGACAAGAAAAATGCGTTAAAAGAGAATAATGTTTACGAGTATGTGAATGAATTTCGTGAGCGCTGCAGAAACAATGGCCTAGTTGTAGAGGATTGCAATATACCAGGACATATCCCAGAAGGAAATGGTTATCTAGGCTTTCTAGTTAATTTAGCGGAATTACAATTTAGCGTTTCTGTAACAAAAACTAAGAAACCAAAATTACTTGTAACAAAGCGAGATGATGCTCTTATCGATCTCCTTGACCTAAACCTAAGTGAACCTAAGAAAAACGGTGAATATTACGTAATCAATGAATTTGAAGGGCGTTATACAGATAATGATGTTCTTGCCTATTTACTTTTATTAAAATCTAAAATAGATCATCGAAAATAATCCCAACTATTTATTTGAGTTTCTAAGAAAAAACTCAATCAAATCAATGAAAATTCCACCAACAAAAAAGTCGCCTACGCAATTTGTTAAGTAGTTCAAAAATTAATAGCAACCCTCCTAAATTAAACAAATCATTTGTAATGGCGACAAGTTCTGTCGTTTCATAAAGTTATACTATTCATCCAATTTACTAACCCAAAGGTGATTATGTCTACTGCCATTCGTTTAGTGTCACAAAACAGTCAAAAGAACTTTCCTCGCGATCCAACTAAAACACTAGCCGCTTTAATGAGTTTACGTTTTGCTATGAATTATGATTCAGATGCTGACTATCAAGAGGATATAAAAACAGCTGATAGCAATTGGTTATGTGTGGTTGGTGATTTTATAAACTGGCCTACCGATATACTTCAAGATTTTGAATCTGCATCTAATGAAGAACTTAGCATTGAAGAAATGTCTTTAAAACCAAGATCAAGACTAAGATCAATAAAACTTGTACCTACTTATTGGGATAATGTATTTAATCATTTTTGTGATACTTACTCTAAGCAAAAAAACAGACTGGATCATTTGTTTTTTGAATCTATCATCCATTTAGAAAAGCATTGGGCAAACGTGTGTGCAAATGACACCGCATCACAAAATATTCGTTTACTTTCTGACATGCTGACTTTAAATGATGCAGAACGTGCGCTTCTTTGTTATTTAGCACACCGTCAATCTAAAAACTTTAAAGCATTTAAGACTATAGAATTTATCTCATACCCAGTGGCGACTAAAGTGTTGGCATGTATGCTAAATATAAAATTTAGTGACATTACAACTGCCTTGCATCCCAAAAGTATCTTAGTTAAAAATAATATCATTAATAAAGAATATGTTTATGCTGAATGGCATGACTTTATTAGTCTCTGGGATCATTTTAGAAACATTATCAATATCCCTAATAATTCGCTAGAAGAATTAATGGGGCATTTTGTGGCACAAACTACGTCAGGTCATTTAACGATTAGTGACATGCCACATTTAGAAGATACCATTAAGATATTAATACCTACTTTAGAGAATGCACTTAAAGCAAAAGCAACCGGTGTTAATATTTTACTTTATGGCCCTCCAGGCACAGGTAAAACCCAATTGGCTAAACTATTGGCGCAATCTGTAAATGCCAACCTTTACGAAGTCAGTTCTTCTGACGAGTCAGGTACGCCTATTAACGATAGAGAACGTTTTATTGCGCATAATATGGCGCAAAGTTTTCTAGCGAGCAGAGAAAACACGTTGATTTTATTTGACGAGGTCGAAGACGTATTAAGTCTACATGATGATCACTCATCTTTAAGTGCGTTTAATAACAGAAATTCAAAAGGTTGTTTTAATAAAGCCTGGATCAATGAGCAATTGGAATCGAATGTCATTCCTACTATTTGGATTTGCAACAATCATGATGATATAAATAATGCTTTTTTGAGACGCTTTATTTATACCCTTGAAATCACGACACCGCCACGTACTATTCGTGAAAATATTGCCAGAAACTATTTAAACGAATTTAACTTAGGCGACAGTGTATTAAAAAAGATCAGCCAGCATGAGCATCTAAGTCCTGCGCAATTAGAAACTGCTGCTCGTTTAGTTAAATTAAACGGCAGTACTAATCGCGCTGAAATTGAAAATATTTTAGATAAATCGCTATTTAATAGTATGAAGATAATGGGACAAAAACATCATCCTGTGATGCAATCAAGCATTACACCTTACAGCCTTGATTATTTAAATGTAGATACCTCTGTTCCATTAGAACGTTTAGTAATTGCGTTAAAAAAGACAACCAAAGTTAATCTTTGTTTTTACGGACATCCTGGAACTGGCAAAACTCAGCTAGCAGAATATTTATCTGAGGCTCTTGATAAACCGATATTAATTAAACGAGCATCTGATTTACTAGATGCTTATATCGGTGAGAATGAAAAGAATATTGCGGCAATCTTTGCTGAAGCCACAAAAGAAAACGCTATTTTATTTCTTGATGAAGCAGATTCATTTTTAAGAAAACGTGAAAACATGACTAAAAACTGGGAAGTTAGTCAGGTTAACGAATTGTTACAACAAATGGAACGCTTTAATGGCATTTTTATCTGTGCGACTAATTTGTTTAATCATCTTGATCAAGCTGCTTTACGACGCTTTGTCTTTAAAATTCGTTTTGATTATTTAACCCTAACACAAAGACAATCATTATTTGCCAAAAGCTTGTCTATATCCGAAAAAGAAATACCCTCTGAGGATCTTAAGCGTTTAACAATGTTGACTACTCTTGCTCCAGGTGATTTTGCAACAGTGCTAAAACAAGCAACTCTCTTAGATGAAGCTATCACTTCGGAAGAGTTAGTATCGCAATTAGAGAAAGAATGCAATATTAAACAAGGTAATAAAATTCAACAACGTATTGGTTTTATCTAGGTGGATATTATGACAAGCGAAAATGATTTTTAAAATATATTAACTGTTGTTACGCGCAGTCGCGATTCTACGGTTTAAAAAATAATAAACAGGTCGCTATTGAGACGATTATTTTAGTACCCGAAAGTAGCTTGATTACCAGAACTTACGGCGTACCTTGTTTTTGTAAGGGGGGCTTCCTGCCCTCCTAGCACCGCCCAGCATCAATACCGCGCCCCTTTCGGCTAATTTCAACAATACCTTTAGGTGCACGGCACGGCATCAGATATTAAAATCAGAACAAAATATTCGCGAATAAATGATGTCGAAAATGTAGAGGCATGCAAACTCTGTTCAACAGGGAAAGGGAATATGATTATCTTTAGATGACTGATAGTTTGTTGGCGCTGCATATCTTTAGATAGTAAGCAGTTACATCCCGCCTCTATCGCAGCGGAGACAACCAAACTATCCCAATAAGACTAAGGGATATGTAAGCTGCATTTTTTCAACAATTTCTCAAATTTCTCAATCATGGGTTGAAGTTCATTATCAGACCATCCTGGTTTACCTATCAATACGAAATCCAATTCATTGATAATTTGCGGCATTAAAGTAATATTTTCAGTAGACCTAATAGCCGTTGTGCTATTCCTTGTTTATTATCATCTTTAGCTTGAGGTGTACCCAAGGAACAAACCCAGATATTAGTATCAACGCAAATGTTCGACATAAATCTCATCTCGTGAACAAGGACTGACATCAACAACAGGACAACTAAAATCACTAAAAAACTGCTCCCAATCAGTCTGTAATGGTACATTTAAATTTGCCAAAAGAGATGGGATAGCTAATTTACAAACTCGTTTTTTAATTGAACTAACTGTAATTTCTCTTAACAACTTATCCGAGGTTTTACCGCTTAATGTCGCTAATTGATTCAAAGTTTGATCAAATTCTAAAGTGTGCATAATTTATTACTCAATTTTAATCTTCCTGTTTAAAAGAACATTATCTTCAGTAACCTATGCAAAAATAAATATAATCTCTAGCTAATAACATTCTAAGTAACATTTAAATTAGCTAGCACAATCCCTGTTTAACTTTAAAAAGAACCATGGTTTTTTGGCATCATTGCTATTTTACTTTGCAAGGATCTTTGGTTGCTTAGCATCATTCCTAGATCACTTTGCAAGTGCCTTTGATTTTTTAGGAAGACTCCTTGTTCAACTAGTAATGACCACTGATTTTTTTGAATTACTTCCTATCCAGTTAGAAATGATTGCTGTTTTTTTAAGGACACTAGCTATTCAATCGAAAATGTCCGCTGTTTTTTTAGGAACACTAGCTGTTCAATCTAAAATGTCCGCTGTTTTTTTAGAAACACTAGCTGTTCAATCAAAAATGCCCATTGTTTTTTTTAAGAACACTAGCTGTTCAACTAAAAATGCCCGCTGTTTTTTAAGGATCATTCCCTGTCAATTAGATACCAAACATAAACGAAATGACCAATCGTTGTTACAGAGTGTGTAAAAAGCTTTTTCGTTTACCCACCATTTTCAAACCTACCGGGCTAATTCATGGTTAATAGGAATCGGTTTTATGCCTAGCCAAACAATTCGCTGTGCGATCCTAATCTAGCAAGACGCAAGCAATTTTCTTCTATTTTACGATATATCAACAATAGGTCTGGTTTAATGTGACATTCACGATAGGTTATCCAGTCACCCGTTAAATCATGATCTCGATATTTAAGATCAAGTACACCATCGTTAGCTATAACATCATTTTTCTTAGCTCGTAATATAAAATACGAAAGGGATCATTTCCCTGTATTTAAAAAGAGCGGGCTTAGGAGGATTTTTTTTTGGCGTTCTGTTTTGTTTCAAAACGCTGGGTCTTTTCATTATCAATAGCACTTTGCCACTCAGTATTAATTTTTCCGGCTTGTCGATCAACGTGGGTCGTATTCACGCCGGGACGTTCACCTTGAATGGTTTCCCAGAGTGCTTTGGCAGCAGGAATGTGTCCCAATTCATAAAGCGTTTCCAAAAAGGCACGCGTTGAAAGTATGTGAACATTTCCGGGCAGTACAGAACCCGAATGCAGAAAAAAGTCATCTTCCGCCAAAATTAAAACCGGCAATCCCGGCGGGTTGGTAATCATCTCGTTGGCATAAGAAACAATGCTTAACTCGCCAATATCTTTGGGGATTGCAGGCGGCACGCTGTTGTTGCTAAGCATCATTTGGCGAAAGGCTGCGTTTTCTTCAAACAGTTCCCGCATTTGCACCATTTGCTTCATGGTTTTGCCGATTGATGTTTCTTGAATCTCGACAATACCGGCATAACGGCTTATAAACTCGCAAATTCGCAGTGCATCGGCGTGTTTGTCGCGATGTCGCGTTACTTCAAACTCAACAAAATCGGTAATAACCAAACTGACGTTGTCCTTAAAGACCAGTAAGGTCTCCAGTGCATCGGCACGCGCCAAGGAAATCAGCGGGCCGGCATCCGCAATAACAATCTCGATGCGCCGACTTTTTTTCAAGGTCATTTTGCGGCCAGTATTTTACTAGCATAAGCCGTCATCGCCAGGCGCTCAGGCTTTGATAACGTAGGTTTGTTCATCTTGGCTGTAGCCAGTGCATCCAGCAAGTCACCATACCAGTCAAAACCCATCAGTTTCATTGCCTCGGAACGCGACAAACCGCCATGCACATAAGAGGTCAAAATCATTTTTTTTGCTGTTTGTACGGAAAAAGCCATAAACGCTTCTTTGCCATTCTTCTCGATCAGCAGGCTGTCATCTTCGAGAAAAGACAAGGCGTCGCCAAGCTTGTTTTTAACCTCAGTGGCTGTCATGACGCGCATGATAGGCTCCTTTTTTTAGGTAGTTTTAGCCACGTATATTAGCTAATATAAAAATAATAGCTAATATTATTTAAGCACTGACTCTGTAAAATCATCACCGATACCGGTTAGGGCTTGCAAACCCCGTCACTCGTTAGGTCTTCTGATATTTCCCTTTAGATTCAAGTTTACAGTCTTTTTTAAAGGCTGTAGATCTTTCAATCGTCCGTATTTAAGTCTGCCATTAGAGCTTCTAAACGTCTAACTTTTTACCATTACCCGATTCAAGTTCTGCAATAGCATCTAAAGTTGCTTTATTTGGGACTTTGACATCAAAAGGTAATCTTTGCTCATCCGCAATACGTAACATCAACATGCGAATAGCATCTGATATAGAAAGCCCCATAGCTTGAAGAGCTTGAGAAGCTAGCTCTTTGGTTTGGCTATCGATACGAGCACAGACATAGGGATTTACTTGATGCATACAGTAACCTCCAGAATTAATTGGATAAATTAAATTTTAGTTTCAGCATGACTACATAACATTAGAGAAGTATATTTTTTGATATTGAGTGTTGCTTTGATAAAGCACATTGACGCCAAACAGCGATGCAGGGCTTGCAGATATTTTTATCGTTTGCCCAGCATTTGCCGATTGAGCGATGGGCAGAAAATCATTGCCCGCCCTAGCTGTCTACCTGGCTGAGTTTGTATGAAGCCTAGGGAAGATTGATAATCTTATTACTCACGTTTCGAAAGCTATATTGCCAATGCAGATTCGATTGTTATAATAAAACATGAAACATAAAATTGACCCAAAGATAGACTGCGTATTTAAGGCATTATTAGGTGCAGAGGATAACCGCAACTTATTAGTGCATTTCTTGAATGCCATTATAGGTTCAGATATTGCCGCTCCATTAACCAATGTAGACATTCTGAATCCTTATAATGACAAAGAATTTCTTGAGGACAAGCTTAGCATTGTTGATGTTAAAGCAAAGGATAGTGACGACAATATTTACCAGATTGAAATTCAACTGGTCAGTTATGCTAACTTGCCGGCGCGTATCCTATATTATTGGGCAGATATTTATAGCCAACAACTACAACAGGGTGAAAGTTATTACAAGTTAAAGCCGACTTATTCAATATGGCTATTGGCAGAGAATTTAATTAAAGATGATACTGATTATATCCATACCTATAAAGTCAGAGATAACAAGGGCAGAACACTAAACAATCATTGTGGTATTTGGTTATTAGAACTGCAGAAGTTTAATTCGCCACAAGTTGAAAATGAACAACAACGTTGGGTAAGATTCTTCAAAGAAGGTGAGCAGTTAACTGATGAGACTGCTTTGCCAGACTGGATGACCACTAATGAAATGAGGCAAGCCATGAGTACATTAAAACAATTCTCAGATAAAGAACGTGATTACCATGCTTATCAAGCAAGACAGAATTATCTGCGTGAACAAATATGCATTCAGCATGAACGTGATGAAGCTTTAATAGATAAAGAAGCAGCATTGGCGGATAAAGAAGCAGCATTGGCCGATAAAGAAGCAGCGTTGGCGGATAAAGAAGCAGCATTGGCCGATAAAGAAGCAGCGTTAAGACTTATCAAAGAGAAAGATGCAGAACTTGAGCGATTAAAGGCTTTATTAGCAAAGAATAATCTGCATTGACTCATAAAGCTGGGTAATTATTCAGCCCAGCGAATAAACCGTGGTCTGTCCCTGTTACTGTTTTATGATAAAGAAACGATGGTAATCCTTGAAACACCAACAAAAAAAGACAGTCGAATAATTCGTAGGATGGGTAGAACGATAGTGAAACCCATCAGCATGGTGAAATAACAAAAGCCATTAATCACATTGGAAGTTTATGATGGGTTTCGACTATCGCCTCTAACCATCTTACGAGTCATTGCTCCGAAACCTCGATTCCATTGCATTTCAACGAGGCTACTAGCTGAAACTGTCTTTCGCCATAAACACCCATAATACAAGTCTTACCTCGATAAGAAATATCATTACAATGCTGATGACCATGTAAAAAATAGGCGGGTTGCACCCTATCAATATAATCTAAAAAAGCATCGAAACCTTGGTGATTAACGCTATCCCGTTCATGAATGCCTCGCGGCGAATTATGGGCAATAAAAATATCAACGGCAGGAAAATTATCTAATAGCTCTTGAACCTGTTCTTGAGTATACATGTGATTGCCGAGTCTTTTATATTGCCAACTGCCGGCAAAACCACCTAGCGTTAAACCGAAACGTTCTATCGTTTGTAAATGTAAATCAACGGTAGGCACTGGAAAAGCAGTGGCAACACAATGATTGCCACGCACGGCAACTACATGTTCTGGCGCATAAATATCAATCGCTTTTTCTAAGGTGACATCATAGAGATCACCCAAAGAGAGCAATAAATCAATATCCGCATCGGAATCAATATGTCCAACTAAAGCATCGTCGTCGGCAATGGCTATTATATTTAGCATAGTTTGATTTAAATCGTTAATTACTTGGACAGCTAAAGCCCTAAGATCAAGTACTGTGATTTATAGCTACCTAATCATAGATCAATCAGCTTTAAAATTAAAATTTACAAAGGTATAGCCGTCCTCATGACGAACCATGGTTAATTCTGAATCGGCTTTTATCATGGGTGAACTTTTAGCTAAGGTTTTTACTTCATCATCGGTCAGGTCAGCAATATCTGAACTTAAGAATATGAAGCTTTCGGCGGTTACTCCATCCCAACTCCACACTTGATATAAAACATCGTAGTCTTCCAAGGTAGCATTGAGTTGGAATAGTATGTTTGTATCCTGTTCTATCGGTACTGCGGTAAATTTATTTGTTAACTTGTTTGCTTCCATATAGTCATTATCCTTAAGGGATTAAGAAATTGAGGCAAAGGCAAATATTTCTTTAGAAATCTGCTCTTGCCAATCTGATATAGGTTTTTGCTCTGCTGTTTTATCATTGGTGTTGAGTGTAATGACGCCACAGATATTTTTGACCCCATTATCGATATCATCAATTAATTCGAACTCACCACTATCAGCCTCTTTTTGTGTCACTATACCTGGATAAACTAATGCAACACGGGGCGCTTTATAGTATTTGTGATACACATACATTTGCCTCAAATCACCTGACGAAGGACTTGAACCATTGAGGTTTTTCCATTTGGTATCCAATACAACGCAATCTTTCTTACCTTGATTAATTACAATATCAGGTCTCATTGATGAATATTGTCTCTTATCAGAAGAGCTCCAAAATAATTTAGAAGTTTGAGCTGATACCGTTATGTGTGCTTTCTTATATTTACGTAAACTTACATACACAAACTTTTCCCACAACAAATTCATATCAAACATCAAAGCCAAGACATTATGTCGTCCTGTTATGACATCAGGGTGATATTGCAGTAACAGTAATTTAGCAATGCCTATGGCTTTTTTGTAAGGCTGGGTTTTTCTATTAAAAACCAACGTATCAAAAGTCGCCTCAGTTACTTTAATATCAGGCATTTCTGGAAAATGCAGCAATAAAACACCAATGCGACTATGTAACTCAGCATTGGTATTGATCTGTTTCAGTAAGCGTAGAGTTTTATAAAGTATAAAATGCAGTTTATGTTCTACATCATAAGTCGTATGCCGCACATAAAAGCGTTCTTGATGCGTCAGGTTTTGCTGGATATGTTTAGCAAACTGAATACTACCTTTTAAGGCCGTAACATTGCCTTCTTTCTTGCGATATTGTTTAGCCAAGCCACTGTGCAATAAATACTCAACTTCTTTTATGAAAAGAGCAAAGTAAAGATCAAGGATTGAATTAGATTTTAATTTTAGCGAGCTGTCGCTAGTTGACTGGATATCAAACAATCCCACCACAGAAAGCATTTTAACTAAAAGTTCTTGCCAATAAGTTTTAGTCTTGGCATCACCGTCTGTGGTTTTATCGGCTTTAGGCAAAACCTCAATAACTGTATTACCTACCTGAATAACTCCGACAAACTCATTAAACTTAACGCCATTGTTTGTTAGCGAATAATACGGCACACCTTCACTACCGTAATAACCTTGTAGAGCTTTAAGGGATTTTTCATCAAAAGTTACACCCTCTATAACTTGGTGTAACTTTATAGCTTGATGCTCGAAAACTCGGATTAGCTTGCTATTCGACATTAGGCTTCATTATTCTTAAAGATTTAATTGCTTCAATAAAAGCCTGGTCAGAAGTTTGGTTTATCACAAAGGATTTTATTTTATAAACAAGACGCTCAGAAAAATCATTAACATCAGTATCATGAAAGTCTGCAAAGATGTTTTCAGTTGATTTATCCTTACTAACAAAACCTTCGCCTAATACCAAGCCTATCTTGCCATAATCACCAAAGAAGTATTCTTGTAACAAAGGGATTATTTTATTTTGAAACGCTAGTTTTAAATCGTCTAGTGATGCAACTGATATAAAATAACTGTGGCCAATTTGATGATCTTTGTCTAAAAGCTTTTCTATGCGTTTATTAATGGTATCAAGTAAATCGGGCAAACTAATTTCACCTAATACACCCTTAGTTGCTTTTAAATCACCATCAGTAGCAATCAATTTAGAATTGGGCGGCATTTCTTCAAAACTAAACCGTCTACGTAAAGCAGCATCCAAAGCTTCAACGCTACGGTCAGCAGTATTCATCGTGCCAATAATATATAGGTTGGATGGAACACCAAATTCCTCTTTACTGTAAGGAAGTGTAACCATAATCGCTTCGTCTTTACCTAAGCGTTTATCATCTTCAA
>CAIZMK010000061.1 GCA_903934035.1 uncultured Methylococcaceae bacterium
AGCATTCCCACGCGAGAACGATAACATTGTGGTGAAGATCGTAGGGGCGTATTGCATACGCCCTTATAAAATAAGCTCTATAACATATAGACTTTCAATGTTGGGCTTAATGCAATACGCCCCTACGGTGTTTTTTATCGTTTCCACGCCGCTAAGAAACTTGTGTAGATAACTATGTTTTCCAAGGGGGAATTACCTTCATATTTACTCAACTTGAAAAGAAAAATCTCCCCCCCCCTTTTGTAAAAAGGGGGGGGGAGGGGGATTTTTAAATTATTTTGTTGTCTTCAACTCTCTCGTGCGTATTCCTTAGTAACATCTGCTTTTAATGCGCACGATCACATTCCGCTAAAAAAGTGAGTATGCTTTCTCGATATTTATAATAATCAGGATGCGCCAATAAGGCTTTACGAGTGCGAGGCCTAGGCAAATCGATCGTTTCTATTTTGCCTATTTTGGCATGAGGACCATTAGTCATCATCACCACCCGATCAGACAATAAAATGGCTTCATCAACATCATGCGTGACCACGATAGCGGTCACTTGAGTACGCTCCCAAACTTCCATGAGTACGGCTTGTAATTCCCAGCGCGTTAATGAATCCAACATACCAAAGGGTTCATCGAGTAACAGCAACTTAGGTGACAAAGCAAAGGCTCTTGCGATACCGACTCGTTGACGCATACCGTTAGACATTTCGGCAGCTTTCTTATGTAAAGCATCAGCCAAACCGACCCGCGTCAAATAATATTCAACAATATCATTGCGTTCAGCACGACTAATATGCGGATAAACTTTATCGACACCCAAGGAGACATTTTCAAAAGCACTGAGCCAAGGGAACAAACTAGGCGCCTGAAACACCACGCCACGATCAGGACCTGCGGCAGCTATTTCTCGATTATCTAAAACAATAACGCCTTCAGAGATGCTGTTTAAGCCAGCTGTCATTGATAATACCGTTGACTTACCGCAACCTGAATGACCAATAATAGAGATAAACTCACCTTTTTTTATTTTCAGGTCAAAACCATCAACCACTTTCACCGTGCTATTGCCATCAGGTGTCGGGTAACTCTTTGACAGCTGTGAAAAGTCTACATAACGAGGTCTGCCTAAATCATCTTGTTTGGACTTTACTGAAGGAACACCTTGCTGCCATTCATGATGAGTATTGGGTAGAGCCTCTGGTAACGCGAGGCTATCCGAGCTCGCTTGCTGAGTCTTTTCCATACCCATCGCCATTAGATACTGAGTGATTTCAGCGCGGCACTTCTTAAACTCTTCGTTATGATTTAAAGCGGTTCTATCGCGTGGCCGTTCAATATTAATCAGGAAATCGGGACCAAAAGTGGCGTCTGGCCCTGGATTTAAAGGGATGACTCGATCGGCCATATAAATCGCTTCATCGACATCATTGGTAATTAAGATGACTGTTTTCTTTTCTTGTGCCCAAATCTGTAAAATCTCATCCTGCAAATTACCACGCGTTAAAGCATCTAAGGCACTCAGTGGTTCATCTAATAATAAAATGTCAGGACTAGCCGCAAGCGCTCTAGCGACATTAACACGTTGACGCATACCTCCTGACAATTCAGCGGGCTTCTTATCCATAGCCGCACCTAAATTCACCATGCGAATATATTTTTCGGCATGCTCTCTACGTTGAGCAGGCGTCCAGTCTTTAAAAAGTGCATCTACCGCTAAAGCTACGTTTTCATAGACACTGAGCCATGGCATCAAAGAATAATTTTGAAAGACCACGCCTCGATCTGGCCCTGGCCCAGTAATAGCTTCTCCCTGTTTTAAGACTTCGCCACTATCGGCTGAGATCAAACCCGCTATCAATGAAATGAGTGTGCTTTTACCACTACCAGAGAAGCCAACGATAGCTATAAATTCGCCCTCGTTAACAGTCAAATTAATGTTTTTAAGGATGGAAGTATCTCCATAGCCTTTAGACACATTCTTTAATTCCACTAACGGTAATTGTGCTTCATTTGCAGGTAATGACGGCGCCATACTCTCATTAATCTCCACGACTTTATATTTTAAGACTGACATATCTAGCTCCTGATTAAAGCTCTCTACCGAATGAGAAAACTTTTTGAAAGGACTGCATAATCCTATCCAAAATAAAACCGATAATGCCAATAGTGAATACCGCTACTATGATTCTGCCTAAGGAGTTTGAGCTACCATTTTGAAACTCATCCCAAATGAACTTGCCTAGCCCAGGATTTTGCGCGAGCATCTCGGCTGCAATCAACACCATCCAACCCACGCCCAATGACAAACGCATCCCAGTAAAGATAAAAGGTAAAGCCGATGGCAAAATGATTTTTCTAATTTGAGTCGTCCAGTTTAGGCGTAAGACTTTGGCGACATTAACCAAATCTTTATCAATAGAAGAAACCCCAATAGCGGTATTAATCAAGGTCGGCCATAAAGAACAGAGCGTTACGGTAATCGCTGAGGTTATAAAAGATTTTTCAAACCATGACTCAGGTGTGGTGACATAAACAGCACTCACTACCAGCGTCACAATTGGCAACCAAGCGAGTGGAGAAACGGGTTTAAAAATTTGAATCAACGGATTAATAGCCGTATTAACCACAGGACTCATACCGCAAAGCAGACCTAAAGGCACCGCAATCAAAGTCGCAATAATAAAACCAGCAAACACCGTGTACAGACTGGTAAAAATCTTATCAAAATAAGTGGCTTGTCCATTATAAGGACGAACTCTAATTTCAGCCGCTGGATTTTCAGCCAAGGTTTGTTGATTACGTTGTTGCTGACGTTGATAGAAAGCCGTTTGTTTAGCTCTTTCTGAAACATGTTCAGCCACTAATCCAGAGGCTTCTTGCCAGACGGCAACTGGACCAGGAATAGCACCCAAACTGGTAGTAACCTTGGAGGCAGATACATTCCAAAGCCCTAGAAACAAAGCAAAGGCAATAATCGGCACGCCCATAATCAAAAACAACTGACGTATTTGTAATGCAGGATTTTCACCGGCGGCAATTCTAACCAAAGGCACAAACCAAGTTAAACCGGTGATATTGAAAAATTTAATGAGTTGCTTATACATAGTCTCTACCTTTAAATGTGCAGGTCGGGCGAGTCAACAACCCGACTTAATACTGGCCTTTGCAAATTCGTGTTACTCAATCACCTTGCCACCGACTACTTTTTGTTTGCCTTTAAGGCCGATAGCAAATTGGTTCAGATATTCATTCGGTTTGGCACTGTTAAAAACAATGCCATCAATATAATCTGCACTAGGCGCTTTAAAGCCAGTTTCAGTTTCAGCGGGAAAATCACTGGCTTTAGCTTTACCTTCTGCAATAAGCGCCTTCGCTGCTGCCATAAAGACATCGGGTCTATAAACTTTTTTAGCCGTTTCTAAATACCAAGCATCTGGTTTTTGTTCGTTGATTTGTCCCCAACGACGCATTTGCGTTAAGCTCCAAATGGCATCACTGTAATAAGGATAAGAACCGTTATAACGAGAGAAAACATTAAAATCAGCTAACGAGCGTTTATCACCTTTTTCATATTCAAAGGTTCCATTCATACTGTTAGCGATCACTTCATAATCCGCACCCACATACTGTTTCTGTGAGAGCATTTGCACACCTTCATTACGGTTTTTATTATTTTCTGCATCCAACCACATCGAAGCACGTATCAAGGCTTTGATAATTGCTAGATGAGTTTTAGGATTCTTTTCGGCAAAATCTTTAGTCACACCAAATATTTTTTCTGGACTGTTTTTCATCAACTCATAATCACTGATCACAGGCACACCAATACCTTTAATCACAGCTTGTTGATTCCAAGGCTCACCTACGCAATAGCCGGCAATCGTTCCTGAATCCATAGTCGCTGGCATTTGTGGTGGCGGAGTTACTGATAACAAAGCATCTGCATCTATTTGACCAGAGGTATCTTCAGGCGGCGCATAATAACCCGGCTTAATACCACCCGCCGCTAACCAGTAACGTAATTTCATGTTGTGAGTGCCGACTGGGAAAGTCATTGCCATATTGAAAGGCTTGCCAGCACTTTTAAATTTTTCAATAACAGGCTTTAAAGCATCAGCTTTAATAGGATGCACTGGCTTTCCATCTACTAGCGGCACATTTTCTTTCATTTGCTTCCAGATCTCATTAGAGACCGTAATCGCATCGCCATTTAAAGTCATAGTAAAAGCACTGACAATATCTGCTTTAGTGCCATAACCAATGGCCGTTCCAAAAGGCAAAGTCGCTAACATATGGGCGCCGTCTAATTCACCACTAATAACGCGATCTAATAAAACCTTCCAGTTAGCCTGTGCCTCAAGCTGTACAGAAAGACCTTCTTCATCAAAATAACCTTTTTCATAAGCAACGGCTAACGGCGCCATATCAGTTAATTTAATAAAGCCTAGCTTGATCGTTTCTTTTTCTAGTTTCTCGATAGCCAGCACCGAACCAGAAAAACTAAGACTAAGTGCCGTTATCGTTGTAATCGCTGTAAACCATTTTTTAATGGTTAATTTCGCCGAGTGTTTCATGATGATTTCATCCTGTAGTAAATTTTAGGCAAAAAAAAACGCCGCAAATCGAATGTTAATAAACATAACGATTTAGCCGACGCCATTGTCAGATTGCTCAACGTTGAGCTTAGTGTTTAGCTAGCTGTCACTAGCCTCTGCTTAAACTTAAAGCACATCACATGCCAAAATATTAAAATAGAAAATTTATATTTAAATAGCCATAAATACAATCAGTTATGCAAGAAAACTACGGGGACTGTATTCTTTAAGGATGACCATAAGACTCTTTAGCTTTCAATTTCGCACTAATACTGGGCATTAAATACGAATTGATGCACCAAAAAGGTTTGATTACAGACTAACAAGCTTTGCGACAGCAAACCGCCGCACACACGCAATATCGAAAACAATCAAACAAAAAACTCACGAAGAAGCATCCAAGTGAGGGTTAGTTTATCGTTCCGTATCTGGTGGATTGCTAGCGCAAATCCACCCTACGCAAATATTCCGTATAGATTAAACGCCGTATGGCCGTAATGGTGTTCATTCTTAACTTAGTAAGGTGTAAGTGGTATGCAATGCTTATCATTCGGCGTAATACGTAAGATGAGTTATTTTAGTAGGACTTGTTTCTATGATAATAAAGCGTATTATTTACGTATAAATTACACAACAGGAGAGTTTATATGAGTACTGATAAAGAAGCCGTTCGCCTTAGCTTGTCTGTGTCGCCTGAACTCAATGAACGTCTGGAGCAACTTGCCTCTTCAGGATGTACCACCAAAACAGAAATTCTTCGTAAAGCCATTGCTCTATATGATGTTGTAGCCGAAGCGAAAACAGAAAAAAAACGCTTTGGTATTCTTGATCAAAACAAAAAACTTCTGACAGAAATTGTGGGCATCTAATGACGGATTCTGATCAAGGTAAAAGTTCTGAGCCTCAAATCAACTTAGGTCAAATCGTAGGCAAAGATCACAAATACGAACTGACAGTGAGTAATGAAACATCAGAAGATGCTGTCGTCAGACGATCAAAAGAAATCGCTGACGCTGAATTGTCGCGGAAAATGACTTATGTGCTTTTTTGTTTCGCATTACTGATAATCAGCATAATCTTTGTAGCTTGTGTTTATACCTTCGCCACTGGCATAGCCGATGATAAAAAATGGGCGGCTGGTATTGTCAGTGCTATAGCATCAGGTTTGGTTGGTTTTTTGGTGGGACAAGGGAAAAAGTGATTTGTAGTGATGTAGGTGGTGCAAACTGCTTTATCGCTAGCCTTAACTCAAAACAAAAAACTAACGATCGCTTTTAAGCGACCCTGTTCTATAACCGGTATCGCTAGCATACTGCTTAAACTAATCAGTTCGGGATTGTAATCGAGTTCGTGATCACCCGTAATGACCGGCATACCCGTTAACCAAACACGCCCCAATGCTCCTACGCCCTTAGTCACTGTAGTCGTTTCAAATAGTTGAGCAAGTTCATTTGGTTTTTTACTGTAGCCTTCAAGACAAATAAGCTGCTCACCTTGGAGATCTGGCACCCAAATTTGAATACGTTTAGCCAGAGGCGTGGCTTTTGCTGACAGAAAAGTCATGATATAAGACGCACTTAGATTATCAGAAACAGGGATACCAATACCCATAGTAATACCTGCCTGCTTAGCATCATTAGCCCTGATAAAACCATCGGCTTTACTAATATCATCGATTAATACGGGCAAACCTTGAGCCCATGCCAAACCGGCAAGGCCTTGGTCTTTAGCAACACTAATATCTCTGGAGATCTGTTCAAAATGGTGCAAACTACCGTAATAACCGTCGATAACTGTCAAAGACTGGTCTGAACTATGTTGATTACTCCATACTTCGATAGCCCCTGCATGATGCTCATCGTCAGCACATAAGAACACTACCACAGCGAGTAGAAAATCACCCGAGAACACGGGAATAGCAATGCCACAAGTTAAACCCACTGCTTTAGCGGCAGCAGTACGTTTAAAGTAAGACTGCTCAAATTCTTTTAAAACTAGCGGCCGTCCTTCCGCCCAAGCTTTACCCGGCAAACCTTCGTTATAAGCAAACTGTTGTTGTTCGCTGGCCGCCTTAAATTCAATTAATCCACCATATAAACCAGAACCAAACTCTAAATGAGTGCGCTGTTTATCGGGAACCCATATTTCAGTGACTTTAATAAACGTTTTCATAGTGTTTGCTTATTATTTAAACAGTTCCGACATGGTAAGCACGTTCTTTGCCATTTCACCCAAACTAATATTCCTATCCATAGCGAGCTTTCTCAAGGTGTGATAGGCCTCATCTTCACTAAAATTTTGAGTTTTAATTAAAATAGCTTTAGCTCTATCGATTAACTTTCTATCTTCAAGTTTTGCACACGCTTCTTCTAATGCAGTTTTTAAAACTTGTTGATGTTTAAATCTAGCCATAGCTACATTGATAATGCTAGCTAGCCTTTTTTGTTCAAAGTCCCCCACTATTAAGGCACAAACATCGGCTTTGATCGCTAACTCTATCGTGCCTACATGGCCGTCTCGGGTAAATATAATGATCGGTAATGCGGATTGTTGATTAAGCGTTTTTAAATCAGAGAACAAAGTATTAGAACAAATATCTAAATTAAAAATAATAATATTGGGCGCAATATCTGTAACCAGCCTTAAAAAAGTTGAGTCATATTGAGTTTTTAAATAGATAAAACCTATTTCTTTAAGCTCATTTTCTAATAATGAGATATTAGGATCCTGTTCGATCAATAATACATTGAGCTTATTCATTGACTGCTTTGATTTATGAGCTTATGAGGTTGTATTTTGTAGTTAACCGTAAGCACTACAGCACTATCAGGTTGAATAGCAAGAATATCAACAACGACATTACCGGCTTCTAGGCAAATAAAGCGCTTATAATCCTCTGGCTTTAAATCAACTATATGAGCAGAAACATTTCGTCCTGGATTCCATACAATGGCTGTTTTGGAATGATTGGAGGTCACTACAATATTACGATTAAAGATAGGGTCAGTTATGGTTAACTCGCTACTGACATCTTTGTAGACTCGATCAACTTCGAATGGCACTGTAACAATATCGTCTTGGTATTTTTGCTGATCATTATCTAATTTATCAAAATAATAGCTTTCTTCTAAACCAAGAATAGCCACTTTATGTATGTCGCCAACAAGGAAATAAGCATGCAGTGCTTGAGTCACATACAATGTTTTTCGACCTATATTATGTGTAACTAAATTAAGTGTTAATGATTCACCCACAGAAATATCAAGTTCTAAAATAAATATAGGTGGCCAGCAGTCTGCCCGATTAGGATTATACTTGAAGCGTAAGGTAATCAGGGTTTCTGATTCAGAAACAGCCACTGTCTTAACGACATCCCATAAACCGTTACGTACAAAGCCATGATCGGGTAAGTCACAACCTTTAAAATTAGATCCAAACCAAGGCCAACAAACTGGAATTCCACCTCGAATTGCTCTGCCGTCTTCATAGAAAGCTTTTTGACTAAGAAACAATAGATCTTCTGCTTCAGAGTGTGGCTTGAATGAAAGCACTTGCCCAGCGTATAAGGAAATAATAGCGGTAGCGCTTTTATTTTGGATAGAAATAAACGGAAACTCACCCTTGCCTTTGATAAACGTCAACTGGCCTTTCAGTCCATGCTCATCATTCAATTTATCAATATCCATGCTATTTATCCTCCCAGCTCTTGCAAGATAATCAAGAAACATAGGCTAAACCAATTTCACAACTAAATAAGGTTACTCGTCACTAAAATAAAAAACCTAAATAGGAGGAGATTTAACAGTAACACTTTCTAAAATAAGCACAGATTTATTATTCACCTGGTAGTGAGTTTCTTCATAGGTTTTTTGATGCTCGGGAAGAATAATATCATTCGGTGATTGTTTTGAGGTATCAACCGCAACACACCACTTTTTAGCCTCTATTTCAGGGAGCTTTACCGCTATCATTTCATCAGACATATTCATGACGATATGCAAATCAGACTCTTCATGATCAGTGCTGGCCAACGTAAACGCCAAAAGCCTAGCATCATGATCTGACCATAAGGGCTGATTAAGTTCTGAGCCATGCCAAACGATATCAGGAAGACGATGCTCATCAATACTTCGGCCGGTTAAAAATCGACGTCGCATAATAGCGGGATGACGTTTACGCAAAGCAACCATCAACTGAACAAAACGTAAATGATCTGAATTTGTTTCGGTAAGATTCCAGTCTATCCAGCTTAGGTCATTATTTTGACAATAACCATTATTGTTGCCCTTTTGACTATGCAATAGCTCGTCTCCGGCTAATAACATGGGTACACCTTGGCTAAGTAATAGGATAGCAAATACATTTTTGGCCTGCTTCTTACGTAATGCCACAATTTCAGCATTATCGGTATCACCTTCAACACCGCTGTTATAACTTAAATTATTACTACAGCCATCTCGGTTATCTTCACCATTCGCTTCATTATGTTTTTGGTTATAACTAAACAAATCATGCAAAGTAAAGCCATCATGGCAGGTCACAAAATTAATACTATTAATAGGCAAGCGTCCTTGATACTCATAAAGATCGCTACTACCACTAATCCGTGTCGCTAGCTCAGGAAGCAAGCCTTTATCACCGCGAACAAATTGCCTAACGATATCTCGATAACGACCGTTCCATTCTGCCCAGCGATAGCCAGGAAAACTACCCACTTGATAAAGACCTGCTGCATCCCAAGCTTCGGCAATTAACTTGGTTTTAATGAGTTGCTCGGATAACTCTATCCCCCACAATACTGGTGGATCTTGCAAAACCTCACCATTTTCGCCTCTAGCCATAGCACTGGCTAAATCAAAACGAAAACCATCGACATGCATTTCCCTAACCCAATACTCAAGGCAGCTAATAATAAATCGAGCAACTAAAGGATGGTTAGCGTTAACGGTATTACCGCAGCCAGTATAGTCTCGTAATATGCTTTTATCATTAGGATCTAAATGATAAAAAGACTTACCCCCAATGCCCCTAAAACTAATGACCGGGCCATCTGAACCGGCTTCTGAGGTATGATTAAAGACCACATCCATAATGACGCCTATACCGGCTTTATGAAGTGCTTTAACTAAGTCTCGAAACTCTTGTACATGGGTACCCTGCTCAGGAGTGACGCAATAGCCAGGATGTGGACTAAAAAAACTATGCGTGCTGTAACCCCAATAATTTCTGAGCCCTAAATCA
>CAIZMK010000062.1 GCA_903934035.1 uncultured Methylococcaceae bacterium
GGCATTCATGCACGACAATGACGACTATTGAATGCCATTGCCTGCATTTAGAAGAACTCTGGCTTAATGCTGGGATTCGTACCTCATCCCAGCCTACATTATACGTAGGCTGGGATGTAGCGACAGCGGAATCCCAGCAATCGGAGGAGATTGGGTCTATTTAAAATAATCATGAAATAACAGTAACATATCACACAATAAATCCCCCTCGATCCCCCTTCTACAAAGGGGGAGGCTAAAATCATAATACTTTCACAGTCTCTATCGCTAGCCTGATCTACTATGCTGCTTTTGCTAATAACAGATCTACGCCCTAGGTTTTAATTTCATCTATCTGCAATATTAACTTGACTTTGAACTACAAATATCTATAGACTAACTAACGGCAAAATAGAGTCGTAAGTATTATTACTAATCACAATGAGATCTAAGCCATGCAAGCTAAACTGATTATTCGCTTCGAACACCTTAGTGAACCCGATTTTATAGTTAAAGCCGAAAACATTATTACTTCACTAACCGACAACAGTCATTACAACATACCTTGGCCACCCCAAGCACCTAGCCTTGCCGAGCTTAGCTTAGCTCTAAAAACCTACAAAGACGATTATCACGCCAGCATTAATCGCGACACACTTAAAATCGCTCAACGCAACAAATCAAGATTAGCACTTACCGAATTACTTAAGCGCCTTCCCGCTTATTTAGAATTTATCGCCCAAGGTGATACGGCAATTCTAGCAACCACAGGGTATGATCAACGCAAAAACACCGCTTATATCTCAGCTAACGATATTTTAGCTGCGCCTAGTGATTTCAAAGTAATTCATGGTATTAAAAAAGGCAGCTTAAATATACATATTGCGGCATTAAACGACGCTGGCAGCTATGAAGTTCAAACTGCCGAAGGTGATCCTACTATCGAAGCGAATTGGAAGCATGCTCTTTCTTCTTTAAGCAGCTCTAAAATTCTTATAGAGAATCTAACACCTACACTAGCCTATTGGATACGTATACGAGGCATAGGCCGCAATGGCTCCGGCGCTTGGGCAGAACCTATTAGCATTATAGTGGTTTAAAAAACAGAGCCTTATCTGATAATTGTTTTATACGAAGACCATGTTTTTTCTAGGGGCGAATCTGTGCCCCTACAGTTTCTCCAATCCTTAACTGTGGGTCGTGCCCCAGAGAAGCATACAAAATCACCTACTATGTCACATAGAGCCAGTCGTTTATAATGATGCTATGAGCCTAATACTTCAAATCACCATCAAACAATGGGATAAAAGCCAACGCACAGTAGCGCATGAGCAACTACGTTCGGCCATACCCACTCAGCACACTATTACATTTCCACCGGCTTTTTATGCCTTCGATCAACAGTGCATCATCGATCAACATGGTGGCGATCTTCAACCTAATAGACTCAAATATTCAAAGCAAGATAACATCCTTTATTTTGACAGATTTCTCGTTAATTTAGACACACTGCAACTTGCTTATCTTGATCCTAACACTACTCAATCACCGCAAATTATTGGTTCAATTAATAATCAATGGCTACAAAGCCATTATCAATGCCGCTATAGCATTTACGAATCTGAACTATTCTATTGGTTGTATGAAGACGTCACCTTAAATGCTCTTTATAGTACTGATGATTTTAATGAGCAGGTTTTTCTAAGGACTGAGCCCTCTATGATCTATAAAGGCTAGTGATATGGATTTGTTTTAGGAGCAAATTGCTAGTAAGGTGTTATGTCGACGCAACCCAGAGGCCGATCGTAATGTAGGGACAGGTAGCGACCTATCCATACGGTGTAAAAAAATATACCGATAAGCGAATATATTATCTAGATAGCTATGCCCCTGACAAGAGGGAGAAATGGCGTGAGTTTTGCATTCGCAAAAAGAAACCATTCAAAAAGTACTTAAGTTATCGATAAATGCTGAACAACATAAATCGGCCTTATTTTATGCGACGATTACTCAACAGTTTTCTTACGAGCAACTAGCAAACCATCACGCGTTGGATTAATAAAGGCATCAAAATCTGGATCATTGAATATTAAACGATTATGCTCGCGTATCGCCTCAGTCCACCCCTTAAAGACATCGGAATATTGATCAACAGCCACCCTACCCCGCCAAAGCACATTATCAGCAATATACAAACCACCAGGTCGCACACGGTCTTTAGCCATTAACCACACCTCAGGATAATCACCCTTATCGACATCGTTATAACAAATATCAAATAAGCCAGAGGTTTCGGCAAAAACAGCCTGAGCCATATCGGCACGAAAATCAATACGATCCCATAAACCGGCTGCACTCAAATAATGTTCAGCCTTTTGCTGATTTAATAGATCAGCTTCACTGCATATCACTTGCCCATTGGCTCCTACCGCTTTAGCAAACCAATAAGCAGAATAACCATAACCGCTACCAAACTCAAAGACCCGCTTAGCATTGATCATTTTGGCCATAGTTTCTATAAACACACCCGCCAATCGCCCCACAATAGGGAAATTGTTTTTTTGCGCCAAGGCTTCCATCTCCAACAAGACCGGATGATCAGTAGGATCTAGTAAATCACGCATATAGGTTTCAATGGCAGGGTGTACCGGTGCTAATACTTTAGGATTTGCTTTGGTAGGAGGTTGTAGTGGGGTGGTCATGAGGGTCCTTGTGGGTTATTAGCCACGACTAAGAAAAAAGATAGAGGTGTAGGATGGGTAGAGGCGATAGAGACTGTGAAAGTATTATGACTTTAGCTTCCCCCTTTCTAAAAGGGGGATCGAGGGGGATTTTATTAAGTCATAGGCTATTAATATTTAATAATAATTTTTTAATAGATCAAATCTCCCCTGCCCCTCTTTGCTAAA
>CAIZMK010000063.1 GCA_903934035.1 uncultured Methylococcaceae bacterium
AATAAAAAGAATACTTTCACAGTCTCGATAGCAATCCACCACAAACAGAGCAATAAACTGACCTTCACTTGCCATGCTTCCTCGTGAGGTTTTTTTCTTTGATTGTTTTTGATCTTGCTCAAGGCTAGTATGCTTTGTTAAAGAAGGGAACTGAATAATTACAATAAAACACTTAAATCAGCCATATCTCACTATGTCAATCTTCCGCTTTCAGCAGTTTTCAGTAATTCAGAAGCAATCAGCCATGAAAGTCTGTACGGATGCGGTGCTATTTGGTGCTATGGCACCCCTTAATAAGGGTGATCGAGTTTTGGATATTGGCGCAGGGACAGGTGTACTGTCGTTAATGGCCGCGCAATTGGGAGCAGAACAAGTGACGGCGGTAGAATTAACGCAACCCAGCTATGAAGAAGCGAAGCTGAATTTTGGCAATAGTCCTTGGGCCGATCGTCTTGAGGCCGTGCATCAAGATATTCAAGGTTTTGCTATTTCAATTGGTCATCAATATGATCTTGTTATTTGTAATCCGCCCTTTTTTGAGAATCACAGCAAGACGACAGATACACTTAGAAAAGTCGCGAGGCATAACGATGAATTGTCTTTTGCTGATTTAATTAAAAGTGTAGATCTATTACTGTCCAGTCAGGGCTTGTTTTACCTGTTACTACCCGTGCATGCGGTTGAAAAATTTGTTGAGGCCGCATTAGTGGCGGGTTTTTATTTAAGCAAGCAAACAGATTTCCGTGGCTATAAACATAATAACGCCAAAGTGTCTGCCCTGACTTTTAGTCGCACAGCCGTTGTTTTCTCTAGGACATTAATGACTATTTACCAATCTCATCGGGTGTATTCGCAAGACAGCGAACATTACCTGTCAGCTTTTCTGTTGCGATTTTCTTCATAGCCAATAGCAGGTAGTCTTGATTAAACGCAGAGAAATCGAGGGTGGGCTCAATCCGAAATGTTTTAGCTTGCTTCTAAGCTAAGCAACTCCATCAAGCTATGAATAAACTCGAGCTTCTGTTCGGTGTTTTCAAATGGCTGAATAAATCTGAGCTTATCAACGCCATCAAACTTATAGCGTTGAGCTTGAGTTTGTATCAAGTTAATTAATTGAATGGTATTAATATGTGGCTCTGCACTAAAGATAATACGGCCACCGCCGGCATTGGCTTCTATTTTCCGTATACCTAGTTTTTCGGCTTGCTGCTTTAGCTCTGTCACGCTAAATAAGGTTTTAACAGCGTCTGGCAATAAACCAAAGCGATCGATCATTTCAACTTGTAACTCACGTAAGTCAGCTGGTGTTTGGGTATTAGAAATGCGTTTGTACAGCACTAAACGCGCATGTATATCGGGCAGATAATCTTCTGGAATTAAGGCGGCGGTTTGTAAATCAACTTCTGCGCCTCTATCCATAGGCGTATCGAGTTCGGGTTGTTTGCCTGATTTTAAGGCATTAACTGCACGCTCTAGGAGTTCGCTGTATAAAGTAAAGCCAATTTCTTGAATCTGACCGCTTTGATCATCACCTAGTAATTCACCGGCACCACGAATTTCCATATCATTGGAAGACAGCATAAAGCCCGCACCTAAATCCCCAGAGCTTTCCACCGCTTGCAAGCGCTTAAGAGCATCTTTACTCATCACTGCTTTAGGTGGCACTATAAAATAGGCATAAGCCCGATGATGCGAACGACCGACTCGTCCTCGCAATTGATGCAATTGAGCTAGACCTAATTTATCGGCTCTATCAATAATAATGGTATTGGCGCTAGGTATGTCGATACCGCTTTCGATAATGGTGGTACACAATAATAAATTAAAGCGCTGATGATAAAAGTCCAACATGATGCGCTCTAGCTCACGTTCTGGCATTTGACCGTGGGCAATTTCAATACGCGCTTCGGGTATTAAAGCCTCTAATTGCAAGGCCATTTTTTCCATGCTTTTAACATCGTTATGCAGAAAAAATACTTGGCCACCGCGCTTAATCTCACGCAAACAGGCTTCTTTAACTTGTGCGTCTATCCATTCAGTAATAAAAGTTTTAATGGCATGACGATTAGGCGGTGGGCTGGCAATAATAGAAATATCTCTTAAACCTGACATAGCCATATTTAAGGTGCGTGGTATCGGTGTTGCGGTCAATGTGAGCATATCCAGTTCACTGCGCATTTTTTTAAAATGCTCTTTTTGGCGCACACCAAAACGATGTTCTTCATCAATGATCACCAAGCCCAAGGCTTTAAATTTAAGCTCTTTAGATAATAAAGTGTGGGTACCAATGACGATATCAACTTTGCCATTAGCCAAATCCGCAGCAATTTCTTTTAGCTGTTTGGGGGTAACAAAACGCGACATCACTTCTATGCGGAACGGCCAATCGGCAAAACGATCTCGGAAGTTTTGATAATGTTGTTGTGCTAGTAAAGTAGTGGGTACTAATACTGCGACTTGCTTACCACTTTGAACGGCAATAAAGGCAGCGCGCATAGACACTTCGGTTTTACCAAAGCCGACATCACCACAGATGACTCTGTCCATCGGTTGGGGACTGGCCATATCTTCTAAGATCGCTTCAATCGCCGAATACTGGTCGGGGGTTTCTTCAAAGGGAAAGGCATCAGCAAACACTTGATAATCAAGGCTTTCGATATCAAAAGCGTGACCTTGCTTAACAGCTCTTTTGGCATGGATTTCTAATAATTCAGCTGCAACATCACGAATTCTAGCAATTGCCTTGCTTTTAAGTTTGCCCCACTGATCTCCGCCCAGTTTATGTAGTGGCGCACTATCAGGATCCATGCCTGTATAGCGACCTATTAAATGTAATGAAGATACAGGTACATAAAGTTTGTCGTGGTTTGCATATTCCAAGGACAAAAATTCTGAGGCGATACCGCCTATTTGCAAAGTTTGTAAACCCAAATAACGACCTACACCATGTTCTTGGTGGACGACTGGCGAACCTATGGAGAGCTCATTAAGATTATTAACAATGTTTTCTAGTTCACGTGCAGCCGATTGTCTCCGTCTGCGGCGTTGCTGGACTTTTTCACCAGACAACTGGCTTTCGGTAATAATAGCGATCGCAGGATTGCTTAGCCATAAGCCAAAGGCCATAGGCGCGACTAAAATACAAGGTGAGAGTTCCGATTTTAAAAAGGCCGGCCAGCTATCCACTTGTTTGACGCTAATCTTATAAGATCGGAGCTTTTCAATCAGAGCTTCTCTACGACCTGCTGATTCAGCAACAAACAAAATCTTGCCATCAAAGCTCGCTATAAACTGTTTTAATGCTTGAGCGGGTTGATTAAGTTTGCCATCAATAATCAATTCTGATGGAACGTGGCAAGCAAAGTTAACGCTTAGGCTATTAGTTGCATCTGCTAGCTTAGCATCCTTTAATTCTATGCTAGCTTCTGGATTATCTAGGCTAATCTGAGCAAATGATCCCATACTGACTGCTAAATCTTCAGCTGATAAGAATAAGTGCTCAGGCTTTAATAACGGTCTGTTGACATCATATTTACGCTGCAAATAACGCTCTTCAGCTTCCGCATAAAAAGCGACTGCCGTTGTATTAAAATTCGTTGGCGATACCACGATAGCTGTAGAAGGTAAATAATCAAATAAGGTCGCTGTTTGCTCTACAAAAAGTGGCAAATAATATTCTATGCCACTAGGAGTAATGCCTTTGCTGACATCAACATATAAGCTATTTTTGGGTGAAACTTCGGGGAAATAACTGCGAAAAGCTTGACGAAAAAGCTTGATCGATTCATCGGTCAAAGGAAACTCACGGGCTGGGAATAATTGAATAGCGTCAATTTTTTCTAAGGAGCGTTGGGTTTCTGGATCAAAAGTACGTATAGATTCAATTTCTTCATCAAACAACTCAATACGAAATGGGACTTTACTTCCCATAGGAAACAAATCAACAATCGCACCTCTTACCGCAAATTCAGCATGTTGATAAACTTGTGATACACACTGATAACCCACGCTTTCTAACTTAATGCGATTAAGCTCTAAGTTAAAATTATCTCCAACTTTAATGGCAAAACTATTCGCTAAAACATGTTCTCTAGGTGCAAGCCTGTGCATTAAAGTCGTCACTGAAACCACTAAAGCGCCACGCTTAATCTGCGGCAATAAGGCCAATGTTTTTAGACGTTCTGAAATAATTTCTGGCAAAGGCGAGAACACATCGTAAGGCAACGTTTCCCAATCAGGAAAATGCAAAATGGTAAGTTCATCTTTTAAGAAGAACGCTAACTCATGCTCCAGTCGCAAAGCCGTTTGATTGTCTGGGGTAACAATAACAAATAAATGGTCTTCATTATTAATGGCATTGGCCAGAACCAAGGAGTCGCTGCATCCAGCTAAGCCAGTCCATAATACAGTCGTTTCTTTTGAGGGAGGAATTTTTGGGGAAAAAATCGGTGAATTAGCCATTACAATTTAAGTGTTCAAGATGAAATCCGTAGTTACAGTCATGATAAACTTCACGCTACAACCTTTATATTAACGATCGAGACCTTATCTGATGCCCGAACTACCCGAAGTTGAAACCACTTGTCGTGGTATTGCACCCCATATTGTCGGTCAAACTATCAAACAGCTTATAATTCGTCAACCTCAATTACGCTGGCCGGTACCAGAAACACTTAATAAAGTTTTATCAGGCCTAGAAATACGTTCGGTAACTAGGCGAGCTAAGTATTTATTATTTACTACCGATGCTGGCACGATGTTGATACATTTAGGCATGTCGGGCAGTTTAAGGATTATGTCAACAGGACAAGTTCATGGCAAACATGATCATATTGATTTTATTTTCAATAATGGCACGATGTTACGCTTCAATGATACTCGTCGCTTTGGTGCCGTATTGTGGACAGATGCACCGGTACAAAATCATCCGCTACTTAAAGACTTAGGGCCAGAACCTTTGTTGGAAGAATTTAATGGTGAGCTACTTTTCAAACGTGCCAACAA
>CAIZMK010000064.1 GCA_903934035.1 uncultured Methylococcaceae bacterium
TGGGATTACTAGGAGAATCTGTCGCCCCTGCAGTTGAAACGCTCGTCCTATCCTTAACTGTGGCAGTGGTGAGGCTTGGGGTGGGATTTAATAAAAGCAACTATGTTAAAAGAGCGTTCGATAAATAGTTAATAAACGATAAACCATCACAATATTATTTATTAACTTTACCAGTACTCGATGACAACTTTTTTTCCAATGCTGTCATACGATTATGCAAGCGAGCTAGTTCACTAAGAATCTGACTTTCTTCAGCTTCAATTCGATTGGTGCTTTGTTCAATCTGCTGTACATCTAAACCCCAAACATGCATATCTTTGCCAATTAGGGTCACTGATAATATTGCAGTAAATAACGAAAATAGAATGAGACCGAACAAAATTAACAAGGCTGACAATAAACGTCCAAAAAATGATGTCGGCACCACATCACCAAAACCAACATGCGTTATCGTAACCCAAGCAGACCAAATTCCATCAAATAATGTATGCACATCTGGATCAATAAGATAAAGCATAAAGCCTACGACAATCGTCACTGTGAATGCCAGCGTTAGCAAATAAATTACAATCGGCTTAGTTTTCAAGTCATTAAACAAGTTTTTAACCAGTCCAAATGCTTCGGTAAGTATCAATAACATCTCATCAACCTCTCTTCATTTTAATAGCAACCATAAAAAAAGGCTCAAGGCTAAAAGTTAACAGCCTTTTAGCCTTGAGCCTTTTTCTTTATTTATCAAGAACCTGGAAAAATGTTTCTCCGTCTCGAATCATTCCCAACTCTTTTCTAGCTCTTTCTTCCAATGATTCTTGACCTTTACGTAGATCCTCTACCTCTGCATACAGAGCTGCATTACGCTGACGCTTTTCTTCGACTTGCTTTTTAAGATCAGCAAGCATTAGTTGATCATGTTTTATTCCTTCAATGCCGCCATCTTCATACCATAAGCGGTATTGAAGTAGGGCTATTAATAGAATGACAATCGCAAGAAAAATTTTCATAGGTTAAGGTGCTAGACTAAGGCGCAAGAATATTTATAAACTCGCGCCTTTAATGCTTATAGCATTCTAAATGCGCTACGACCCGCGTATTTAGCCAAACTACCTAATTCTTCTTCTATTTTCATTAAACGATTGTATTTAGCAACACGATCAGAACGGCTCAATGAACCCGTTTTAATTTGGCCTGTGCCAGTCGCTACCGCCAAATCAGCAATAGTCACATCCTCAGTTTCACCAGAACGATGTGACATAACCGCGGTATAAGAGGCTTTATGAGCCATCTCGATCGCTGCAAATGTTTCTGTTAAAGTACCAATTTGGTTTACTTTAATTAAGATAGAGTTAGCAATATCTCTTTCTATGCCTTTTTGTAAAATTTTAGGGTTAGTTACAAATAGATCGTCACCGACTAATTGAATACGGTTACCCAATTTTTCAGTAATTAATTTCCAGCCATCCCAATCATTCTCATCAAAACCATCTTCAATACTAATAATTGGATAACGATCAACCCAATCTACAAAGAAGTCAGCCATTTGAGCTGAACTGTAAGTTTTGTTTTCTGAGGCTAAATCATAAATGCCATCATGATAATATTCAGAAGCTGCTGCATCCAAACCTAAGTAAATATCAACACCTGGCTTGTAACCCGCTAGTTCTATCGCTTGTAAGATAACGCTGATGGCTTCTTCATTTGAAGAAAGATTAGGCGCAAAGCCGCCTTCATCACCAACCGTAGTCGCTAAGCCTTTGGCTTTTAATACTTTGCTTAAACTATGAAATACTTCAGCGCCGTAACGAATCGCTTCACGGAATGAAGGAGCACCTACAGGTAAAATCATAAACTCCTGTAAATCAACGCTGTTATCAGCATGTGAACCACCGTTAATGATATTCATCATCGGTACTGGCAAAATGAATTCACCCGATTTATTCAAATGACGATACAACGGCTGACCGGCTTCTTTTGACGCTGCATGAGCAGCTGCCATAGAAACGGCTAATATAGCATTTGCACCTAAACGAGCTTTAGTATCAGTCCCATCTAAAGAGATCATCGCTTTATCTAAAGCTTCTTGATCATTAACATCCAAACCGATAACGACATCACGAATTTCAGTTTTAACATTGTTGATGGCATTCAAGACGCCTTTACCTAAGTAACGAGATTTATCACCATCACGTAATTCGATAGCTTCGCGCTCACCTGTTGAAGCACCCGATGGCACCATAGCACTACCAACAACACCTGAAGCTAAAACAACATCAGCTTCTAAGGTAGGGTTACCACGTGAATCTAAAACTTCTCTTGCACGAATATCTATAATTGCAGCCATTTTTTTTCCTATAGTGTGGTTTCTATCAGGGGTTGTGCTTTTACAGCCCTGTCGATGGTTAATAAAACTTCTAATAATTCTTGCATACGATGTAACGGCCATGAATTAGGACCATCACTTTTTGCTTCCGCAGGATTTGGATGCGTTTCCATAAACAAACCCGCAATACCCACAGCAACTGCTGCTCTAGCTAATACTGGTACAAATTCACGTTGTCCACCTGAACTTGTCCCTTGTCCCCCAGGTAATTGTACTGAATGCGTGGCATCAAACACGACTGGACAGTCAGTATCTCGCATCACCGCTAACGAACGCATATCGGAGACCAAATTATTATAACCGAAAGAAACACCTCGCTCGCAGACCATGATCTGTTGATTACCTGCAGCCTTGGCTTTATTGGTCACATGAACCATATCCCAAGGCGCTAAAAATTGGCCTTTCTTGATATTGACAGGTATACCTTGTGCAGCGACCTGTTGAATAAAGTTAGTTTGTCTACACAAAAAAGCCGGTGTTTGCATGACATCAACCACACTAGCAACTTCTGCTAAGGGCGTATCTTCATGAACGTCTGTTAAAACAGGAACTCCGATTTGTTGCTTAACTTTTTGCAATATCTCTAAGCCCTTTTCTACGCCCAAACCTCTAAAGCTTTCATGTGATGAGCGATTAGCTTTATCAAACGATGATTTGTATATAAACGGAATATTGAGTGCAGTTGTTAATTCCTTAAGATAGCCGGCGGTATCTAAGGCTAATTGCTCACTTTCTATGACACATGGCCCAGCAATTAAAAAAAACGGCTGATCTAAACCCACTTCAAAGCCACATAATTTCATTAAGATTCTCTTTTTATTAATTTACCAGCACAAAGTTTTATTTATCGCTCTAAAGCAATGACATTATAACTATTGAATAAAACATTTTTAGTTTGTTTTTTTATGTTTCGTTGCCGCAGCAACAAAACCAGAAAACAACGGATGTCCTTTACGGGGTGTTGAAGTAAATTCAGGATGAAACTGGCACGCTAAAAACCAAGGATGATCTGCCAATTCAATCACTTCAACTAATCGACCATCTATAGACTTACCCGAAAAAGTCATGCCGGCTTTCTCCAGTTTTTCAATGTATTGACCATTAAACTCATAGCGATGGCGATGACGCTCAGTAATAACATCTTTTTGATACATTGAAAAAGACAAGGAGTCTTTTTGTAAGCGGCATTGCTGTGCACCTAAACGCATAGATCCTCCTAAATCAGAATTTTCATCACGCGTTTCTAATTGCCCACCTTCAGCCATCCATTCAGTGATCAAACCAATAACTGGATGGGGTGATTTAGGCAAAAACTCTGTACTATGAGCACCTTCCAAGCCAGCCACGTCTCGAGCAAACTCAATCACGGCGACTTGCATACCTAAACAAATACCTAAATAAGGAATTTTATTTTCACGAGCATAACGAACCGTAGCAATTTTACCCTCAATACCACGCTCACCAAAACCACCTGGCACTAAAATCGCATCGACATCTTTTAGTCTTGCAACACCCTCATCTTCGATAACTTCTGAGTCAATATAGTTAATATGAACTTTTGTTCGAGTATGAATACCTGCGTGAATTAAGGCTTCATTCAATGATTTATAAGCGTCTGAGTGATCCACGTATTTGCCAACAATTGCAATAGTCACTTCTTTAATAGGGCTGGTCAGTGCTTCAACCACTGAATTCCATTCAGTTAAATCAGCTTTAGGTACATCCAGCCTTAATTTATTAACAACAATATCATCCAAGCCTTGTTCATGCAGCATCAGTGGTATGCGATAAATTGAGTCGGCATCGACTGCCGAAATAACCGCTTTTTCTTCAACGTTAGTAAATAACGCAATTTTACGACGCTCGGTAACTGGAATTGGGCGCTCCGAACGACAAATCAATATATCTGGCTGTATACCAATTGAACGCAATTCTTTAACCGAATGCTGAGTAGGTTTAGTTTTAATTTCACCTGCAGAACGAATATAGGGTACTAACGTTAAATGAATAAACAACGATCTATCGCTACCTAATTCAAAGCGCATTTGTCGAATAGCTTCCAGAAAGGGTAATGATTCAATGTCACCGACTGTGCCACCGACCTCAATCAAAGTAACATCCATACCTTCTGAACTGAGATAAACCCTACGCTTAATTTCATCAGTGATATGAGGAATGACTTGCACAGTAGCCCCCAAATATTCACCTTTACGCTCTCTACGCAAGACACTGTCATAAACCTGGCCTGCAGTAAAATTATTTTTCTTAGCCATAGTCGTTTTGAGAAAACGCTCGTAATGACCTAAATCAAGATCGGTCTCTGCGCCATCTTCAGTAACAAACACTTCTCCATGCTGAAAAGGACTCATGGTACCTGGATCAAGATTAATATAAGGATCCAATTTGGTCATAGTCACTTTGAGGCCTCGTGCCTCAAGTATAGCGGCAAGTGACGATGCAGCTATGCCTTTTCCTAATGATGAAACAACACCACCGGTAATGAATATGTATTTTGTCATCGTGATTCCTTACTGGTTTAAACCCTCCCCACTCACGGGGATTAATAAATTTTGGCGGCACTATTGTGCCGAACTGTCCTCTAAATTGAGCTAACTGTTAGCTAAAGGATTATTACGCGCACCACTTTACTGTGGAGATGTTATCAAATTAGAAATCACATAAATGCTGATTGAAATTGAGATTAGGAGATAAACAAAGGCAGTCCAATTAAAACCTGCTCATTTTAATCGACAATACGCCTGTCGTCATTGTCTTTATTTATAAAAAGGCTGAAAGCAGTGATGTTTAACATGCTTAAGACTCCGTAGGGGCGTATTGCATACGCCCATTTACGAAAGTTTAATGTTATAAAACTTATTTAATAAGGGCATATGCAATAGAGACTGTGAAAGTATTCTTTTTATTCCCCTCTTTAGCAAAGAGGGGTCAGGGGAGACTTGATCTATTAAAAAATTATTATTAAATATCAATAGCCTATAACTTAATAAAATCCCCCTCGATCCCCCTTTTACAAAGGGGGAAGCTAAATTCATAATACTTTCACAGTCTCAATACACCCCCCCCCTACGACTATCACCCCAATAGTATCGCTCTTGCGTGGAAATGATATTTTTCAAAGCTAAAATAACGACACAACATGCCATTAAAAAAAAAGCCTACTGGCATCCAGCAGGCTTTTCTCCGGAACACAAAAGCATATCTAATTAGATTTATCTTACTGCATCCAAATGATTTACTTATCGTGCTATCGTTTTCTATAACTTAGTTTTTAGATTGATCAACAATTTGATTAGCTTTAATCCAAGGCATCATGCTGCGTAATTTAGCACCGACTACTTCGATAGGATGCTCTGCATTCAAACGTCTTCTTGCAGTCATTTCTGGGTAGTTAGTCAAGCCTTCAAGAATAAACTTTTTAGCATATTGACCATTTTGGATGTTTTGTAAGGCTTCACGCATCGCATAACGACTTTCTTCGTTGATGACTTTAGGGCCAGTTACATATTCACCATACTCGGCATTGTTAGAGATTGAGTAGTTCATGTTAGCGATACCGCCTTCAAACATTAAATCTACAATCAATTTCAATTCATGTAAACATTCAAAGTAAGCCATTTCTGGTGCATAACCCGCTTCAACCAAAGTTTCAAAGCCCATTTTTACAAGCTCAACTGCACCACCGCATAATACAGCTTGTTCACCGAATAAATCAGTTTCGCACTCGTCACGGAAAGTCGTTTCAATAATACCTGAACGTCCACCACCAATAGCAGAAGCATAGGCTAAACAAATAGACTTAGCTGTACCTGAAGCATCTTGATGAACCGCGATTAAATCAGGAACGCCACCACCACGAACAAACTCAGAACGTACAGTGTGACCAGGTGCTTTTGGCGCAATCATGATGACATCTAAATCAGCTCTTGGCACAACTTGGTTAAATAAAATAGAAAAGCCATGAGCGAACGCTAAAACTGCACCTTTTTTAATATTAGGTTCAATTTCATTTTTGTACAAAGTTGATTGAAACTCATCAGGCGTCAAAATCATAACAACATCTGCACCAGCAACTGCTTTGGCTACGTCTTGAACAACTAAACCATGCGCTTCAGCTTTAGCAACTGAAGGTGATCCGGCACGTAAACCAACCACAACATCAACGCCAGATTCTTTTAAGTTAAGTGCGTGTGCATGGCCTTGTGAACCATAACCAATAATAGCGACTTTCTTAGCTTTGATGATAGATAGGTCAGCGTCTTTGTCGTAATAAACTTGCATGATATTTCCTGTTTTCTAGGTGTAAATAAAAATAAATAATGGGTATAAAACTTTAGGCTTATAAGTGCAAGCCTTTTTCGCCTCTGGAAATGCCAGTTGGCCCAGAGCGCACGACTTCTATAATACTTTCTGAATCTATAGCTGCGACAAAAGCATCCAATTTTTCAGAAGGTCCAGTCATTTCAACGATATAAGTTGTAGGTGTGACATCAATAATTTTGCCACGAAAAATATCAGCCATACTTCTAATTTCATCACGCACATCTCCTGTGGCTTTTATTTTAACCATCATGAGTTCACGTTCAATATGAAAAGATTCAGCCAAATCAATGAGTCTAACGACATCAATCAATTTATTGAGCTGCTTAGTAATTTGCTCGATAATTTCTTCACTACCACGAGTCACTAGTGTCATTCTTGATAGACTAGGGTCTTCGGTCGCGGCAACAGTGAGCGATTCAATATTATAACCACGCGCCGAAAACAAGCCGGCTACTCGTGATAAAGCGCCCGATTCATTTTCAATTAGAATAGAAATAATGTGTCTCATTATGCTAACTCTCTATCTGTTGTACTACCTAGAGCAACACGTAACTTCATATCATGATGACCTTTACCTGCCTCAATCATAGGATAAACATTTTCTGTTCTGTCGGTCATAATGTCTAAGAATACGGTACGATCCTTCATATTAAAAGCTGACTCTAAAGCAGGTCTAACTTCTTCAGGCTTATCAATACGTACACCGACATGACCATAAGCTTCTGCCAACTTCACAAAATCAGGAATCGTGTCCATATAAGAATGTGAATATCGAGATTCGTAAGAAAACTCCTGCCACTGCCTAACCATACCCATATAGCGATTATTCAAATTAATAATCTTAACAGGCGTTTTGTATTGCAAAGCGGTTGATAGTTCTTGTATGCACATTTGTATACTGGCTTCACCGGTAACGCAGGCAACATCAGCATCAGGATGTGCTAATTTAACACCGATGGCAGCAGGTAAACCAAAACCCATAGTGCCTAATCCACCAGAATTAATCCAACGACGCGGCTTGTCAAAAGGATAATATTGTGCTGCCCACATTTGATGCTGACCTACATCTGAAGTCACATAAGCATTACCTTTAGTCACATCATATAATTGTTCAATAACGTACTGTGGTTTTATTAATGGGCTTTCACGATCAAACTGAAGGCAGTCTAGTGCTTGCCATTGGGCAATTTGCTGCCACCATAACTCCAAAGCTTTTTTATTGGGTTTAGTTGAGCTGTCTTTGATCAATTCCAACATCGATTCCAAGACTGGTTTCACCTCGCCAACGATTGGAATATCCACCCGAACTGTTTTTGAAATAGACGCAGGGTCAATATCAATATGAATAATCTTGGCATAAGGGCAAAACAAATCTAGCTTGCCTGTGACACGATCATCAAAACGCGCACCTATAGCAATAATCACATCACTTTCGTGCATGGCCATATTGGCTTCATAAGTACCGTGCATACCCAACATACCAATATTTTGTTTATCGGTGGCTGGATAAGCGCCTAAACCCATCAGGGTATTAGTAATCGGATAGCCTAATGCGCGCGTGAACTCTGTTAATTCTTTGCTTGCCTCACCTAAAACCACACCACCGCCCGAATAAATAATGGGCTTTTGTGCACTTAGCAATAATTCAACTGCTTTTTTGATTTGTCCTTTATGTCCACTCACAACAGGGTTGTAGGAACGTATAGATACTTTTTTAGGATATTTATAAGGCACTTTTATATGAGGTGCCGTTATATCTTTAGGTACGTCAATAACAACTGGACCAGGCCTACCCGTGGTTGCCACATAAAATGCTTTTTTAATCGTCTCAGCTAATTTAGTAACATCTTTTACTAAAAAGTTATGTTTTACGCAGGGCCGGGTAATACCAATCATATCCACTTCTTGAAAAGCATCACTACCAATGACAGGCAATGAAACTTGACCAGAAATAACCACCAGCGGAATTGAATCCATATATGCAGTAGCAATACCAGTGACTGCATTAGTAGCGCCAGGGCCTGAAGTTACTAAAACCACACCAGGTTTTCCTGTTGAGCGGGCATAACCATCTGCAGCGTGGGTAGCTCCTTGTTCATGACGCACTAAGACATGTTTAATATCTTCTTGCTGATAAAGAGCGTCGTATAAATGCAACACAGCCCCACCAGGATAGCCAAAAATATATTCTACACCCTCGTCTATAAGACTCTGAACTAGGATTTGTGCACCACTTAGCTCCACGCTAACACCTCAATAAACATGATAATTATCGATTTAAATCGATTAGATTTGGTTTTATATTCAAGCATAAATACTTGTTTTAAAAACACTTAAGATGACTGACTTATATTATTATGTCTTGTTTAAATAATATAAAACCGGCTATTCTACAAGATTCTTAATGAAATTGTAATGATCTCTGTTAAATTCAGCAACGAACCCGTCCAACTCGACATATAACTTATTTATTTTTTTGACTAGGACGGAATGAACTTAAGCTCACTAATAGATAAATAAGCTCCCTAGTTCAAATAAAGGAGCTTAACTAACAGTATGCTAAATAGGCCTTTAGCCTTTAGCCTTTAGCCTTTAGCCTTTAGCCTTTAGCCTTTTTATCATCAAGCAGAGAAAGATGACCCGCAACCGCAAGTTGTAGTGGCATTAGGGTTACGAATTACAAACTGAGCACCTGAAACATCCTCCTTATAATCAACCTCAGCTCCAGCTAAATACTGAATACTCATAGAATCAATTAACACGGTAACACCGCCATTTTCTACACGAGTATCATCTTCATTAACTTCTTCATCAAAAGTAAAGCCATATTGAAAGCCAGAACAGCCCCCACCAGAGACATAAACTCGCAATTTTAAATTATCGTTACCTTCTTCGATAATTAGTTCGCTGACCTTAGCAGCAGCGCTATCTGTAAAAATAATTGGATTAGCCATAGTTAATAATTAGTAAATTTAAAAGTAAATCAATTATGACTATACCTAGTGTTATAGTCAAGAATCATGGATATAGAGCAACCACCTTCAAGCCTAGACCTTCATTCAAGCCAAACATCAAATTCATATTTTGTACCGCTTGCCCTGCAGCACCTTTAACCAGATTATCAATCACCGACAAAATAACGATGATTTGGGCACCTTGCGGCTGATGTATGGAAATTTGACACTGATTACCACCTCGAACATTACGCGTGTCAGGATGCGAACCAGAAGGCAAAACCTCAACAAAAGACTCACCATTATAGCGTTGCTCAAAGAGCTCTTGAATATCTTCTAAAGTTGAATCATTGACTTGTGCATACAAAGTCGCATGAATGCCTCTTATCATTGGGGTTAAATGAGGAACAAACGTCAAACCCACCGCTTGCTTGGCAGCCAAGGCCAACTGCTGTCTGATTTCTGGAAGATGCCTATGCCCATTGACAGCATAAGCCTTAAAACTTTCACCCGTTTCACTCATCAAAGATGACAATTCAGCTTTACGACCCGCCCCACTCACACCCGATTTAACATCTGCTATTAAATGCTCAACATTGATCAAATTATTTTCCAGCAACGGCAAAAAACCTAATTGCACGGCAGTCGGATAACAACCTGGGCAAGCAATTAAATTCGCTTGTTTTATGATGTCACGATTAACTTCTGGTAAACCGTAAACCGCCTCAGCTAGCAAATCAGGGCAAGCATGCTCCATACCGTACCAATGACTCCACTCCTGTGCATCTTTAAACCTAAAGTCCGCAGATAAATCAATGACCTTAACACCTAGCGCCAGCAATTGTTCCGTCATTAACATGGCTGTGCCATTAGGGGTCGCAAAAAATACCACATCACAACGTTTTAAAGATTCAATATCGGGCTCAGAAAAAATCACATCACAATAACCACGTAAACTGGGGTACACAGCATCGACGCGCACACCCGCATCTGCACGAGAGGTCACTACAGCGACTTCAACCGCTTCATGCAATACTAAAATTCGTAATAACTCAACACCTGTATAACCTGTTCCGCCCACAATACCTGCACGAATCATCTGCTTTACCCCACCTATTGTTTATAGAAATAATCCCAGCCTATAATAACCGCATCCTACTTTTTATAGAACCCGACTTATGAAACTACCCAACACTATGCTCGCTATTGAAATAGTTGCTGGGGCTTTAAAAGTTACCGAACGAGCTGTTCCTAAACCAGGCATTAATCAAGTTCTTATTAAAGTTGTAGCAGCCGGCGTTAATCGCCCCGACGTTATGCAACGCAAAGGTTTATATCCTGCGCCTATTGGCACATCAGATATTCCAGGCCTAGAAATCTCAGGCATTATAGTAGCAATCAATTCCACTGCATCAACATACAACGTAGGTGATGCTGTTTGCGCTTTAGTCAGCGGTGGTGGTTATGCCGAGTATTGTTTAGCATCGATAGCACATTGTTTACCGATACCATCAGGATTAACTTTGACAGATGCTGCAGCCCTACCAGAAACTTTTTTCACTGTTTGGAGTAACGTATTTGATCGCGCTCAATTGCAAAGTGGTGAAACGCTTTTGGTACATGGTGGTAGCAGTGGCATAGGTACGACTGCCATACAATTAGCCAAAGCCTTTGCTGCTAAAGTCATCATTACAGCGGGCTCTAAAGCCAAATGTGAGCGTTGTTTAGAACTGGGTGCAGATGCGGCCATTAACTACAAAGAACAAGATTTTGTTTTAGAAATAAATCGATTGACCAATGATGTAGGCGTCAATGTCATACTCGACATGATCGGTGGCGACTATTTTTCTCGCAACCTAAATTGTATGGCAGATGAGGCTAGACTCGTACAAATTGCCATTCAAAACGGCGCAAAAGCAGAAATTAATTTACTGCCTATTATGCTAAAACGTCTGACCATTACAGGCTCGACCTTAAGAGCTAGAGACGATCTATTTAAAGCCCGGATTGCCGAAAAACTAAAACAACAAGTCTGGCCATTACTCTCAAACGGCACCATCAAACCCATTATTTACCAGCGCTTCGCTCTCAATGAAGCCAGCAAAGCGCACGAATTAATGGAAAGCAGCCACCATATAGGCAAAATATTATTAGAGACATCATCAATATGACTTACACAACGATCATTTCCTCCGACTTGCTACATCAAAATCTCAACAACCCTAATTGGGTTCTAATCGATTGCCGCTTCTCTTTAGCCAACAGCGATGCAGGCGCCTACGCTTATCGCCATGGACATATTCCACAAGCACGTTATGCAGATTTAAACAAAGACCTATCAACCGAGCCTAGCGAATTAACGGGCAGACACCCCCTACCCGATTTCAAATTACTGATAAAAAAATTAGGTGCATGGGGTATTAACAATCAAACTCAAGTTGTCGTTTATGATGACGCTAGCGCTGCCTTTGCTGGACGCTTATGGTGGCTATTACGATGCTTGGGACATGATAATGTCGCGGTATTAAATGGGGGCATACAACATTGGCAAAAACATGGTTACGCACTCACCACCATTTTGCCCGAACCACGACCTTGTAGTTATAGAGCCTATTTGAATGATTCATACTGGCTGAATGCTCAACAAGTCCAAAACCATCTGGCTAAAAAAGACATCTGCCTGATTGATGCCAGAAATCCTGAACGCTATCGCGGTGAACAAGAACCCATAGACCCAGTTGCAGGCCATATTCCACTAGCCTTAAATCGACCGCTATCGTTAAATCTTGATAAACAAGGTCTATTCTTATCTCCTGAACTATTAGCCCAGCAATTTAAAAAACTCATTGGAACTACCTCACCCACACAAGTTGTTCATTATTGCGGCTCAGGCGTAACAGCCTGCCATAATTTGCTAGCTATGGAATATGCTGGCTTAAAAGGCTCAAAAATATACGCAGGTTCATGGAGTGATTGGATCAGAAATAAAAATAGAAAAATTATTACAAAACAGAACATCAAATAACGAGACCCACATCAGCATATAGATCAGGTTAGCGATATAGACTGTAAAAGTATTTTGATTTTAGCTCCCCCCTTTTTCAACATAGGTATCTACACAAGTTTCTTATCGGCGTGGAAACATTAAAAAAAACACCGTAGGGGCGTATTGAGACTGTGAAAGTATTCTTTTTATCCCCCTCTTTAGCAAAGAGGGGTTAGGGGAGATTTGATCCATTAAAAAATTATTATTAAATATCAATAACCTATGACTTAATAAAATCCCCCTCGCCCCCCCCTTTTTACAAAGGGGGAA
>CAIZMK010000065.1 GCA_903934035.1 uncultured Methylococcaceae bacterium
CTAACTGAGCGCGTGGTGGCGTTTCTGGCTCAGGAGCAGTGCCTATGCCGGAAACGCTTTTCTCGCTAACGCTTGAAAAGCCTTATTCCGGCCTACAGTTGTAGGGGCGTATTGAATACGCCCATTTATCTAAGCTTCAAAATTGTTGGTTGGTGATTACAAAAGAACGTATGCAAAAAGGCGTATTTAATAGGGCGTATGCAATACACCCCTACAATAATATAAACCCTGATTTAATTCAGGTGTAGGTCGGGTTAGCGATAGCGTAACCCGACATTTTGTAGCTATAGGTCGGATTAAGACCACGCTAACTGAGCGCGTGGTGGCGTTTCTGGCTCAGGAGCAGTGCCTATGCCGGAAACGCTTTTCTCGCTAACGCTTGAAAAGCCTTATTCCGGCCTACAGTACGCATGTTATTCAAGACTCGCCACTAAATCGGCTACAGCATGATAATTGATTTTACCTGTAGCCATTACTGGAATTGCTTCTACAACGACTATTTTCTTAGGGAGACTGATCTGTGCAACACCCTGCGAAGCAGCGGCTAAATCATTGACGGTGGCTGATTTATGAGTAGTCACTAATATTACCTGCTCGCCTTTTTTAGCATCCGCTACACTAATCGCGGCATGGTGTGCTTCGGGCCAGGCATTAATTGCCAACTGCTCCACTGCTGTCAAAGACACCATTTCGCCGGCTACTTTAGCAAAACGTTTGCTGCGACCTTTGATAGTAATAAAACCTTGTTCATCAACATGGACAATATCACCGGTGTCATACCAGCCTTTACCATAAATTGATTCTGGTGGCACTAACACACCCGGCTGATCTGCCAGTAAATAGCCCAACATGATATTGGGGCCTTTAACATGAAGTAAGCCAGCATCAGTGATACCTGGTACGGGTTCTAATTGATGCTCCATACATGGCATGAATCGACCTACTGTACCGGCTTTGTAATGTAGCGGCGTATTAACTGAAGTAATTGGAGAGGTCTCTGTTGCACCATAGCCTTCTAAGATACGAATACCAAATTTCTCTGCCCACACTTGACGGGTATTTTCTTGTAACTTTTCAGCACCCGCCACTACATAACGCAGATTATAAAAATCGTACGGATGCGCTGTTTTAGCATAAGCCGATAAAAAGGTATTAGTGCCAAACATAATGGTGGCATGGGTTTCATAAGCGATTTCTGGAATCACACTGTAATGCAAGGGTGTTGGATAAAAGAATGTTTTAATACCGTTCACTACAGGTAATAGCGTGCCTACTGTAAAGCCAAAAGAATGGAACATAGGTAAAAAGTTAAGCACGCGGTCTTGGGCATTAAAATTAATGCAGGCCTCTAATTGCTTAAGATTACCGATGATATTCGAATGAGAAAGCACCACGCCTTTAGGCGTACCTTCAGAACCTGAAGTAAATAGCACTACCGCTGGGCTATCTGGATCATTCGGTTGATACCAATAATTGGTCGTTTTGGACTTGATGACTGCACGTAACTTATCTTTTGTAGTAATGTTTTTTGCTAAATCTTCCAAGTACAGCACATTACATTGCTGACTTAATTGTTCAACCGTAGCACTTAATTCAGCCAATTCTATAAAACGTCGCGAAGTTAACACCGTTTTTACTTTTGCAACTTGGCAAGCTTGCAACATCGCCGAAGAACCTGTAGAAAAGTTTAACATGGCCGGCACTCGTCCCTGCAACTGCAAACCTAAAATAGTCATTAAGGTTTTAGTAGAATTAGGTAGAAAAACACCTACAAACTCATCTTTACTAGTCACATCATTTAAAACCTGCCCTACCGCAATACTTCGAGTTATTAAGGTGTTATAAGACCAAGGCACGCGCTCTAAATCTTCAATGATGCTATGCGCTCCACCATGTACATTTCGCGCTTCTAATAAACTAGCAAATATACTTTGACGATAAGAACTGGTCATAAACATCATTCTTGTCATGATATCTGCTAATTGCTGACCACAATAAGCCCTGCGAGGCTTACCTTGTAGTGTATCTGGCGCATTAATAGTCTCAGGCGCTAGTATATGGATGCTAATTTTAGGGAATAAGCGCAAACGCGTGATTCTATGCAATTTAGAAAAATGAGTATATTGACTACCAGAAATACGTACTGGCAAAACAGCGGCTTTAGATTTATCAGCCACCATGCCTGTGCCATCGTATATCTTCATTAATGAACCCGTCACCGAAATACGGCCTTCGGGAAAAATAACCGTATGGGTATCTTTTTCAAGATGATGGATTAAATCTTTTAAAGAAATCGGATGTGTAGGATCCATAGGAAACACATGTGATAATCTTAAAAACGGCTTCAACCACCAGCGTTGTGAAATTTGGGTATTGATTGCAAAAGTAATGTTATCGGGTAAAAACACACCTAGCAATAAAGGATCTAAAAATGAAGTGTGATTAGAAATAATCAACACTCTTTTCCCTGCACTCTTATAATGATCTAAGCCCGTCACCTCAACTTTGTATAATAAAATGAGTAACGCGCGTAATATTTTTTTTAGCATAGCTGACTCCCCCTGAAATTTGATGGGCATTGTATAGACTTATCGTTCAAATAATTAATTTTAAACTCATTAGGTGACATTTTTTATTACACAATCGATAGTTTTGTTATTTATGTTAATATTTAACGCTCACTTTTTACTGCAATAATTTTATGACCTCTGTTGCTACCCCTAAGCTATTAATCGATCGATTTGGCAGAACGGTTGATTATTTACGAATTTCTATCACCGACCGTTGTGATTTTCGCTGTGTCTATTGCATGGCTGAAGACATGACTTTCTTGCCTCGTGAACAAGTTTTATCTCTTGAAGAAATTTATACGCTGGCGAAAGCTTTCGTAGAATTAGGTGTTAAAAAGATTCGAATTACGGGTGGTGAGCCTTTAGTGAGAAAAGGTGCGCTGGAGCTTTTAGAAAATGTAGGTCGAATAAGCGGCCTGAACGAGTTAGTCATCACTACTAATGGCTCTCAATTAGAAGCGATAGCAATGGATCTAAAAGCGGCTGGTATAAAACGTCTTAATATCAGCCTAGATACTTTAGATGATGACAAATTTAAAGCGATCACCCGTACGGGTAATTTGCAACAAGTACTTAGAGGCATACAAGCTGCGAAACAAGCTGGCTTTGAACGTATAAAAATTAATGCCGTGGTACTTAAAAACAAAAATCATCTGGAAGTCTGTAATTTAGTGCAGTATGCCCTTGATAATGGCTTAGATATTAGTTTTATCGAAGAAATGCCGCTAGGTATCGTTGATCAACATGATAGATCTAACGCTTACTATTCTAGTGATTTAATTAAACAAGATTTAGCTAAACAATTTTCCTTAGTTGCCAGTCTTGAAAAAACAGGCGGGCCGTCTAATTATTTTAAAGTTAATGGCACACAAACACGCGTAGGCTTTATTTCACCCCATAGCGATAATTTCTGTAGCACTTGTAATCGGGTACGCTTAACAGTTGAAGGCCGCTTATTACTCTGTTTGGGTAACGAACATTCTGTTGATTTAAAAGCGGTGCTTAGAGCTGAGCCAGGCAATATGGAATTACTTAAACAAACCATTATTGATGCTATGTTGATTAAACCAGAAAAGCACGAATTTAATGTTCATGAGCAACCGGTTATTTTGCGTTATATGAATATGACGGGGGGGTAAAAGCGTTTCACCTGTAGGGCATAGGTATCTACACAAATAATTGTTAGCATTCCCACGCGCGAACGATAACATTGTGGTGAAGATCGTAGGGGCGTATTGCATACGCCCTTATAAAATAAGCCCTATAAAATGGGACTTTCAATAAATGGGGCGTATGCAATACGCCCCTACGGTGTTTCTTTATCGTTTCCACGCCGATAAGAAACTTGTGTAGATACCTATGCCCCTTGAATTAACGCTCTTTCGTATCCAAATCTTCCGGACAACCTAAAGTTTTAGCGGTATATGATAACAACCAAATAGATACACTAAGTATGGAAATAGCAAGGGTGATAGTCATCAACAAATATAGATGAAAGTTATCAGCGACTTTCTGTACATCAATAACAAGATGACGTGAAAGTGCAGTAATGGCGATATAAATAACATACTGCACTGGCAAGCGATGGGTTTTAAAATAAGTACTGACCATCGCACCTAATTCAAGATAAATAAACAATAACAATATATCTTCAAGTGTCGCATGACCTGATTTCATCATGGCCATATAGTCATGGATAGCTGTCCAAACGATAGTTGAGCTAATACCAAACAACGCGGCGTAATGAAAAGCATCAATTAACTTATTACCTATTTTCTGTATCATGACGTTATTTAAACCGTATGAAGTTTATTGCAAACTAACTGGAGTAAATTTTCTACTTCCTTAGACACAGTAGTAAAGGCGCTATCATTAATAGGATACTGCGCTACCAATACCGCAACCTCTACGGCTAAATTTTTAGGCGCTTTTACTTTTTCGAAAATATCCTGTTTAAATCGTAACGCAGTCTGTTCAGCTGTTTTGATTGGCAAACCGGGCATGGCTATCAAAATAGTTTGCTTATCCATACGAGCAACAATATCAACACCTGCCCTGACTTCTTCTTTAAGATAATTTGCAACATTACGCAAGGTTGTATCGACTTCGTAATCTAAAAACTCATTTTTTTCACTAAAGCCAGTTAGATTGATAGTCAAAATGGAAAAGGGAAAACCATTGAGCCTAGAATTATCAACCTTTTCTTTTAAGCGCCCTATCATAGAGTCTTTAGTCATCAACTGCGTCAAGGGATCTAAAGAGATATGTTCTTTATCCCAAGCTTCCTGAGCCTCTAGGCGCAGCACATTCATAATACCTAACGAACAGGCCAGCAATAAACCTAATATCCAAGTGAAATACCACATAATCGCCTCCTAATAAGCACTATGATCGTTGTTATGTATGTGTTCCAGGGTGATTTTGCCACGCAATACTCGGAACACCCAACTGGTGTAAAAAATAACAATAGGTAAAAAAACCACAGTAACCCAGAACATGATTTTTAAAGTCGTCATACTTGAACTAGCATCCCAAACCGTTAATGAACTATTAATCACTGAGCTTGAAGGCATCAAAAAGGGAAACATAGAAACACCTGCCGTTAAAATGACGGCAGCCAATGTTAAGGAACTGCTAATAAAGGCTAGCCCTGGACGTTCAACTTTTGATAGCACTATAGTGGTCGTGCCCGCTATAAATGCCAAGCTGGGAATCGCCCATAACATAGGGTAATTTGCATAGTTAGCTAGCCATAAGCCTAGACCTTTAGCCACTAGCTTTGTTAAAGGATTAGATGGTGCATTAGGCAATACTTCACTGGTAATTTGATAGCCGTCGATATTAGCAACCCAAACACCCGCTATAGCAAACAGTACCAAAGTCAGTATCGCAAAAACGCTCACCATACTTTTGCAACGTTGATTAATATCATCTACGGTCCTCAACTGTAAATAAACCGCGCCATGCATAATCAGCATACTTACGCTAATCAACCCTGCCAGTAAGGCAAAAGGATTTAACAACGCCCAAAATGTACCGGTATAAAAAATGCGCATATCCTCGGCAAAATAAAACGGTACGCCTTGTAACAAATTACCGAAGGCGACACCGAAAATTAAAGCTGGAACAAAGCCCCCTACAAACAAAGCTCTATCCCAATTACTACGCCAGCGTTGACTAGGCAATTTACTGCGGTAATCGAAACCTATCGGCCGCATAAATAAGGCAAACAAGGTTAACAATAAGGCAAAATAAAACCCTGAAAAGGCGACCGAATAAGCCATAGGCCAAGCTGCAAACAACGCGCCACCGGCAGTTACAAACCAAACCTGATTTCCTTCCCAAGTCGCGCCTATGGAATTAATAATCACTCGTCGCTCAGTATCATTTTTACCTAAAAAAGGTAATAAAATAGCAACCCCTAAATCAAAACCTCCAGTAATTGCAAAGCCAATCAATAATGCGCCTAACAAGGCCCACCAAATCAAACGCAGCGTTTCATAATCAAACATCATAATGTAGCTCCTGTAGCAATTTCAAAATGATAGCGGCCTTTATGCAAACTGCTGGGGCCTAATTTAATAAACTTAAGCATCAGGAACATTTCAATTACCAGAAATAGCGTATATAAGCCCAGATAACCTGCCAAACTCAGATATAAATCCAGTTCGGTTAATGATGACGCACTTAAGAAAGTAGGCAAAACTTCAGCAATGGTCCAAGGTTGGCGACCAAACTCCGCTACGAACCAACCAGTTTCACAGGCTATCCAAGGTAATGGCAGCGTGTAAAGACTCAACTTTAATAACCAAGTTTGACGACAGCGTCTTATCGAGCTGGCAATAACCGCAAAAACAAACACCGCTAACATAACAAATCCACAGGCCACCATAGCTCTAAATGTCCAGAATAATGGCACGACTCTAGGCAACGAATATTTTGCAGCTAACTCAATTTGCTGATCAGTCGCATCAACGACCGCTTCGGTATAACGTTTCAGTAACAAGCCATACCCTAAATCTGTTTTGTAGCGGTCAAACTCAGCCAAGGTTATCTCATCTCTGTTACCTTGCCTTAGCTCATGTAACAACGCATAGGCTTTTATGCCATTACGGACTCGCAAACGATTTTTTTCTAATATTTCCGTTAAACCAGTAATCGGCTCATCGATAGAGCGCGTGCCAATCAAACCCAATACCCACGGAATTTTTACTGCATATCGGGTTTCCATGGTGTCTTGATCTGGTATGCCGATCGCGGTAAATGCAGCAGGCGGCGCTTCGGTATGCCATTCAGCTTCTATAGCAGCAAGCTTAACTTTTTGTACCTCGCCATCGGTATAACCACTTTCATCACCCAGAACTATCACCGACAAAATAGCCGCCAAACCAAAACCTGCAGCAATCGTATAAGAGCGTTGAGCAAAAGCCGCATCACGACCTTTCAACATGTAATAAGCACTGATTGCCAAAACAAAGGCTGAGGCAGTGGTGTAACCTGCGGCAACGGTATGTACAAATTTAACCTGAGCTGCTGGGTTGAATAACAGCGATGAAAAGCTGGTGATTTCCATACGCATGGTTTCGTAATTAAAGTCGGCTCCAACTGGATTTTGCATCCAACCATTGGCTACCAATATCCATAAAGCAGATAAATTTGAACCTAGAGCAACCAACCAAGTAATCACTAAATGCTGACCTTTACCTAACTTATCCCAGCCGAAGAAAAACAGGCCGACAAAGGTAGATTCCAAGAAGAAAGCCATCAAGCCCTCAATCGCTAAAGGCGCACCAAAGACATCGCCGACATAATGCGAAAAATAAGACCAGTTCATGCCGAACTCAAATTCCATCGTTAAGCCAGTGGTAACACCGAGCGCGAAATTGATACCGAATAATTTCCCCCAGAACTGAGTCATATCCTTATAAATTTCTTTGCCAGTCATCACATAAGTGGATTCCATAATCGCCAATATAAACGATAACCCTAATGTTAACGGTACAAACAAAAAGTGATACAGCGATGTAGCAGCAAACTGCCAACGCGATAGATCAACCACGCTTTCTGCAATCATAAAACCTCCAACAAATTATAAAGATAGTTAAACAAACCAGACTAAATACCCGTAAACAAGCGCTTATTTTTCTACAAGCTTCTCTTTAGGCATCTTCTGGTTAATCAAAAAATAAACAACAGGTATCACCACCAGCGAAAATAAAGTCGAGGCAATAATCCCAAAAATAAAGCTCCAAGCTAAACCCGAGAAAATAGGATCAAGCACAATCATCATAGAACCCAGCACGGCTGAAGCTGCTGTTAAAAAGATGGGATTTAATCGAGTCGCACCGGCTTCGATAATGGCATCGGCTAAGCTAATAGCAGAATTATTACGATAAATATTGCCGATAAAATCAATGAGGATAATCGAGTTACGCACTACAATACCCGCCAAGGCGATCATGCCGATCATTGCCGTAGCGGTAAAATAAATCGGTGTACCATAACCCGCTACTGGCGAGGTGAATAAATTGATCAACCAAAAGCCCGGCATGATGCCGATAACTGTCAACGGAATAGCGATCATCATAATTAAGGGCACACCTAGCGAACCGGTCTGCCCGACTAATAAAATGTAAATCATCACCATCGCGGCGGCAAACGCCAAGCCTAAATCACGGAACACATCAACGGTGATTTTCCATTCGCCTTCACCGGCCATTTCAGTTTTGTAACCATCGGGTAGCGGTTGCTGTTTAAAACGACTGAACAAATCCAAAACCGCTTCAACTGGACTGCGCCCAGCCATTTCGGCGGTAACATACATGACCTGCTGTAAGTTTTTATGGTAAATGGCTTGTGCGCCTTGCTCATGATTAAAGTGACCAATCTCACTCAACCGCACCAACTCACCCTGCCCTGTTTTTACCGTAAGACCCAGTAAATCTTGCTCAGAAGAACGTGCGGCTCTGGGTAATTGCAGTTGAATACTCAGTGGTAGTCGCTCGTGGGCCGCATGTAATAATCCAGCGCTACTGCCTGCAACCGCTAATTGCAAAGTGTTCGCTACTTGACTACTGCTGATACCCAATAAGGCTGCTTTATTATGATCAATCAAAAAATGCAGTTGGCCGTGTTCGGCCTCGACAAAATCATCAATATCAACCACACCTTCGGTCTGTTCCATATCGGCTCTAACTCTTTGCGCCACTCTAATAATGTCCTTATATTCGGCTTCCGGCGGTCCATAAACCTCAGCGACTAGCGTCGATAATACCGGCGGCCCTGGCGGCATTTCGACTATCTTAATATTCGCAGAGTATTGTTTCTTGATTCGCTCAATTTCCGGCCTCATACGTAAAGCGATCTCGTGTGAACCTTGTTTCCTCTGCGTTTTATCAACTAGTACGATACGAATATCACCTAAATGAGCACCTTGCCTGAGGTAGTAATGTCGCACCATGCCGTTAAAATCCATGGGCGAAGCAATGCCAACATAGCTTTGATAACTACTGACCTCGTTAACAGTCGCTAGATAATCACCCAATGCACTAGCAACTTGATCGGTAGCTTCCAGCGAACTGCCTTTGGGCATATCGATGATCAGTTGTAATTCGTTTTTATTATCGAACGGTAATAACTTCAACGGCACACTACGCGTCACTGCCATCAATGCAGAAGCCACAAAAGCAATAAAGACCGCCAGTAAAAACCAGCGAGCTCTTGCTTTACTAGACAACAGAGGCTCTAGTATCGCGTGATAAAGCTTAAAGCCACGGGTTTCTTTGAGTTCAAAGTCACCACCATGATTCTTACCATAATCGCCTTTTAACAATCGGTAACTAGCCCAAGGCGTTACAGTAAAGGCGATAACCAATGACAGCAGCATCGCAATCGGCACATTAAACGCCATCGGTGCCATATAAGGCCCCATCATGCCCGTTATAAAAAACATTGGCACAAAGGACATGATGACCGCAAAGGTAGCAAGAATAGTTGGCGGACGTATTTCATTAACCGCAGTCAGCAAGGCTTGTAGCGGTGGTTCTTTACGCATTTTATAATGTCGATGGATATTTTCTACATCCACGATAGGATCGTCTACTAGCAAACCCAAGGACAGAATCAAAGCAAATAAAGTAACTCGGTTAATGGTGTAACCAAATATCAAATCGCATAATAAGGTAATAGCAAAAGTCATCGGTACTGCCAAAGACACGATCAAAGATTCTTTAAGTCCCAAGGTTAAAGCCAGCAAGACGATAATGGTCAAAATCGCAATGGATAAATGCATGACCAGTTCGTTGACTTTATGATCTGCGGTTTCACCATAATTACGGGTAATAGTGAGTAATACATCCTCAGGTATCAGCGTGCCTTTTAATTGCTCTGTTAACGCTAAGACCTGTTCTGCAACCGCGACGGCATTACTACCTCGGCGTTTACCAATGGCTATGGTTGCCATGGGTCTTTCTTCTCCGGCTTCTGCTAATTTTTGATCGGCTTTGCCTACCGTTTTCATCTGCGCTACGGCAGGACCAAAACCAATACGCGTATACTCATCGGCATCGGCTGCGCCATCAACAATATTGGCAATATCGCGTAAATATAACAACTTACCATGGCTACTTTTTAGCGTGGTAGCTCCGACCTGCTCAACCGTTTGATAATGCGGCCCGGCTTCTAGAACGATTTCACTATTGTTTGCAGTCATAGTACCGACTTGCACATTAACATTACTTTGCGTTAATGCCTGACGAACGTCTAACAAGCTAAGCTTATTGGCATCGAGCTTAATGGGATCGGGATAGACAGAAATACGTTTTACTGCGCCACCGACTACCCAACTTTTACCGACATTGTCGATAGTTCGAAGTCGCTCAATTAACTCATCCGCTACACGCCTCAAGTCCATAGCATCCATGCTTGGATTCTGTGGTGACAAACTCAATAGCAAGATAGGTACATCATCAATTTCAACAGGCTTAACCAACCAATTACTCACACTAGGAGGAATAATATCTTGATTAGCTAACAGCTTGTCGCGGGTTTTAATCAGACTGCTTTCTAGGTTTTCGCCCACAAAATAGCGTACCGTTACCAGCGCTTCACCTGGCCTAGAGACGGAATAAACATATTCAACGCCCTTGATTTGCCTAAGCAATACTTCCAGCGGTGTAGTCACCTGTTTTTCGACTTCTTCGCTAGAAGCACCCGGTACTTGCACAAACACGTCCATCACCGGCACGATGATTTGCGGATCTTCTTCGCGTGGTGTCAAGGACAATGCCACAGCGCCAGCTACTAAAGAAATCAGTAAAAATAACAGTGATAGATGTGAAGTGGTGAATACACGAACAATACTGACAGTTAAACTGTCTTTTTTGATTTCGGCAGGCTTCATGGATTTAAGCCACTCTCAATGAAAATAGTCTCACCGTCATGCAGACCTGATAACACTTGTACTAACAGGCCATTCTCTTTGCCCGTGCGAATATGCCGTATATGTAAACGCTGATCATCAACGATATTAACAGCCTGAAGTTGACCGTAATGCACGATAGCCGATTTTGGAATGAATAAAGCTTGTTCTGATTCTTGGCAAGCTAATTCCAGATTAGCAGATTGGCCTTGTTGTAAACCATTAACGTTGGGTAATTTAACCTTAAGTTGTTGACTATGGGTTTGTGGATCAATTTCGGGGCTAATTTCATCAATGGTGCCGGTTAATAACTGCCCAATCACCTCAATCTGTACCTTAACACTCATACCCACTTTAAGCTGAGCTGAACAATGATCAGAAATGGCCACTTCCAGACGCAAATCATCTGGCTTAAGAAACGTGATAATAGGCTGATTCGGAATAGCCATATCACCAGGTTCTTGCAAGCGTTCACCCACTACACCATCAAAAGGTGCATAGAGTATATTTTCACCTTGCTGGATTTTACTTTGCTGAGCGTTATCTGCTGCCTGATTAGCTAAAGCTTGTGCTGACTTAGCTTGCGCCAGAACGGCATCATAATTTTGCTTAGTGACAGCCTGCTTATTATATAAATCGCTGATGCGCTCTTCTTCGATTTTAGCTAACGCGGCTTGTGCTTGCGCTGCATGATAGATTGCATTAGCGGCATTGTAGGCAGCAGCTAATTCACGATCATCAAGTTTAGCAATCACCGCAGCTTTTTTTAAGCGGTCACCAGGATGCGCTAACACCTCAATGATGCGGGCGTTCAATTTGGGTGAAATTTTTACCGCCAACCTCGAACGGACCGTTCCTTGCCAAAATAAAAGATTGGCCTCCATCTGGTTACTGACTTTCAAGGTTTTAGCATGACTAGGCAAAGCTAAGCCCTTAACATCTGTATTACCTGCTTCGGTCTTTTTGTCACCACCGAGC
>CAIZMK010000066.1 GCA_903934035.1 uncultured Methylococcaceae bacterium
AAAGAAATACCTCGCCTATCAACACCTAATTGATCCGCTCTGGCAACACACCTTAGAACTCGGGCGCTTGCCAGAAAAGTCTGACCTAGAAAATCTGATAGAGATCACCCAAAGCTTTGGTACCGTCAATAAAGCCTTGCAGTTTATGTTGAGCCAGTTTGATGAGACTTTATTAGAACAAGCCCGACAAAATCATCTGGATGATTTACAGATCTACTTTGCCCTACAAACCTTTTCTAAACGCAAACCCTACAAACAACTCGAAGCCAGCCTGCAAAAAGATATTAAAACCTTCTTTGGTGATTATAAAAACGCCGTCGTCTCTGCCACCACGCTTTTATATCAAATAAGCAATACCGAATTAATCAGCGCCGCCTGTTTAAAGGCTACTGAAAACGGCTTAGGTTATTTAGATTCAGAAGGCGCTTTACTTTTACACAGTGCCTTAGTAGAACAACTGCCCGCGCTATTGCGTATTTATATCGGCTGCTCTACGATCTTATACGGTGATATTGAACAAACTGACTTAATCAAAATACACAGTCAATCAGGCAAATTGAGCTTGATGCGCTATGATGATTTTGAAAACAATCCCTTACCCCGCTTAATAGAACGGGTCAAAATTAACCTGCGTGAACAATTATTCGACCTGTATCAATACGGGGATGAGTATGAGCCCACTTATCTATACTTAAAATCACGCTATATTAATGAAGACCACCCGAACTATGCCGAGCAATTAAACTTTGATGAACAACTCAGTGCTCTTGATTTATTCGACTTTAACAATCACGGCCCCAAACCTCAAGCCTTTAGAGATACACTTAATAATGCCCGTTGGGAAATAAAAGGTTTTAACTTAAGCCGAAGCCAAACTCTTCCTGATCTTGATAGCCCTTGTGGACAACATCTAAGCTACAGACAGATCATTGAATGTGGTGAAACTCAAGCGAAAACAGGGCTATCAAACTGCCCCAAACAACCGGATAGCTATACCGCCTTATATGACTTAGCCAGCCATGTTTTAGACCCAGTGATTGATTACTTTGGCATGATTAAACTGACTTATGGTTTCTGTTCTCATGACTTAGGCAAGCATATAAAAGGACGTGTCGCGCCTAAATTAGATCAACATGCCGCCCACGAAACGAACAGTAAAAAGACGCTGATCTGTCCACGCTTAGGTGCCGCCATTGACTTTATTGTTGAAGATGAAAACATGCGAGAAGTTGCAGATTGGGTAGCAGAAAACACCCCCTTTGATCGACTCTATTTTTATGGCGAAGATAGGCCTATACATGTGAGTTACGGGCCTGAGCAAAAAGGGAAATATATTGATTTGGTAATGACAGAGAATAGTAAACAAGTACCTAAGGTAAGGAAATATAAATTCCTTAATTTTTCAAACTAAGTTATAATTTTGCTATGACTGAATTATTTTGGTGACTAACAGGGTTTCACGTTTTTTTTACATCCTACATTTTAATAGCTTTTTACATGTATAGATTACTCAATCCACTTAATACTAAAAAACCATATTTGGTTTCATATTTTATGAGAAGAAGATAATGGGAATCCGAGACCATAATTGGACACTTGGTAAATATAACTCTGATCAAGTTAATCTTTTAAGTGAACATGTAATTCCGCTCCTATTAACCTCCAAATACTATGATCGTTCGGTTGCCTATCTCAAAGCCTCTCATCTTAATGACATTTCTTTAGAATTACTTGAGTTTGCTGAAAAAGGTGGCGTCGCCCGATATCTTATTGGTGATCCGCTAGATTATAAAAGCCTACTTGCTATTCAAAAGTCATTAGCAAATGGTAATAAGCCTGAGTATCTCAGAGAACTTCAAGAAAAATTAATAAAGATTCTTTGTGATTCAAATTTCAATGTAAACAAAGACCTACCAAATCTTGTCCTTCAATACCTGATTGCTTCTAAACAATTAGAAATCAGGATAATTATTCGGGCGGGTCTTCATCATGAAAAGGTTAGGATTGGGAGAGATGATACTGGCGATATAGTGGTTTGTTGTGGTTCAGATAACGATTCGACGTCAGCCTTAACAGGACCCAACAGAGAAAGTGGCATCCTTGTTTATAATTGGGCGTATCCCGGAACTGATTACTGGAATACCCATGGTCAGCCTTCGGTGTTCGATTTTGAAAGGGATTGGAGCAATGAAAATGATGAATCCTTTACTTTGTGTCTCGATGATAAAGTTTTAGACAAAATTACACTTGATTGGGAAACACGTAAGATTTCCCGCGACAATCTATACCAGAGGTTAAAAGAATTACAAATTCGCACCTCAGTTGATGATCGAAATTTAAGAGACTATCAAGAGGATGCCATAGAAGCCTGGCAAGGAGCCGGTTTCAAAGGGATAATGGCTTTATGTACAGGGGCCGGTAAAACTTTCACTGCAATCACTGCTGCCCGACGACTCGCGGACTACTGGACTGAACAAGGCCGCTCGTTTGCA
>CAIZMK010000067.1 GCA_903934035.1 uncultured Methylococcaceae bacterium
AAAAGCCTTATTCCGGCCTACAACTGCTACAACTGCCAACAGAAGCATTTCAGTTATTCAATCAATTAACTCTCAAAAAGTCCATTAATTGACAAGCGCAGGCATTTGAAATACATTGCTTTTTCGTTGAAGATTCTTGTCAAAAAGTTATGCCTTTATCAACTAGTAATGAACACCATAATTCATGTTCTAAAAAAACAGATCTAAATGGACGTCGTTCAACCGAAAGGCAATCAGATTGCGCTTATCGACAGCAATGGATTTCCGAAGCGGCTTACTATAAAGCAAAGAACAGAAACTTTGAGCCCGGTTTTGAGGAATATGACTGGCAACTTTCCGAGCAGGAATTTATGAAAACTATGGTTACACATTTCCTCAATATTTGTTCTGAAGATGGAGGTATAACGCTTATAGGTCTGCAACGTCTTGCAAAATTACTAGGGATTGAAAACTCAGAAACCTTCAGCCATAAAGATGAATTAATTCATGTTATTCAATTACTCACACATAATGACGCTTGCTTCGATAATTATTTATACAAGGATTGCAAACGTAGCGACCCTTGTTTATGGAGAGCAGAGTGCAAAAAATTAACAGCTCAATATATTTATTGATTTAATTATTGCGTGAAAGGCAACGGATTTCGTGTTTTGATTAACAAATCTCAGCTGTTTTAGTCCAATATTATCTTTCACAAATAGTCTGCGGAGAGGAAAATATCAACGAAAATTTCATATTTTCTCTTAGAGTTGAATAGCATAGCCTTAATAAGATGCTGCTGTCCGGCGCATCGTTTACCAAACCCAATTAATGCACCTCTCTGGTAGACACTATGTGCTATCGCACCTAAGAAATGTATTACACGTTGTTCTTTAGCTTCTATCGAGCCTGAGAATTGTATTGTAAGTTGAACTATTGTTATTAACGCACTTGAGATATGTATTACAGGTTGTGCTATTGCTACTATCACATCTAAGAAATGTTTAACACCTTGTGCTATTGCTTCTATCGAGCCTGATAAATATATGGCACGTTGAATTATTATCTCTATCGAGCCTTAGAAATATTCAACAACTTATGCCATTACTGCTATCGCATCTAAGAAATATATGGCATGTTGCGCTATTGCTATTATCGAACCCAAAAAATATATAACACGTTGAGTTAGTGCTTCTATCGAATGTAAGGTATGTTTAACACGTTGTGCTGTTGATTATATCGGGCCTAGAGAATGTTTAACAGCTGTGCTATACATTTACCAAACACACATAATATTTAATACAGCCTGTGTTGTTTAAAGCATCGATGACATAATATATAAATTGACTGGCAATACTTTCTTTACATCGATTAGTGAGCCTATAACATAAGCCCCCCTCCTATCAGCATAAAAATGAACATAAAACATCTTACTACCCTATTTTTTATCAGCTTATGGGTCTCTGCTTGCAACTCACCTATAGAATATTGCTCAACCTCTGAAACAGAACTAGCGCTGGATAACTTTCTAACTGAACAAGCTATTCAATTAACTTCGAATAAGAAAAACGACCATTACGATGGCGAAAATATCTTTGGCGCAGTAAAAATCAAAGCGACCTTGGCTCAAATTCGCATTAATCTCGATAATATTAAGAAAGTAAAACAAGATACAGAGGGCCATAAAAGCAGTTGCTCTGCACAATTAAAAATTACCGTACCACCGCCTATGCTATCCGATGTAGATTCAGTTCGCGATACTCTGCATCAAGTTAGAATTATTACCTACGCTAAAGAATTACAAATTGATAATGTCAATAATGTATTCTTACAGAATATAGATTATTCAGTACTGACGACTAAAGGCCAAAAAACACCGTCCGTGCAATTTGAAAGTAGTTCTTTTACACATCTCTTAGATGAGATCGTCACAGCAGTGCTATTAAAACCAACTATAGCACTTAAAGCTGCAGGAGCTACTGGCATCACTGAACCACTCATACCTATTATTACAGGAACAGTAAAACCTGAAGTTAATATAGAAAAAACGAATAGCGTTTCTGATATAGAAAACACCAGCCTTCCAAAACAAGACTTATCTATAGCAAAACCAGTTGAATTAGAGCCCCAAAAACTTCCCGCAGCTCAAGAACTGACAAAAACAAGTCCCGCAGAAGCGCCTGTTAAGCAAATTACCCCTAGTTTTAATTGCAGTATAGCGACCAAACCTACTGACATTACTATTTGTAATACGACCAAATTAGCGCACTTAGATAATGAAAACATGCAGCTATATAAGAATGCTAGGGCTAGTGATCCTGTCGCAACCAAAGATATTTGGTTCGCTTCTATAAAAGCTAAATATGCTTGTAAAACAACGGTAGACTGCATAGCCGATGTCTACAAAAAATCAATGAGGGATTATGATTGCGTGGTAAATAAAGACAAGGCTGGCTGTAATATTGATATGCTAAAGCACTAGCAATGCCGAGCAAGGGCTCAGCGCTCCCAATTAGCGGGAATAAGACCACCCTAGCGTAGCATGTGGTGGCGTTTCGGGCATGGGATCGGGTGTCTATGCCGGAAACGCTTTTCTCGCTTACGCTCGAAAAGTCTTATTCCGACCTACAACTCTGGGAGCAGCTCTAAATTAACTTAGCTTTGATTAATGACGCAAATCATTGGATTCTTAACGTATGGTTTTCAACCTAGGCACTGCCGCCAATAATTTCTGAGTATAAGGGTGCTGGGGCTGCTGGCACACTTGAGCCGTGTCACCTTGCTCGACAATCTTACCCTGATACATGACCACGGTTTGATCACTTAAATATTCGACGACACCAATATTATGAGTGATAAATAACAAGGTGAGCTGACGTTGCTGACGTAAGCTTAACAATAATTGTAAAATCTCTGCCTGCACAGACACATCTAAGGCGCTGGTAATTTCATCACAGACGATGAATTCCGGATTAACGGCCAAGGCCCGCGCCAAGCCTATACGTTGACGCTGCCCGCCTGAAAACTCATGAGCATAACGCCATAAAAAGTCTCTAGTTAGCTGTACACTTTCCAATAACTGACTTGCCAATTCAATTCGATGCTCATGGCTATCACCGATACCATGCACTTTCATAGGTTCGGTTAAAGTCGTTTCTATCAGCAAGCGTGGATTCAATGAGGACTGTGGATCTTGAAAGGCAATTTGCATCTTTTGTCTTAAAGGTCGTAAGGTTCGTGCCGACAGACCTATTAATTCTTGATCACGAAACTTGATACTACCTGACGTTGGTAGCTCTAATTGCAGTACCGCCCGACCTAAGGTGGTTTTACCACACCCCGATTCACCCACTAAGGCAACGATTTGACCGGGGAAAATATCTAAAGACACCTCATCGACGGCATGCACATAATCAACTGTGCGCCTAAATAAGCCTTTATTGATAGGGAACCAGACCTTTAAATCACGAATACTGAGTAAGGGCGCCGTTTTATTCTCCAGCGCTATGGGTGCTTGCAGCTTAGGCTTGGTTAAATTCTCTGGTAAGGCGGCGAGTAACTGTTGAGTATAAGCATGTTGAGGCTGATGCAACACGGAAGCACAACTTCCAGACTCGACTAATTGACCTTGCTGCATCACCCCTACCCACTGCGCCATCTGTGCGACTACCCCAAAGTCATGAGTAATAAACAGCATACTCATGCCGGTATCCTCTTGTATCTGACGCATTAGCCGCAAAATTTCGGCTTGTACCGTAACATCTAGGGCGGTAGTCGGCTCATCTGCAATCAATAATTGCGGCTCACACGCTAAGGCCATGGCGATCATCACCCGCTGGCGCTGTCCGCCAGACAACTGATGGGGATAATCATGAAAGCGCCTTGAAGCATGGGCTATCTGCACTTGCTCCAAGGCCTTGATGGTGCGCTGCTCTGCTTCTGAATCACTGATATCGGGATTATGCGCATACAAGGCTTCGGTGATTTGTTCACCTATACTTAATACCGGATTAAGCGAGGTCATTGGCTCTTGAAAAATCATGG
>CAIZMK010000068.1 GCA_903934035.1 uncultured Methylococcaceae bacterium
AGCAGGCATAAAAAAGCCGTTAACTCCCTAAAAATTAACGGCTCTTTACAATCAGCATTACCACAACGCAGGTGTATTTTAACCTATTGCGGAGCTGTTTGTATATCCGGTTAAGGATATTCAAATGACACAAAAATTAAACACCTTGTTAGCAAGGCTAGAAAAAGTTAAATCAAACGGCAGCAGCAAGTGGTTGGCCTGTTGCCCTGCACATCAAGATAAATCACCGTCACTAGGCATTAAGCTAACGGACGATGACAAAATATTGATTAATTGCTTTAGCGGCTGTTCGGTATCTGAAATAGTAACAGCCGTTGGGCTTGAACTATCAGACTTAATGCCTGAATCGGTCGATTATAAAAAAGGTGCTAAACCACCAAGGTTCAATAAATACGAGCTATTCGACTTAATACTACACCACGCTCTTATTTTAGAGATTGCCATAGGTGATTTATTGAGCAGTAAACCTCTTAGCGATACTGATTTATCAATGGTTATCTTCGCTAAAGATTCTATTGAAAATATCGCTAGAGAGGTACGGTCATGAGTAGTCTTTTAGAAAGGCGTGACACATTTTATGACGAAATTTCTACAGGTAAGAAACCTTCGTCACCTTCGTCACACCGTCACGGGCGCGGCCTCCCTTCATCACACACTTCGTCACAAGAGGCAAAATGTGATGAAGAATATAACGAAAGTGATGAGCCTGAAAAGGAATCTAAGTTGGCCGCTTCTATTGCTGATGCTCTAAAAGATCGCCTTTGTTATGATGAAATTGGTGGCGATTGGTACAGCGAGAAAGGCGGCTTATGGGGCGTTACCACCGAGAAAAAAGCACTTAAGGTCATTATGTCAGTGCTGGATAAAAAACAGCCTAGCGGCTATGCAATTAGCAAGTTGAACAATATTAAATCGTTCTTAATGATTTATCTTTTAGTCGATAAATGGAATTGCAGTAGACACTTACTACCTATGGCTAATGGCGTACTAGATGCCAATGCTATGGAGTTAATAGCCTATAGTCACAAGCACCGTTTTAACTGGCAATTACCCTATGAATTTAACCCTAATTCAGAAATTAAAGTTATTGATGACTGGCTGAAAGAGGCAAGCGATAACGATTGTGAGTCGATTAATATCATTAGGGCGTTTTTTAAAATAGCTCTAGTAGGTGGTGATATTCAAAAATTCCTTGAGCTGATCGGTGTTGGTGGGACAGGTAAATCAACATTAGCGCGGTTATTGGTGGCTTTAGTTGGCGAAAGAAACTCAGTTACAACCGATTTAAAACAGCTTGAACAAAATAAGTTTGAAGTTGCTAGTCTATATGGAAAAAGACTTGTATTGATTAATGACTCTAATCGCTATGGCGGTGAGGTGTCTACTTTAAAGGCAATTACAGGCGGTGACCCTGTTCGGCTGGAAAAAAAGAATATACAGCAATCAGGTAGCTTTATTTATCAGGGTGTCGTTGTGATTGTGGCTAACGAGGCTATACAAACAGCAGATTATACTAGCGGTCTAATACGTAGGCGTGTGCCAGTAAATTTTAATCGTAAAGTAACAGACGCAGATAAGGTCAAGTGGGCAAGTGTTGGTGGCTTAGAGCCGGCAATGCTCAAGGAATTATCAGGGCTATTAAATTGGGTGTTATCTATGGCTGATGATGATGTTAAAACAGCTATTGGTGGCATAAATGGCGAAATGACCCAAACGCAACGAGAGCATCTAGTAGAAACCAATAAAATTGCCGCGTGGATTGATGATAATTTAATAATAATGCCAGATGTATCTCGCTACGTAGGGGCTAGTATGAAGAAAAAAACAGATACTCATGAAATTAATACAGCCGTAAGCGAGAAACTTTATTCAAACTATGAACGCTGGTGTGATGATGGTGGCGTTAATCCTGTAGCTGTTCAGAGATTTACAACTAATATAATTGATGTATGTGGACAGTTAAAAATTGAAGTCAAAGGGTTGGATAAGGACAGGCTGGGTAAACGTATCAAAGGGCTAGAAATTCGACAAGATAAGCATTTTAAATACATGACACCTGTAACTAAAAAATTATTGCGTGATGAAGAAAGTGTTTATTGTGATGATGATGTGACGAAGGGAGGCCTTGGTAGTGACGGTGTGACGAAGGGTGACTATAAAAACTCATTTGTAACAATTACATCATCTTTTGACGATAGTGAGGTTTTCTAATGTCAGCTCTAAAGAAGATAAAAGACGCGGGGTTTTCAGTTGATCTTCAAGGTAGCAGTTTTGTAGTTACGCCATCTAGCTCATTAAATAACCAACAGCGAGAATTTTTAAAAACTCATAAGGCTGAGATTATTCAAGAATTGCATGATGATGAATTAACAGTTGTGATATTTACACCAGCTGGTAATGCTCTTGTGGTAGAGGCGCGAAATAAAGAACACGCTGATTTTTTAAAACGAATGAATCCACCACGGAGTATGCAATCATGATTGATGCACTCATTACAGGCAAGCTAATCAAAGCACCTGAATTAAAAACAGGTCAATCAGGTAAGTATTATTGTCAATTCCTGCTATCGGTATCGGTGGGTGAGGACAAGCCCATAATCGTTTCGGGTATGGCGTTCACAGAGACAGCGGAGAAGATCGCCAAGCTACAGAAAGGTGATGCTTTGTCGGTCGTTGGGGCGTTAAAGCCTAGCGAATGGACGGATAAAGCCACTGGCCTACTGAAACATGGCCTTAGCATTACGGCTAACGCTTCACTAAGTGCCTATGACATAAAGAAGCGTAGGCCAAAAGCAGAAAGCGCGGCTAATCCTGATTACACCAACAATGGCGCGAATGGTGCGAGTAGCTCTAGGTATGATTCGACGCCATTTAATGATCCGCTTACTTTTTAACATGGTGAATTATCAAGCCTACTGGGTAGCTATGCAAAAGAAGCTTAAGGAGCAACAGGCAAACCCGCCTAAAAATGCTATAAGCTGAAAGCTTGGGATGATCGCCAAAATGGAGAGCGTACAATTAACAATAGCCCCTTAGTCGGGGCTTTTTTATGCCTGTCGTTTCAGGAAAAGCTGACAAATACTGAATTTTTAAGGTGAGAAAATAAAGGCTGTTAAAACATTGAGGCTTTAAATATGACTATCGAATTTTACACGGTACTTTCAAATATCCTAAACGCGCAGTTATCCGAGCAAAACATCACCGCTAAAAAGGCTGAGGCTATCAGGGATGGCTTACTTGCAGGCATACGCACCAATTTAGCAGGACATTCTGTTTACTTCAAAAGCACGACAGTCAAAGATAAGACAGCAGATCGACACAAGGCTATTTGTGCGGAGTTTGACGGTTTTAATCATGCTGAATTGATGGCTAAGTATGAAATAGGTCACGCTTGGCTATTAAAAATTCTTAAGCGAGGTGGTCATGGATAATTCAGCAGCTACCCAACGGATGATAATTTTAGGCTATTTACAGCGAGGATTACCCCTTACTACACGTTACGCAAGAACCCATTTAGATATTATGAATCCATCCGCAAGGGTTGGTGAGCTTAGGAAGCTAGGCCATGACATTATTTCGCACAAGCGTACTGTTGATTCCCATAAAAATGTTGCTGAATACGTATTGCTTTCAAACACCAAACCATAAATTAAATAAGGAATTAATGAAATGAACAACTTACCTATAGATCGCGCTACTTTCGAGTCAGCAAAAACAGCACTACTAAAAATTAACCCTTTTCTTGAATCATTTAATACGTTAGTTGTCAGCAATTACTTTACCGAAGAAAGCGATATAAAAATGCTGATAGCCATTGATGACTGGATAACAAGTCATTCAAGCATATTCAAAGCTATTTATGACGCTGGATTATTGCAATATGAAAACAGACCCAAAGCCCTTATAAATGCCTGCCATACTAAGTACGATGCTAATCAGAAAGAAATTAACTTACTAAATAATGCCAGTGAAAGACTGATTGATCGCCATAATGAAAAGGTGATTGCACTGCAAAAGCAAAGCTTTACAGAGCATGAAATTAGTCAGATATTGCCATTCCCTGAGGCAGAAATACGCGCTAATGCTGCGAAATTAGCTAGCCTAACGGCTGAATCAAAGAGTTTATGGGCATTTACAAACGACATTCCTAGTTTTAATTCTGCCCTGCTGGTAGGGATAGAATTAGGGCACTACCTTGTATCAGCAGAATATCAGCTTGCACAAAAATCAGCCTAGACACATTAACCACGCGGCTTGCAATCAAGTGTAAGCCGCAATCACTATGGTGTTCTTATGCCAGAACTCAATAACAATGATGATAATGAAGCTTATCAAGCATGGCGGCTTAATCAAGAGCTTGAGCAGGCGCGTAAGCTTGAAAATACTCGCGATATTTTGACAGCGGAGGCACAAGCAAAATTTTATGTTGATGATGCTATAACTAGCCCT
>CAIZMK010000069.1 GCA_903934035.1 uncultured Methylococcaceae bacterium
ATTTGATCTATTAAAAAATTATTATTAAATATCAATAATCTATGACTTAATAAAATCCCCCTCGATCCCCCTTTTACAAAGGGGGAAGCTAAAGTCATAATACTTTCAAAGTCTCTTTCTCTGCATCCCAGCCTACATTACACGTAGGCTGGGATGAGGTACGAATCCTGGCAATCGGAGTTACATTAACAAACTCAGCGCATCCTATAGCTCTCTAGGTTTTTATTAGCTACGCCGAGCTGGGGCTCAGCTTTCCCGCTTTAATCTACCAAGAAATTAACCCACTTTGGATCATCATCCGTTAAGGTATCAGTGGTCTCGTCTTTTAAGTTAACGCCAGATAGTTGTAGTTTTTCGGCCTCCGTGATTAAGAACATTAATTTCGTTAAAGCCTGTTCATAACTCAGGCCATTGCCATGAATATTTGAAATACAATTACGGTCGGCGTCGGTACTAATTTTTGATCGGGCTTGATAGGTGAAATAAACCCCCATGCTGTCAGGCGAGCTTAAGCCAGGTCTTTCACCTATTAATACGATACATAATCTGGCGGCATAATGTTCGGCAATTGCATCGCCTATGGCGACCCGTCCGTGTTTAACTAAGCACACTGGCGCTAAGTTATAGTCTTGCAAGTGAGTTAGTAATAATTTCAAGAAGGGTAGGGCATGATGCTCTATGGCTTTTGACGATAAGCCGTCGGCGACTACGATTGCCGCATCAGCGATCATGGCCGCGCTGTGTTGTAAATAATTTAAATCAGCGTCGCTTAATACACGACCCAGATCAGGGCGTTGTAAATACTTCTGCTGAGTGTCGGCTTGGCTATTTAAAGTTAATGATGCAAAGCCCATCAAGCTTAAGCCTTGTTCAAGTTCTGAAAAATCAATGGGAATATTGACTGCATCGCGTGCTAGGGCATGGGCTAATTGAAAGTCTAAGCTGGCACAAGTGGGTAAACTAATGCCTGCACGACCTAAGGCGATACGTGCTGGCGTAAATTGTTTAAGATTATCCCAGGAGTTGCTGATAACGCTTGCTTCATTAGGTTCGTTCATGAGCTTATTATCCTAGTTTTTGTATCGAGGTTTTAAATAAAGCGGGCAGTTCGGTTTTTTGCTGCAATTGATTGTTAGCATTGAAAATACCATGTTCTTGTAGCCACAAGTCAAATTCAGGTGCAGGTCTAAGTCCCAAGACCTGGCGTAAATAAAGGGCATCGTGAAATGAAGTCGATTGATAATTAAGCATCACATCATCGGCACCCGGTATGCCCATAATAAAGGTGTTACCTGCTACGGCTAATTGAGTGATTAAACTATCCATATCATCTTGATCGGCCTCGGCATGATTGGTGTAACAGACATCACAACCCATCGGTAAGCCTAGCAATTTGCCACAGAAATGATCTTCTAAACCCGCGCGGATAATCTGTTTGCCATCGTAAAGATATTCGGGGCCAATAAAGCCAACCACGGTATTAACCAGTAGCGGTTTAAATTTGCGTGCCACCGCATAGGCTCTGACTTCACAAGTTTGCTGATCCATACCTTCATGCGCATTGGCCGATAAAGCACTGCCTTGTCCGGTTTCAAAATACATGCAGTTATTGCCTAATGTGCCACGGCCTAATTCTAAGGCAGCGAGTCTGGCTTCGTTTAAAATATTTAAATTAATGCCGAAACTTTCATTAGCCTTTTGGGTGCCGGCTATGGATTGAAAAACTAAATCAACGGGCGCACCCTG
>CAIZMK010000070.1 GCA_903934035.1 uncultured Methylococcaceae bacterium
GAGCTCTGCGCGGACTATCATATTGACATCTGATAGATTTGTTTCAATGAGCAAATCAATATCTCCGCCACGCTGGTTGTCGTCTACCCGCGACCCGAACAACCAAACACTTGCCTCAGTACCAAATGTTTCGGCAACTGTAGTGCGTATGACATATTGCTGATCTGGGCTTAGTCTTATTTATTATGTCGTAAGTATTTTGCTTTATGTGTCACTTAAATATTAAAAGGCGATGACTTATAGCGTTGCCGTGTAGTCGCAACCGTTGTCGTATGATAAGGGCAGTCAGTTTTTTTATCATTCAAAAAATCTTTAATAACAAAAATCATTCATCAGAAATCATAGCCCTACGCTATCTCGCATTGAAATATAACGAATCTTTATGGTTTTAAAAATACTTTCTAATGTTTTCTATGCTGCGTAAACAGTATTTAACGCTTCTGCTGCTTGTTCTGACTCATCTTCATACTGATGGGCAATATTATTTCTGATTTTTCTAAGTTCTAACCAAGTATTTTTATCTTCTAATAATCCAAGCTGTTCAAGTCTATTAAGCGTATCAATAAATGGCTTAGACTTAGGATTTTCTTCTTCTAAAAACTCTAGCATCAAAATAAATAGTTTCTCACCCATTGCATCTTGTAGTTTTGCAAATCGAAACAAAAATTGATCTATATGTTCAACTTCATCATCAGAAAGCTGTTGATATCGACTTATATCTAAGGGCATAAATAATGCCATTTTTGTATATGCATGACTCATTCTTTGCACATGCTTATCGCATTCAGCAATAAGTTTTTCCATTCTTAAGTTAATCATAAGTGTATTCCATGCAGTATGGCTTGTTGTTCAATAGCTCGGCTTTCATTTTCAGCAAACACCACATCAACTTTCTGCTCACCTATTTTTTGCTCAAGTAGCAATAAAAACTTAATTTTGTGCTTTAAATCTTTGCCAGTCTCGGCTTTGATATATAAATCAATGTCGCCACCTTTTTTTGTATCATCAGTACGACTACCAAACAAAAACACCTGTGTTTTTGCTCCAAAAACCTCACAGGCAGATTGTTTAATAGCATTGGCTTCAAAGTCAGTTAAGCGCATTTTTATTATAAAAAAACAATTGCTTCAATAAAGACCATCTTTAAATATTTGGTAGGTATTGGCAATGCCATCTTTTAACGAGGTACTGGCTCGCCAACCCAAGGCACTCATTTTACTGACATCTAAAACCTTGCGCATAGTGCCGTCAGGTTTAGACGTATCTTGAATGAACTGGCCTTTATAGCCGACTACTTCAGCTATTGTTTCGGCTAATTCCCGTATACTCAGATCGTTACCCGCTCCTACGTTGATGACCGGAGATTGCTCTGGATGCGTTAACTCATTATAACGTTCATCATTTAAGGTAACTAAAAACACCAAGGCATTTGCCAAATCATCTACATACAAGAACTCACGCTTAGGTGTACCACTACCCCATAACACTACTTCTTTAGCATCGGCTATTTTTGCTTCATGCATTTTACGAATCAATGCCGGCAAGACGTGAGAACTACTAAGATCATAGTTATCACCTGGGCCATACAAATTAGTTGGCATAGCAGCTAACCATTTTGTGCCATATTGACGATTGTACGACCAACACATTTCAATGCCGGCAATTTTAGCCAGGGCGTAAGGTCGATTAGTGGCTTCTAATGCGCCGGTTAATAGATATTCTTCTTTAATGGGCTGAGGGCAATCGCGTGGATAAATACAAGAACTACCTAAAAACAATAAGCGCTGCACACCGGTAGCATAAGCTGCTCGGCACACGTTAGATTCTACCAATAAGTTACTCATTAAGAATTCAACGGGAAAAGTATTGTTAGCATGAATACCACCTACTTTAGCCGCCGCTAAAAACACGACATCAGGGCGTTCTTGCTCAAAAAACTGTAGCGTAGCGGCTGCATCTTCTAGGTCTAACTCGGCATGAGTTCGACCTATCAGCTTAGTATAACCTTGACGTAGTAGTTCACGCATAATGGCGCTACCAGCAAGACCACGATGTCCAGCAATGTATATTTTTGAATCTTTATTCATGAGTAATTGATGTGTGGATTGTGTCGTAAATCATTAAAGAGCTTGATACTCAAGTTTAAGTATATTTATGAATTATAAATGCACCTATCATATTCAAATTCTATCATGCTTAGATACTTATCAGAAAATGTATGTAAAGCCCTAAATCCAGATTGCTTGCACAATAACTTAATACAGAAAATATTTACCCTCAAAAAAAGACTTTACCCTTTATCATATACATACGTATCCAATAACCAATACTCATACAATAAAACCATGCAACGCTTAAGAAACAATATTCGTGATATCCCTGACTTTCCAAAACCAGGTATTATTTTTAAAGACATTACGCCGCTTATAAAAGATCCAGCCACATTAAGATTAGCTGTACATCAATTGCTACAACCTTTTTTAGGAAGGAATATCACTGCTATCGCTGGAATGGAAGCTAGAGGTTTTATTTTTGGTTCACTGATCGCTTGGGAGCTAGGATTACCCTTCATTCCTTTAAGAAAACCTGGGAAACTACCTTACGATGTACAAAGCGTAGCTTACGACCTTGAATATGGCTCTGCTTCTTTAGAAGCTCATAACGATGCCTTCAGTGCAAATGATCGCGTTCTTTTAATAGATGACTTATTAGCAACCGGTGGCACAGCAAAAGCAAGCTGTGAGTTAGTTGAAAAATTAGGGGCTACTGTTGAGGCCTGTGCTTTTGTTGTTGAACTAGATTTTTTAGAAGGTCGAAAAAAACTCTTTGATTATGAAGTGCATAGTGTATTGCACTATTGATAATGACTTTTTGATGAAACTCAGTAATGTTGTTGTTTTAGTCTTATTTGCGACGCTGTTTTGTTGGGATTAGAGAAGGGGCGCGGCATGGATGCCTCGCGTCGGCAGGAGGGCGGGAAGTCCATAGGCGCCAACTTAAGGATTACAGCCTAAATAACAGATAGTTATTAAAGGGTGTTACGCAGCTATCCAACGGATTAATTCAAACAGGTATAACCAAAGACCCTATAAACTGTTTATTGTAGTGGCGCTGAAAGCTCTAATTTATGGTTATCTTTTGAAACATCCTTCCGTATTGACTCGCTTTTAGTTGCTATCTTTTTATCTCCCGAATTTAACTCATCTAAGTCATCACCAAAATCTAAAGATGCATCAGATTTACCATCGGTCACTAAATTCTTTCGCCATTGCAAAAAAGATTCTCGAGTAAAAACATAAGGATCTAAAGCTGCTTCATCAATAAACTTAAGAGAGCCCTCTGCTGTAGCACGGGCATTCAATAATGAAACTAACTGTATAGGCATCCCTAAGTAAGTAGACGGATTAGCTGCCACATCAAAAGCTGTACCTGGAATACCACGCAACGTTGTAGGCCCAATAACAGGCAGAACTAAATAAGAACCATTAGGAACACCCCAAACAGCTAATGTTTGATCAAAATCTTCAGTATTTAGCTCTAGGCCTGTATCGGTTGCCACATCTACAAAACCACCTAAACCCAAGGTAGTATTAATTAGAAATCGTCCAGTATCACTAACACTTTGCGAAAACTTAGCTTGCAATGCGTCATTAACAACAACATTTATATTTTTGAGATTACTAAAGAAATTAAATATGCCTGTACGCGCAAACTGCGGAGTGATTTTGTTGTAGACTTTTGAAACGGGCGCAGCAATATAATCATCTAACTTATCGTTAAAACCATACATCACTCTATTAACATTCTCATAAGGATCATCCTTATTGGGAGCGTGTTCAGTAATAGCTGTAGTTGCACAACCACTCAAAGTAACGAGTATTACCAATATCGCGCCAGATACTTTTAAAGAAATGTTGTTAGAGGACATAAGACTGATAGTATTGTTTATTGCCATACACTCTAAGTTATAGTTTTGAATAGCTATCTATTTTTTCGTTAATTTTGGACATTAAAACATCAAAACCTTCGCGTTGTAAAATAGTTGTATATTCAGATCTTTTCAAGGCTAAATCACTTACGCCGTTAGCAATGATATTTATAATTCGCCAGCTACTACCTTTTTCTTTAAGCATGTAATCAAACTTAACGGGCTTATCGTTAGGTATAACAAGATGAGTGTGGACAACTACACCACCTCTGGTTGTCTCTTCTTCAGAATCAAAACCAAAAGATTCGCCAGAATAATCTTTAAAATTATGCGCATAAGAGGCAATACTTAAACGTATAAAAATATCAGTCAACTTTTGCTGCTGATCTTCTGATAGTTTCTCCCACTCTTTACCAACGACGATACGAGCAATTTTAGTTAAATCATGACTATTAGATATTGGATCAGATAGTTTTTGATATCGACCTGCATAACCTAATTTCTTGCCATCCTTCATAACCGCAATTAATTCTGACTGAAACTTTTCAACAACTTGCTTTGCAGTTGCCACTTCCTCGTCTTGAGCATATACAGCGGATGTTGCCAAGGTAGAAATTATAAACACAAGCACAAGCTTTAAATTTTTTAAATTCACTATCGTATCCTTAAAACAAAACTCCCTCTGCGTTATTTAGCAAGGGAGAAACGAATTATTAGAGCGTTCATTGAAACAATAAATCAACATTCATAAACTTTAACCAAATTTTAATTCGCTACTCACTAGATTAAAACCAACTGAGTAGCAAATTAGTCGCCTAAGCGATATTAGCAATCACTCTACTCTGATAGGAATACCGGCAAGCGTAGATAAAGGCGCTTCAACATAAAGAGGTGTTGGCTCTGGAACCATATCACCTTCAGTTTTTGGACCTTTAATAGAAGTCCATAAGGCTTTTAATGGATGTTTTAACATATCTTCAACAGCGGTTGCTTCATAGCCACAGTGCGCCATACAGCTAGCACATTTAGGGTTATTAACATTGCCATATTTTTCCCAAGGTGTGGTATCTAGCAACTCTTGAAAACTAGCCGCATTACCTTCATCCGCTAATAAATAACAAGGTTTTTGCCAACCGAATACATTCCTAGTTGGATTACCCCAGGGCGTGCATTCATAATTTTGGTTGCCTGCTAAATAATCAAGATAAAGCGAGGAATGGTTTAATTTCCATTTGCGATTCTTACCGATTCTAAAAATCCCTCTAAATAAGTCTTTTACATCCTTACCTTTAATAAATACATCCTGAGCAGGTGCGCGTTCATAGCTAAAACCAGGCGCAATAGTGACACCTTCCACACCCAACTCCATTGCATAATCTAAAAACTCTGAAACTTCTTGAGCATTTTCACCTTGAAATAGCGTGCAATTGACTGTGACTCTAAAACCTTTTTCTAATGCTAATTTGATCGCTTCAACAGCACGCTCAAATACACCTTCTTGACATACAGAGGTATCATGCCTTTCTTGCATACCGTCTAAATGAATTGAGAAAGTCAGATAAGGAGATGGTGTGTAATCGTCAATTCGCTTTTTCAATAACAAAGCATTGGTACATAAATATACGAATTTCTTACGAGCAACAATACCCGCAACAATTTCAGGCATTTCTTTATGGATAAGTGGCTCACCACCGGGTATCGATACCATAGGAGCATTACATTCATCAACTGCCTGCATACATTCTTCGAAAGATAATCGCTGATCCAATATATCATCTGGATAATCGATTTTTCCGCAGCCTGCACAAGCCAAATTACAACGAAATAATGGCTCTAACATCAGTACTAAAGGATATTTTTTAACACCTTTTAGCTTTTGTTTAATTAAATAACTACCTACTGCAAACTGCTGACGTAAAGGAACTCCCACGCGTAAACCCTCAAAAAATAAATAAACCATTAATGATCAAACTAACTTGATCATCCGAATACCGCCATCACATTGCGGAACAACAAGAATGTATCAAATAAACAACAACCTAACAAATCACTATCAAAATAATATCTTCAGATATTTAATTATCACAAAAGACTTTTATCAAACATAGCAACTATATAATACAATCGCTTATCTTATGTTGAGTAGAATACTATCTTTTTAGTAACGACTCCATATTTTTACTAAATTATCTATTAACACCACTCAATAGAACAAACATTACAATAATTTGTATAAATACAACATCTACTGTTAAATGACTGTTTTAACAATTAAATATTATGTATAGACGCCAGTAAATCTGGGATGTTCACAACAAAACAACATTGCTTTGCAAATTACCAACAAACAAGCTATTATTGCCATTAATTCCCTACCAATTTAACCTGATAGACATCAATTGTATAATGAGCGAAACGCAAATATCCTTGGACAATCCAAAATCATTGAGCCAACTATCGGATAATGACTTTCAGTCACTGTTACTTGAAGGTGTATCCAGAACATTTGCTCTAACCATCCCTCAGCTTCCCGCTAAACTTTACAGTGTAGTTGCAAACGCCTACCTGCTATGCCGTATAGTTGACACTATTGAGGACGAAGTTTCATTATCAGTTTCACAAAAAAAACATTTTTGTTCAGAATTTATTGACGTCGTAAAAACAGGTGTAAATGCAGAACCTTTTGCAATAGACCTTGCCCCACTTCTTTCTGAACAGACTATTCCTGCAGAACATACGCTCATTCATGTATTACCTAGAGTGATACAAATTACCCATAGCTTTGATGAAGCTCAAATTGAAGCATTAGCTCAGTGCGTAGAAACGATGGCAGAAGGCATGCCTATATTCCAGGCCATGGATTTACAGGGCGGCCTAGAAACACTGGCTGATTTAGATAAATATTGTTATTACGTCGCCGGCTGTGTAGGTGAAATGCTAGCAAAATTATTCTGTCATTATTCACCAGAAATTGCCGCACATAAGGATGAGCTATTAACCCTATCTGTTTCGTTTGGACAAGGCTTACAAATGACCAATATCTTAAAAGATATTTGGGATGATGCTCAACGTGGCGTTTGTTGGTTACCTCAAGATATATTTAATGAAACTGACTTTGATCTTAAAACCTTAAGCACCGAAACTAACAACGAACAATTTAGAGTGGGATTAGCTCACTTAATCAGTATTGCGCAAGAACATTTGCACAATGCCTTATTGTACACGCAGAAAATACCTTCCCATGAAGTCGGCATTCGTAACTTTTGTTTATGGGCCGTAGGTATGGCGATTTTGACCCTAAGAAAAATCAAACAAAACTTAGATTTTACTCATGCTAATCAAGTCAAAATCACGCGCAACAGTGTTAAAGCCACCATATTTTCTACTCGTTTAATAGGCCGCAATAATACATTACTATCTTTATTATTTAACTTTAGTAGTCGCGACTTAAAAGCTTCAAACTGGAGCTATAAAATCAATTCCTCAAAAGCCAACCTTGACCTTTAAGGACGTCTTTATGTTTACTGAACCCAATACAGCTATCTCTAATAGAAACACAAGCAGTTCTTCTACCGCTATTTATTCAAAATCTTATGATATCAATAAAGCGATTAGCAGAGCCCAAGATAGCCTATTAAGCAAACAAGACAAAGACGGTTACTGGGTATTCGAACTCGAAGCGGACTGCACCATACCCGCAGAATACATCTTAATGATGCATTACTTGGGTGATGTAAATGAGGAACTTCAGAAAAAAATAGCTAACTATTTAAGATCTCGCCAATCAGAAGATGGAAGTTATCCTCTATTTACCGGCGGACCAGGAGATATTAGCTGCAGCGTTAAAGTGTATTACGCCTTGAAATTAGTTGGTGACTTACCGGAAGATAAGCACATGACCCAGCTAAGAAAGTACATACTTAGCCGAGGCGGTGCTGCAAAAGCGAATGTCTTCACACGCATAGAACTTGCCAAATTCAAACAATTACCTTGGCGTGGAGTTCCTTATATTCCGGTGGAAATTATGTTATTTCCTAACTGGTTTCCATTTCATTTAGACAAAGTCGCCTACTGGTCAAGAACTGTTATGGTACCTTTGTTTTTATTGTGCACACTTAAAGCAACAGCTAAAAACCCAACAAACACTAACATATTAGAGCTTTTTGTTACGCACCCAGATAAGGAACGACATTATTTTCCAGAGCGCACTTTACTCAATAAAATCTTTTTAGGCTTAGATTATTTAGGTCGCATTACTCGCCCACTCATTCCCAAAAAAGCCCACCAACTAGCGATTGAAAAAGCAAAAGAATGGATTATTGAGCGCTTAAATGGTGAAGATGGTTTAGGCGGAATCTGTCCTGCCATGATGGGTGCTTATGAAGCCTTATTATTACTAGAAACACCTGAAGATCAGACTCACATTTCAATTGCTCGAAAAGCAATTGATAAGTTGTTGGTCATAAACGAACATGACGCCTATTGTCAACCTTGCTTATCACCTGTTTGGGATACAGCTCTCGCTGCCTTAGCTTTGCAAGAAGCAGATAAAGGCCACACACCTATCAGCCAATCTGCACTAACACGCGCTTACGACTGGCTTAAAAGCAAGCAATTATCGGATGAACCGGGTGACTGGCGTATTTCTAAACCTGATTTAGAGGGTGGCGGCTGGGCTTTTCAATTTGAAAACCCTCATTATCCAGATGTAGATGATACAGCGGTGGTTGCTTTTGCTATGGCAGATTCAAATTTACCGAATTTAGATGAATCAATACATAGAGCCACACGCTGGATAGTTGGCATGCAATCTAAAAATGGTGGCTACGGCGCTTTTGATGTAGATAATACCTATTATTATTTAGACGAAATACCGTTTGCTGATCACGGTGCACTATTAGACCCACCAACATCTGATGTAAGCGCACGCTGTGCTATGTTAATGGCTAAAGTCGCTCAAAATCACGATGAATATAGACCAGCATTAGAACGTACAATTCGATACTTACGAGACGAACAAGAAGCCGATGGCTCGTGGTTTGGTCGCTGGGGCACAAATTATATTTATGGTACTTGGTCCACGCTATTAGGCCTAGAACAAACCAACTTACCAAAAAACGACCCTATGTATACTAAAGCGGTAGCGTGGCTAAAATCTATACAACGAGAAGATGGTGGCTGGGGTGAAGACAATTATAGCTATCATGACAAAAAATCTAGCGGTCGCTACCACTTTAGCACTGCATTCCAGACCTCATGGGCATTATTAGGATTAATGGCTGCTGGCGAAGCTCATTGCCCAGAAGTAGCAAAAGGCATTGACTTTATTTTACGTAATCAACAAACCGATGGCGTATGGAATGACAAATGCTTTACTGCTCCCGGCTTCCCAAAAGTTTTTTATTTAAAATACCACGGTTACGACAAGTTCTTTCCATTATGGGCACTTGCACGCTATCGCAACGAAGTTAATAAAAAGTGATAACAGGCATCGTTGTTGCCCTACCCGAAGAATTAAGCACTCTTACCTCAAAAAAACTGAGCAAAGGGTGCAGCCATTTTATTACTAAAAAAATTTTGGTTATTTATTCTGGCGCTGGGCCGAATAATGCAAGTTCAGCAGCCGAACATCTTATTTCTCAAGGTGCAACTAAATTAATCAGCTGGGGTTGTGCTGCAGCACTTATTGAATCATTAAATCCAGGTGATTTAGTTCTTGCAAATGAACTTATAACTACTGAAGAAAGTAATTTAGTAAAATTAAATATCAGCGAACAATGGCATCAACGTACAAAAGAATTATTATCAAGCTTGGTTAATGTAAAAATCGGCAGCTTAGTTGAAAGTAAAAGCATCGTTTCTTCTAGCGAAGATAAGAAAAAGATACAAACAGCAACTAATTCGGTTGCCTTAGATATGGAAAGTATTGCGATAGCCAAAATTGCTAATCAACATAAATTGCCTTTCATAGCCATAAGAGTGATCGCTGATCCCGCAGATATGAACTTACCTTTAGCCGTTACTTATGCACTTAATCAACAAGGCGAAGTATCAATAAGCAAACTTCTATATTACCTCGCACACCATCCTACTGAATTACCTGGATTGATCAAATTAGGATTGCATTTTAAAGCAGCAACTAAAACACTAAAACTTATTGCCAAACATCTTGATGCAATTACTAGTTACCAAGAAGATCATTTAAGAACATTAACCTTCACCTTTAATCCAACTTTACGAATATGACTTTTAGCATAGCTGAACTATTTGCCCAACACAGTACTGATAAATTTGATTTGCATGAGCAACACCTCAACAAACAAATGGTACGAATGTTACAAACCATTGGATATGACAGGCATTATCAACGAGCAGTTGGTCAATACCTATACGATCAAGAAGGTACTGAGTATTTAGACTTATACAGTGGATTTGGTGTATTTGCTATTGGACGTAATCACCCTACCGTCATTAAAGCACTCCAAGAAACATTAACATTAGAATTACCCAACCTTGTGCAATTAGATGTCTCTATTTTGAGCGGCTTACTAGCAAAAGAGATTTTAAAAACGACACCAGAAAACATCAACAAAATGTTTTTTTGTAACTCGGGTACAGAGGCGGTTGAAGCGGCAATTAAATTTGCTAGATATACAACTAAGCGCGACAAAATTGTATTTTGCGATCATGGCTACCATGGTCTAACTATGGGCTCATTATCATTAATGGGAGAAAAAATATTCCGCGAAGGTTTTGGCCCCCTATTACCCGATTGCATTTCAGTACCTTTTAATAATTTAGAAGCATTAGAGTCAGCTCTAAGCAATAAAGATGTTGCCGCATTCATCGTAGAACCCATACAGGGTAAAGGTGTAAATTTACCCGATGATAATTATTTACCTGAAGTAGAACGTCTATGTAAAAAATACGGCACCCTATTTGTAGCAGATGAAGTACAAACCGGCATAGGCAGAACAGGCAAGTTTTGGGCAATCGATCACTGGAGTGTTAGTCCGGATATGATTTGCATGGCAAAAGCGCTATCAGGTGGTTTTGTCCCGGTAGGCGGCGTAGCTATGACTGAGAAGATCATGGATACCGTCTTTAATCGTATGGATAGAGCCGTGGTACATGGCTCAACTTTTGGTAAAAACAATATGGCTATGGCCGCTGGTTTAGCGACATTACATGTTATTGAAGCAGAAAAATTAGTCGAAAATAGTTTAGCTGTGGGCACTGATATTATTAACAGCCTAAATGCCTTATCAGGTCAATACGAATTCCTTAAAGAAGCTCGTGGAAAAGGCATGATGATAGCGGTTGAATTTAATTCACCTAAAAGCTTAAAACTAAAAGCAGCTTGGGCTATGTTAGAGGCCGCTAACAAAGGCTTATTCTGTCAAATGATCACTATCCCCTTATTTAAAGAACATCACATATTGACTCAAGTTGCTGGACACGGCATGAATGTAGTTAAACTATTACCTCCTTTGATGTTAACGCAAACAGATCGTGACAATATCGTTAGCTCCTTTGATAAAGCCATTGCCGACACCCATCAAATTCCAGGCTCAATATGGGACTTAGGCAAAAATTTAGCCAGCCATTCGTTAAAAAATAAGAAAGCTTAATTTGAAACACTATTTATGTTGCTGCCCTACTTCGCTTGAGCATCAACTTGACGCTCAATCATTTCAGAATGACTAACCATGAAAACATTACTTAATTATTCACTACTTAACAACATCAACAGCCCCGCCGATGTTCGTAATTTAAGTAAAGATCAGTTAAAGCCTTTAGCTAAAGAGTTGCGTGACTATTTAACGCATACCGTGAGCATTTCGGGTGGGCATTTTTCAGCAGGCTTAGGCACTGTTGAATTGACGGTGGCACTGCATTATGTTTTTGATACGCCTAGCGATCAATTAGTCTGGGATGTGGGTCATCAA
>CAIZMK010000071.1 GCA_903934035.1 uncultured Methylococcaceae bacterium
GCCTTATCCAGATAGGGTTTGAGTAACATAATAGTAGCGGCGGTCACGACTTCTGCGTGCTTACTATCAACCTTTTTTATCAGCGTGAACTTGGATACTCGATCCACTATAGTAACCAATGCTCCTTGATGGTTTTGGCCTATCACGGTATCGATCTCCCAATCACCAATACGCGTCTTTTCGGCAACGATACTTGGACGCTCTTCAATACTGACACGATTTCTAATCTGACCGCGTTTATCCTTCGAACCATATTTCTTTTTTCGTTTCTTATGGCACTGACGCAGATGCTTGTATAGCAATCCTCCACGTAATTTATTTGCCCAAACATGTTGATAGATACGCTCATGACTGATCATGACGCCATGCTCATCCTTTAGTTGCCCTGATACTTGCTCTGGACTCCAATCTAATTTAATTCTGGTTTCAATCTCAGTAATCAAGCTGGGCGTCATCTTTATGGCTTTTATTGCTAACTTTCTACGAGTATCTGCCTTGTGTTGTGCCAGTTTCGGATCATAACCATCCGTACCTTTATTGCGACTCAGTTCTCTAGAAATTGAAGATTTCGACACACCTAACAGCCCAGCTATTACATGCTGAAAACTTCCCGCTTTCAATAAAATCTCAATCTGGTATCTTTGTTCTTGGATTAGCTGTTTATAAGTTCTCATAGGTTTTATCGTCTTTGGTCGGATTGAAAAAAGCTTAGAACTATAGCAGCTAATCTTTTTCAATTCCGTCTATTATTCGATTGCACTTATGAGTTGAATGTAAGAAATATTATTAGCCAAATAGCACCAGACAATAATGAACTAAAACATCTAGGTTTTAGCAAATCAAAATTCTTTGATAATGTGCATCCTCTTTTAACATCGGAGCCAGTCAGTGGGTCATTTGGTACAAAAAATTGTATTAAATATGCAAAGTTACAAATTCCAGATGAGTAAACCTAAATATTTAAAGCAGCCCGCTGCTGGCACATACTTTTCGTGCCAAGCCCTATAATATATATTTTTAATATGAATAGAAGCATGTAGGGCGGGTTAGCGATAGAGACTGTGAAAGTATTATGAAAACAACACAAAAATAACTTTTTAATTTTGTAAGTCATTGTTTTTATATAATGTGGGAGAGGCTTTAGCCTCGAATTCGAGGCTAAAGCCTCTCCCACATAAATACTTTCACAGTCTCTATCGGGAAACCCTACGACTTACGGACTTATCGTTAACCCAATATTTCCACATGAAGGTGTTGGGTTCCGAAAAACATGCAACCCAACGCGGTTAATATTAATAATGGTCATGAATACTGCACAGTATAACGAGAAGCAGCAGATCGAATTAGCAACTGCCGAAGGGTTCTTTGCTCTCTACAATGCACAGTTTCAAACAGCCTATGTAGTCACTCACATTGCTGGTGATAGAGAAACGCCAGACGTGCAAGCCAAAAATGAAACTGGAAAAAAGTTTAACCTTGAGATCACTCTTACCGAAAATCGACCTGGTGATATTGCTGCATTGCTCGGTAGGAGTGACAATTGTTCAAATGATGCTCTTAAACAGCGCCTTGAAGCAGTTCGCAGGGGCAAGGAGCCGATGCAAATCATGTCGCTACCAGACAATGCACTACCAGTTCTATTACAACGAATAGACAAGAAGCTGGTTAAACGCTACGGGCCAAACACGGCACTCGTTGTCCGCGATACTTTTAATCTCTGGGATTGGGAGCAAGTTCTTCCATCCGTTCGACAACATCTGAATGGTAAGACGATTCCGTTCGATCTAGGTATTTGGCTTTTGGCAGGTAACAAGAAATCTCTTATTAATGTTTATAGTCCCGCTAGCTATTATGAGGACAAGTATTGGGTGCCTAACATAGTCGAGGGTGATCTAGTCACTCATTACCTCTACGGGAAAGGTATCGTTAAGAATCTTAATCTTAATTTGTCAGGGTGCGCGGAAGTTCGATTCACCGACTCTATTCGGGGTACTACTCGTTTAGTAAGTTTTGGAGACATTGAGGTAGATCTAGCTGAACGAAAGCGAAAAGAGGATCTGGCAAGGGCAGAAAAAGCTCGTCAGGATGATTTGGTGCGAGAAGAGGAAGAAAGAGAATGGTTACGGAAGGAGCCGTTACGCAGAAAGACTGATGAATTGCTTCAAGAAATTCGCAGACGCCTACACTCAGACTTTCTAGGAACTGATGCTTTTTTTCACGCTTCGTGTACCAACTTGATTTCTCAAGACACTTACGAGCAGGAAAAGATTACCTTTGTTAAGTCATGGATCGCAGATAACACCCCAAACAGCAAGAACGGTGATAAACCTTTAGCAGAGGATGAGCAGATTGCTGCTATCGCGGCAGTGCATGGACACGTCCAAGTGGTGGCTCGTGCTGGCAGCGGAAAAACGACCACCTTGGTTAACCGCACCCTCTTTCTTCTAAAGCACTGTGGTGTCGCTCCCAGTGAAATGCTGCTACTGGCGTTCAATCGCAAAGCCGTCCTCGAAATTCGCAGAAGACTATTGGAGTTATTGAGCGTAGGAGCTAAAGCGGCTGTAGCCGCTGACGTTGAGCGTCGAATTCGTGAACTGGGCAAAAACAAAAGAATCGACAAGGACAAGATTGAAGCCAGCGCAGTCGATACCGTTGCGACTAAACTAAATATCACACTGCCTCACGTGATGACCTTCCACGCGCTTGCCTACGCAATCGTGCATCCAGAGGAAAGTATTCTCTACAACGACAGCGATAAAGATTCTCAAGAGTTAAGTCGCGTTGCTCAGCAAGTGATTGACGACCACCTAAAGATTCCAGAGTTTAAAGAGCAGATTCGAAAGTTAATGTTGGCTCATTTTAGGGAAGACTGGAACCTTATCATTGAGGGTTGTTACGACCAGAGCAAGGAAGAGTTTCTCCAATTTCGCAGGTCTCTGCCATTGGAAAGCTTGCAAGGTGAGTACGTCAAATCATTTGGCGAAAAAGTGATTGCTAATTTCTTGTTTGAGCATGATATTGCCTACAAGTACGAGTGTAACTTTACATGGAGCGGTATCAACTACCGTCCCGATTTCACTATTTTCCAGACTCCCAAGAGCGGCATAATCATCGAGTACTTTGGCCTCAAGGGTGATACTGATTATGACGAAATGTCCGAGAAAAAGCGGGCTTATTGGGATACTAGGAACGGCTGGACGCTGATTGAGTTTTCACCCCATAACATTGTGGCCAATGGTGTCGATTCATTTCTTGAGCTTCTCAAAAAGCGCCTTGAAAATCAGAGCATCCCTTGCCTTCGCTTGTCAGAAGATGAAATCTGGCAGCGCATCAAAGATCGTGCGATCGACAGATTTACGGTCGCAACGGTTGGCTTTATTGGCAGATGCAGAAAGCTATCGCTGAACCCGTTAGAACTTCGCAGCCGTATTGATTGTTACTCGCCGCTCTCACCTGTTGAGGAAGCGTTTCTCAACTTAGCACACCGCTTATATGTTGCGTATCTTAACCGTCTATCAGCAACGGGCGAAGAGGATTTTGATGGGCTGATGCAACGTGCAGCCGCTACGATCAGTTCTGGGCAAACGTTATTTCAGAAGAAATCCGGCAGTGGTGATCTTGTTTCGCTGCGCTACGTCTGTATCGACGAGTTCCAGGACTTTTCTGATCTCTTTTACCGTCTTCTTAACTCAATCCGGAAGAAAAACCCACGAATCGAGTTGTTTTGCGTCGGTGACGATTGGCAGGCGATCAATGGCTTTGCCGGATCAGATTTGCGATTTTTCGAGAACTTTACTGATTACATTGGCGAGTCGCGCCAGCTTTATATTTCGACCAACTATCGATCCTCGAATGCCATTGTTGCCATTGGCAATGCATTGATGGTTGGGCTTGGCAAGCCAGCCATCGCCCACAAGAGATCTGCGGGAAAAGTTCTTGTCACGGACCTCAACGAATTTGAACCATCCAAGCTTGAAAAAGAGCGGCATCCCGGTGATAACATCACGCCCGCAGTTTTACGTCTTGTTGGCAAGGCGCTTGCCGATGGCCTCGCTGTTGTGATGCTGTGCCGTCGAAACGGATTACCCTGGTTTGTGAGTTATCGGGATCAAGTTATCGACGATAGCCGTGGCCTCACTCGTTACCTCAATCTCATCCGATCTTATTTCCCAAAGAAATTGGAGAAGCGAATCACTATTTCGACGGCACACAAATACAAAGGGTTGGAGAGGCCGATGGTAATTGTGCTTGATGCGGTCGCACGCAGTTATCCTTTAATTCACCCAGACTGGATATTTTCACGAATTTTCGGTGACAGCCCTGAAAAGATCACAAAAGAAGAGCGGCGGCTTTTATACGTCGCACTGACACGAGCCATAGAAACGCTGGTGATCATTACGGATGGTCGGAACAAGTCGCCATTTCTTGAAGAGTTGGAACGCAGACAGTCCCTCAATAAGATTAATTGGGCGGACTATCGGTCTGTTCGTGGTGCAACTACTCGTCTTCTCGTAAAAGTTGGAAACCAAGATCGAAGAGGGGGGACCCCAACCTTTGCTATCAAAGACCTGTTGAAAGCTACTGGCTATCAATGGCAGTCAACAGGCTCACCTGGATGGGCCAAAAGTTTCCCAGCAGAAGGATTCAGTATTGATACCATTAAAGCAGAGGTATGGGCAGAGCAGGCGGATGGAATCGAGGTTAGAATTATCGATGATACTGAAACACTTGTAGCTCAAGTCCTGATTGATGCAGGGATCTGGTATTGTGTGGTAAACAAATTGGAAGTTGTGAATTCGCCAAATGAGCCAAATAGACCGGAATAACCCGTAAGGCGAATTCGCGAAAGCAATCCGTCATGATCGAAGCCTTTTAAGGATAATATTTTCACCCTTAATTTTTAAAAAACAAACCTAGAATTAGATATGATAAATGATAGAAGGCTTATGATCCCTTATTTAGATCAATGTGACTGGATTTTGTTAAGCAAGAACGAAAAGTTACCTTGGAGCATTGATTTCATTGAACGATTCAAAAATCGTTGGGATTGGTTTTGGTTAAGCCAGAACAAAAAATTGCCGTGGAGTATTGATCTAATTGATCGCTATAAAGACCGATGGGATTGGCGTGGCTTAAGCATAAACGAAAAATTACCTTGGAGCATTGACTTTATTGAGCGATACAAAGAGAGATGGTATTGGCGATTTTGGTTTGGGGATTATAATTCTGGCGGGATAAGCGACAACCTAGGACTACCGTGGAGCACACAACTCTTAGAACACTTCGAAGATCGATGGGATTGGGATGGCTTGAGCATAAACACAAATTTACCTTGGAGTATTGATCTCATTGATCGCTACAAAGATCGATGGAATTGGGGAGATAATAATCTTTATGGGATGTATTGTTTAAGCGAGAACTCCGCATTACCTTGGAGTATTGATCTCATTGATCGCTACAAAGACCGATGGAATTGGAATGCATTAAGCGTAAATATGGCATTGCCTTGGAGTATTGATTTCATTGATCGTTTCGAAAATCGATGGGACTGGTTTAGGTTAAGCCAGAACGAAAAATTACCGTGGAGTATTGATCTCATTGATCGCTACAAAGATCGGTGGGATTGGCATGACTTAAGCCAAAATTTTGCTCTACCCTGGGGCATTGACTTTATTGATCGCTACAAAGAGCGATGGAATTGGAATAAGTTAAGCGTAAATATTGCATTGCCTTGGAGTATTGATTTCATTGATCGCTACAAAGATAGATGGAATTGGGCGGCTTTACGTGAAAACAAAGCATTACCCCACCAACTTTATGAACTGTTTGTTGCCGATAAGAAGTTATAAATATAACCTGGGTGATATGCTATCTTACTCGGTAAGGTGCGCTAACAACGCGATAAGATGCGTCATACGGCCGTATAACCCTTCAGCGTTGAATTCACAAGTCACTAATAAAGAGAGGTTTATCGTCAATAAGCTATCGTTAAGCCTTTATTTTTTACCATATGCAAAAGCTTAAGGGCAGCACCTGTAGGTTTTTTGTCGCCTGATTCCCATTTTTGAACAGTATAAACACTGATATTTAGAATAGTAGCAAATACTGCTTGGCTAACCTTTGCAGATTCTCGTACTTGTTTTATTTCATCAGGTTGGAGTTTAGCTATAGGCGGAAGGCAAAGGCTATCAAACTCTCGCATAGTGGTTTTATCCATAATGCCGGCCTCATGTAAACCTTTTGCTGTTTCGTGTACCGCATCAAGAATTGCAGATTTAGTTTTTCTCATTACAAATAACCTCAGTTAATTCTTTTGCTGCAATAGCTTTATTTAAAAGTTCGTTGTTATATGACAGAAGTTGGCTGGCTAATTTCTTCAAGGCTTCTTTTTCATCTTTATCGATATTACTGCGTTCATTTTTTTGAAAGCCGAATATAAAAAACCATTTATCACCTCTGTTAGTCGCCAGCAAGGTTCTAAAGCCACCACTTTTGCCTTTACCTTGTTTGGCTATGCGCTTTTTAAAGAGTCCGCCACCAAGATCAGCATCAAATAAGCCTTTTTGCATTTCTTTAACAGCATCACATATTGCTGTGTCAGTTAAACCTTCATCATTCGCCCATCGATGGAAGGCGCGAGTTTTATAAATTTCCAATAGACTTACCTCGACAAAATTATGGTACTAAGTGCTATAGAAAGCAATCTAAAATTTAAGCGTTATAAGATGCGCCATAGGATGCTGCCGTCAGGCGCATCATTCACTTACACCTAACAAACACCAAACCTTATGACATGGCTTGATAACGGCGATTCCTCTTTGCTGTATCGAAGCTACAGGCTATATTTTAATATCAAATAATTGATTGAACGCATTACTGACAGCTTGCCTATAGGGATCAGCCAACATTCCGGCTTGCCTGATAATTAAGTGATTATCCAAAGTAAGCCTAGTAGGCCGGAATAAGACCACCCAAGCGTAGCGCGTGGTGGCGTTTCCGGCAATGCTTGCAGTGTGTTTGCCGGAAACGCTTATTCTCGCTTACGCTCGAAAAGTCTTATTCCGGCCTACGTACTGCGCTCCGGTTGAGCGTTTGTTAGGCTCTTGCCTGCCAAATAGAGGGATCTCTACTTCCATGAAATAACGCCAGAACAACGATGCGATGCTTTTCTGCACGAAAATAAACATTGTACGGGAAACGATTGGCAACAATACGCCGAATGTCCTCGCGAACAATAGCAAACTGGAGGGGCTGTTTAGATGTTAACGACACGCAACGTTCAATTTCAGTCATGAACTCAAGAGCAAGACCCGTTCGCTTGTCATCATACTAAACACTTGCTTCGATGAATTCTGCACTGGCGGCACGATGAAACGTTACAAACAGGCTCATTGCCTGATTTTGGCAAGAGCAGCTGCCTTTACTTCACTCCAGGGAACCACATCATTTGGGTTAACAAGGTAGTCTGCGAGACGATGGTCAAGTTCCTTTTTTTGCGCTTCGGTCAACGATGGCGCGTCACCATGACTAACGATACCGTCCCATATAGCTTCAACTAGTTCGATCTGCTCGTCAATGTTGAGTACACGGGCTTGCTGTAAAAGGTGTGTGTTCATAATCTAGACTCGATTTAGTATTTAGGGTTGATTTAAGGTAAATGGGTTGGGCAAGGCTTATCGCCCACCACTATATCGTATGGCACGAGAACTTGACCAAAAATCTGTTATAAAATTTCTAAGCGGTTGCAGATAGATAAGGCCATTAAAGCGGAACAATCTGCAACTAAAATCATAGTGCGTTCATGCTCGATAATTCTTCAAGCAATTCTTGCTAGGTCATATTCATAACAGGGACTTCATTTTTTTTGCATTCTGCCATGAATGTATAAATATCCATTGCGGCTAATTCAGCGGCTTTTGATAGCGTGACTTTTACATTTTTAAATAACCATACGGCCGTACGGCGGTTTAATCTGTACGGAATATTCGCGTAGGGTGGATTCGCGACAGCAATCCACCTCAAACGGAGCGATAAACTGACTTTAACTTACATGCTTATTAGTGAGTTTTTTGTTTGATTGCCTTCAAGTCTGCGAATGTGTGGTGGATTGCTGTCGCGAATGCGCCTTACCCAACAAAGCTTATGGCAATTTACTAATGATGCTTTTAAGTTTACTAAACGAAAATTTATCTGAGCTAATAGACTCTGGTTCTATTACAAGGGGTTCCAAAGGCGCTACATCAATATCTGCTTCTACTTCTGGGTTTTGTTTTGCTTCACCAAAATAGTATTTCATTTTTTTAAGTGGGCTTTTGGAAGGCTTAATAGTGACTGGTTCTGGCGCTATTACTACTTCTACTGGTGGCTGTTCAATAATGACATCAACATGTTGATCTCTGGTGATTTCAACAGGGGTAGTTGTTTTATTCGAAGCTTTCCCAAAAAGGCTCTTGAGTTTCCTTACTTGGTCTTTGGAAGATTTAATAGGGGGCTGTTCTGTGGTTTCTGGGCTTGATGTTGATTCGGTCGTAGCCGTTTCTATGGGTGTTGATATGGTTTCGCGAATGGACTCAACTGGAATTGCATTAGCTTGTTGATCTTTAGGCAATTCAGGTGAGCTAACAGTAGATTTTTTCTTTCCAAAAAGTCCCTTAAGTTTTCCTAGTTGATCTTTGGAGGATTTAACGGGTGGTAGCTCGTTGATTACAGTGTTTGGTATTGATTCAGTAGTTACTGTTTTAGTGGGTGTAGATTGGATTTCGATAATAGGCTCAATGGGAGTAATAGTTTCAGAGGCAATTTCTGCGACCTCATTAACAGAGGTTTGGTTATTAACTAAATCAATGTTGGTTTGGGGTTGTATATTGTTATGAACGACTTCTGCAGGTTTATTTGCCAAACTTTGATTTAATAAAAGCTGTGCGTGTTCTTGTTGTTGCTGGAATGTGTTTTTTTGTTCTTCTAGGAGTAATTCTAGGTTAGATATTTTAATAGTTTGTGCGGCTATGCCTGCTTGTAATGTCGATATAACAGCTTCATTTTCTGTGCTTTTCAGTGTTTCAGTATGAAGAGCTGTTTGTAATTCTGTTTTGGCTTGCTGTTCACTGCGAAATCGAGTTATGAATAAGTTGATAGCTCTATCAAATTGCTGCCATATGCTCTCTGCTTTTAGATCTTCAGTGATCGGTAATGGCCGTTCACCAAGATCAAAGCTAGTTGAAAAAGATTGAATATGAGTGGCTATTTGTTTGTTGCGATCTTTAAGTAGATTCTCAAATTCTGACGCACGTTGTGTTTCTTTTTGAGCCCATTCTTGGTCTTTTTTAAGTTGTTCAGCGCTCTCAATCAGTTGTTGTTCAACGTCCTTTAATTTTAATTGTGCATCGTTAAGTTGAGTGATGGCATCAATTCGAGCATTTTCTCTGGCAGTCGACTTTTTATTTATAAAAGCAATTTTTATACTATAAAGACTTGCTGTTACTATCCAGGCGATGAATGCAAGTGCGCCTGCATATAAGGGGTCGTTAATTGTTAATTGCACCCAATCGGCAAATAAAGTTTTGAAAAGAGGTAGGTAAGTTTCCATGAAGGCGTCTCGATTAAAGGTTTTTGTTAGAGGGTGTTTAACAGGGATGATTGTTTTTATGTATTCCCAAACACACGCGGCTAATGGTATCCCTAAGTCTTCAATCAGGAAACCAAATTATGTAATATTGAAGCATATTTTTTGTAAAGAGTTGCTTATTAGGTAATTATGAGGAGTTTAACAATTCGAAAATATTTATTTCATCAGCATTCTTGTTAAGGAACTGTCGTTGGAAGTTATCGATAAGTTGTGGTCGATTTCGTTTGATCTGCAATGCTCAATCAGTACAGAAATCTCATCAAGCTGCTTTTTATGTTCTTGCAAGGTAGATGAAATGCGTAATGTGATTTCATTATCTATTTGCTTAAATGCACTTTGTAATCCTTTATTAAGACCTTTTAATGCACTATTTTTTAAAGAAGGTTGTGCCTTTTTTAGAATAAAAAAAGGTATGAGCCAAGTTAATGCGATTAATAATCCACTATGTACAGCAAAATCAATGCCTAGATAGTGATTATCTATCAGATTGCTAGTGTAATAGCCAATCAGTACTTTGCAAGCTACCCAAGCCATAGCCATTAATGGCAATATCAGTTCACATAAACGCATGCCTTTTAGAAAGTTGCGATGTATTAAATTACCTGGATTGATTAATGCGTGTCGAGTGGCTAATTCGGTTTGTGTTTGTACGATGGTGGCTACATCTTCTCTCATTGAATGAAGTTGTCGCTTAAAGGGAGTAGCGGGTATTTCTAATTGATCTATAGAAACAATAAATTCAGTGAGAGCATCGTCAAAACGACTTTGGGCCCAGTTGTCCCAAAGTGAAGAAAAAACATTGCTTTGAGGCGAAAGTATATCGGAAGCGTGTTCAGCTGAATAGGTTGCAAGGTTTTGAATGGGCCAAGCAAGTCCTTCTTGAAGTGTTTTTTTAGTAAGCAGCCATTGTTTAAGCCAAAGTTCAGGGATTTGTTGAGCAGTCAGAATGGAGCCCATTGAATTTTTAACAGAAATTAGTTTGTGCTCTAAGTCAAGTTTACGGATATGGGTGCTATGATCTTCAAGTTGCTTAACTATGTGGGAAGTTGATAGAGAATTTAGAGTGGCTTCTAGGGCAGAAAACTCGTCAGAGTGTAGCTCGGTTGTACAGGTAGTTTTGAAGATGATTGGTGTTACAAAACCTGCCTTATGAATTTGTTGAGTAAAGTCATCAAATTGTTCATTTTGACCTTTATCCCATTGATTGAAGGCAAATAGCCAAGCATGTTGAGTGCCTTCAGAAAGTAATAATTGCCAAGCCTTTTGATCCTTGTAACGTTCGGGACTTACTACATAAATAAGCACGTCGATATGAGGGAGCCATTGTTGAACTAATTTCTTATTGTTGGATTCGGTGCTGTCAAAGTCAGGCATATCAATCCAAACAATATTCTTCTTTGAATCATCATCATGTTGACAAATAGTCGTTTCATCAAGTGCTAGTGATTTTGGTAGTTGTTGAATAGTGATGTAATGGTGATGGTATAAAGTGACTTCTCGTGATGTGGGGCGTACCACGCCAGCTTTAGCGATAGCTTTGCCAGCTAGTCGATTAAGTAATGAGCTTTTACCTACGCCAGTGCCGCCTATAAAAGCTGCAATAAGTGGTCTTGAAAGCCCTGGGGTCTCAGTTGAAAATAGAGTTGCTGATGTTTGTGTTTCGAACAAGTTGATCTGCTTGGAAAGATTGTCATCAATCCAGTTTGATAGTTGTGCTTGCTGAGTCCAGTACTGGGTTTGTTCAACTAATTTAGAGTAATCGTAGTCCATGCTTTGTTTTAGTCAGTTTATTTGCTGCGGATTGTAGCTGTGTAGTTGATATGTTGAAATGGTTTGTAGTTGATAATAGTTCTGGCAGAGCAAGTAATTTTAAGCTAATGCAATTGATAAAGAGATCTTGTTTTACAGTATTATATTGATGAGTTTTTAAGGCGCGTTCACTTTTTTGCATATAGCTACCTAATGCACTCTCTGCTAGCAAGGAATTAACAGCGAGTATTGCAGGTGCAAAAATAAAATCATGAATACCTATGCCGCCCATGTGTAGAGTCAGGGTAATGGCTGCGGCATCTGCAGTGGCACGCGTTGCACGCAAGCTATTTAATAACAAAGGCTGTTCATTTAGTTTTAAATAGAGATTTTGTGCGGCTTTATTAATATCTTGTTGAAATATAATATGATAAGACGATGCGGCGGTAGAAAATTCAGTAAGAATTTGTTGCTTTTGGTTACGTAGTAAGCGGCTGAGTTCTTTGAACCAAAGTCTTTGGTAGGGCTGGTCGGCGTTATCAAGCAACTTATCAGCGAGATCGATTAATACATGTTCAGCAAGCTGGTTTAATAAAATTAATTCCTGATTAGGGTGTGGTGTAGTTGGCTTTGTTCGCCCTAATTTCATTATTTGTTTTGCAGGCCAAGTAATTGCTTTGCGAACTCCTGTTAGTGCTCTTGAAAATCCAGGTATTTCAAGCAAATTAAGCAATTCTGCTAAGGATTTATGAAAAGCGTCGTAATGAAGTGGATGGTTTAGATAATCACATTGATAGTTTTCTATTGCTTTGATTATATTGGTTTCAACTAATTCTTTCCAATCACTTAGGGCTTTATGTTCGGCAATAATAGGTTCTAACCAGTTTTGCCAATATTTTTTTATAAGCTCTTGCTCTAATTGAGAGTGAAATTGGTGATTGGTTTTGCAAGCTAAGTCAATAAGAATGGTTTGTTGTGATTTAGGCCAGACAGGTAATCCAGTTTGTTTTTGATAAGTTAAGGGGACAACTTCTGGGAATTTATCTGATCTGGCAGTTAACCATTTTTGTTTTAAAGAATCGATTAATAGTTCTTCGGTATCTTCACTCAACTTATTTAAGCAAATGATCGTAGGTTGATTTAGAGATTCAAGCATACTTACCATGTCCCATACGGATTGGTCTGCATATTTTTCTTTGCTTACAACTAAAATAATAATGTCAGCCAAAGCGGCAGTTCTTAAAACACCCTCCCGGTAGATTGCGGAATCTATAGAATCAAAGTCGGGGGTGTCCCAAAGTATACAGCTAGGTAATAAATGCGAAGTGGAGGTAGCTTCATTGAGTTTGTAGCAGTCATAGCGATCTCTGGAAGTTTCTAATGGTTGTAGTTGTTGGAAGCGACCAAAATATTGTTTTAGTCCGTTGGATGCATCAATGTTTATATCAAAGCAAAAGCCGTGAGGCTGGGTAGTATAGCTTGCTAGTGGACTAACTTCAGCGCACTCAGTATTTAAAAGTAAATTGGTTATGGTGCTTTTTCCTGCCTGAGTCGGTCCCAAAAGAGCAATATGAAGTGGCTGCTTAGATAGGGTATTAATGAGTCGCCCTTTACGTATGAAAGCCTCGGTTAAAAGTAGTTGTTCAATGCGCTTCTGGTATTTAATCTTATAATCGCCGTTGCTAGATTGATTTAAAATAGAAAGGTAGCGATGATTTAATAATTGAATAAATTCCAGCATATAAACATGGCTCAAGGTTATAATAGCTGATCATTTTACTTTGTTTAATGATCCGGTGTTACAAATACCATAACATGAATCTACTGACAGCTTCGAGGTTATCTTTATGAAAAAACTACCTGCAATATTACTAATTATAAGTTGCGCGACATTAATGGCTTGCAGCAAGGGAGAGGAAATAAATGGACATAATACAAAAACAGCCTATCGATCAGTAAAGGCGTTAAAAAATCGCTTGTCCGCAGATACTCGTATTGAGTTTGAGGTTGCTTTTTGGACAATCAGGGATGCAAAGAAAGATGATAAAGACTTTCTGTCGGTGGTTGATGGAAAAAAGCCCAGTGAAATTATTTCATTAGGTAAAGAAATATATCAGCAAAGAAAGCAATCTGGTTTCAAAGGATATGAAGGTTATTCAAGTTGGGAAGAGATGATTACTAAATTTGGAAGGGAGAGGGTTGATCAAGATAATCGTAAAGGAAAATCTAAAGAAGATAAGGATAATGATATCTTATATAAATTATAATTCCTGTCTATAAGTCTCGTACTTCGCAATTTGATCAAGGCATTCAAAAATATATAAATAATAAATCAGTAAGATGGTTGTCTTGTGAGGTGAGGTGCTGATTAATTAGCAAGCTTATGTCTTGTTAATTTAGTTTTTAGGTGGCGTTAATAAAGGAAGTAATGGCGTCACTTATATGATTTGCCAGCAAAGTAATTGGGTTGGGCTTTTAATAAGTTCTTGTTAAAAGCCCTAAAATATATCAGCTAGCCACTTTCTTTCCTGTTAAAAATAAATTGCAATTATTGGTTGAATCTAAATTTTGTATAAAGAAATATATTGACGGCAAGGTGGTGGTCTGTATAATACGCAGTTGTTTCGGGGTTAGGTTATTTCGAAAGGGCAGGAAGCAGGATTAGTTTTTAAGGGAAGTTTGACAAGTTGGCTGAGGTTGTTATAATGGTCGGCTACTTGGAGCTAGGGTTTGTTTTTCTTGGTTCCGGGCTTGAAAATAAAGTCGACATGGAGTTGACAAGCTGATTCGGTTCTGTATAATAGGCCGACTCAACGGGGCTTCGGTTCCACGCTCTTTAAAAATATGATCAAAATAATTTGTGTGAGTGCTTGTAGCGATTGTAAGTGATGTTAACAAATAATCGACACAAGAA
>CAIZMK010000072.1 GCA_903934035.1 uncultured Methylococcaceae bacterium
GCCTAACCCGACGCATCCCTTAGCTTTCAGCTGTAGTCGGATCAATAATGGTCTTAACTTCAGAAATATGATTGGCAGGAAAACCACCTTGTTCAGCGTGTGTTTTAATGGTTTCTGCATCGGGTGCGATATAGACACAGTAGACTTTGTTATCCGTTACATAACTTTCTAACCATTGAATTTTTGGACCTAAATCATTGAGGACGCTACAAGATTTTTGTGAAATGCCTTGTAAGTCCTGAGCGCTTAAAGTGCCAGCACCTGGGATTTCACGTTCGATAATAAATTTTGGCATAATGATATTCCTAGATTGTTAATTGCAAAGGGTTGTTTAGAGCGGCTATGGTAGCACCCGCTTTTAAAGAGATCACTTAATTATTTTGGCTAGTAACTAAAGGTTGGACAGTTAGCTTTTTAGCTGTAGGCCGGAATAAGACCATAAGCGCAGCGCGTGGTGGCGTTTCCTGCAATGTGAGCAATGCCTATGCCGGAAACGCTTTACTCGCTTACGCTCGTAAAGTCTTATTCCGGCCTACAAGTGCTTTTAATTGGCACACGGGACAGGTCGCAAACTTTGCCTACGGTGTTTCAAAGTAATAGTCCTTCGACTAGAGCAGAACTGCAATGATATTTATAGCGATAAGAGTTAATTCCTAGCACCAAATAAGGCACTGCCAACTCGAACTATAGTTGAGCCTTCTGCAATCGCTGCGACTAAGTCGCCACTCATGCCAAAAGACAGAGTATCTAGTTTAAAGCGATCAAGTTGATTAATGGCTTCACACAGCTTTTTATAAGGTTGACGTTGTTTTTCAAAATCATCTTCGGGTGCTGGGATAGTCATAACGCCACGCAGCTTTATGTTAGGTAAAGCAGCAACTTGTTCACAAAGTTCTGGAAATTCGTCAAGGCTGATGCCTGATTTGCTGAGTTCATTACTCATATTAATTTGTAAGCATACATTTAATGGTGTTAAGTTAGCCGGGCGTTGCTTGCTAAGGCGCTGAGCAATAGCTAAGCTATCGACGCTATGTACCCAATCAAAATGGCAGGCGATAGCTTTGGTTTTATTAGATTGTATCGGGCCAATAAAATGCCAAGTAATAGCAAAAGCGCCTAATTCACGTTGTTTTATTAAGGCTTCTTGACAATAGTTTTCACCAAAATGACGTTGCCCAGCTTGATAGGCTAGGGCAATGTCTGCGGATGGCTTAGTTTTACTCACCGCTAATAATAAAACCGAGCCAGGTTCACGATGGTAGCTTATTTCTGCTTCTTTAATTTGGCTGAGTATTTCTTTTAGTCGACTAGATATCATGTGAGTTTAGGGTTGTGATGGATTTACTGGCTACTATTAAACCGCACTGTCTTTAAAAAGCAAGGTGTCACTCTTAGATAACATTGTGGTGATGGCCAGTAGGGGCGTATTGCATACGCCCATTTATCCAAAGCTTATTTAATAGGACGTATGCAATACGCCCCTACGAGGTTTGTATAATTTCGGATACAAGAATTTTCAACGATTAAATAGCTATTTTTAGGAGGCGCTTCACGTTCGTTCAGCAGATCCTATGGGGCTATCGGTATTTTTCTATGTGGATCATTTATTTATTGCAGTTACCTAAAAGGAGCGTTTATGGATATTACTGAGTTATTAGCTTTTTCCGTTAAAAGTATTGCATCTGATTTACATTTATCTGCAGGTTTGCCGCCTATGATTCGAGTGGATGGTGATGTTCGGCGTATTGATGTTCCTGCCTTGGATCATAAATCCGTCCACGCATTAATTTATGACATTATGAATGATAAGCAGCGTCATGATTATGAGGAATTTTTAGAAGTCGATTTTTCTTTTTCATTGCCCGGTGTTGCAAGGTTTCGCGTTAATGCTTTTAATCAAGAACGAGGTGCAGCAGCAGTCTTTAGAACGATTCCTTCAAAAGTGCTATCACTAGCTGACTTAGAGGCACCTAAGTTTTTTGAGGAGGTCACAAGAAAACCACGAGGTTTAGTGTTAGTCACAGGGCCAACAGGTTCTGGTAAATCAACAACCTTAGCTGCCATGATCAATCATATTAATTACAATGATTATGCCCATATATTGACTGTTGAAGATCCTATTGAATTTGTTCATGAAAGCCAAAAATGCTTAATTAATCAGCGAGAAGTTCATCGAGATACCTTAGGTTTCAATGAGGCTCTGCGCTCTGCTTTACGTGAAGATCCTGATATTATCATGGTCGGTGAAATGCGTGATTTAGAAACCATACGCCTTGCATTAACAGCAGCTGAGACCGGTCATTTGGTTTTTGGTACCTTGCATACTAGTTCCGCCGCTAAAACCATCGATCGAATTATAGATGTGTTTCCTTCGGCTGAAAAAGACATGATACGCTCCATGTTATCAGAATCTTTGCAGGCTGTTATTTCACAAACACTCATGAAGAAAATTGGCGGTGGTCGTATTGCTGCCCATGAAATTATGGTCGGTACTTCAGCGATTAGAAATCTGATTCGTGAAGCTAAAGTGGCACAAATGTATTCGGCGATACAAACAGGGCGTAGAGATGGTATGCAAACCTTGGATCAAAGTTTGAAAGAATTGGTAGATAAAGGTCTGGTCAATTCGCAAATAGCGGCGACAAAAGCCGTTGATAAAGCCTTGTTTTATTAGGAGGCTTTGTGGATTTTAATGACTTACTGGTACTAATGGTGCAAAAAAAAGCCTCTGACTTGTTTATCACTGCAGAAAGAGCGCCTACCCTAAAAGTTGATGGTAGTTTATTGCCCGCGACTGACATGCCTTTAACGGCTGAGCAAACCCTAGTACTGGTATTAAGTATTATGGATCAGCGACAAAAGCATGAGTTTGAAAAAACTAAAGAGTGTCAGTTTGCAATTAATGTTAATGAGCTAGGTCGATTTAGGGTCAGCGCCTTTACCCAGCGTAATTGTGCAGGTATGGTGTTACGACGAATTGAAAATAATATTCCTGATGCTGAAGACTTAAATTTACCGCCTATTTTAAAAACCATGATTATGGAAAAGCGCGGTTTGATTATTTTTGTTGGTGGTACCGGTACCGGGAAATCAACTTCATTAGCGGCCTTAATTAAATATAGGAATCAGAATAGTAGTGGCCATATTATAACTATTGAAGATCCAATAGAGTTCCATCATCCTCATTTAGGTTGTATTGTTACTCAGCGTGAAGTGGGAATTGACACTGAATCTTATGAAGTCGCTTTAAAAAATACCTTAAGACAAGCTCCGGACGTTATTTTGATCGGTGAAATTAGAACCCGAGAAACCATGCAGAATGCTATCACCTTTGCTGAAACAGGACATTTATGTTTGTCTACGCTACATGCAAACAATGCTGACCAAGCTTTAGAACGGATTTTACATTTTTTCCCTGATGAAATGCATAATCAGTTATTGTTAGATTTATCGCTAAATCTGAAAGGCATTGTTGCTCAGCAACTTATCAAACGAACTGATGGCTTAGGTCGATATCCAGCGGTAGAAATATTAATTAATACGCCATTGATCAAAGATTATATCCGTAAAGGTGAAATTCATAAGCTTAAAGAGTTAATGAAAAACTCGAGAGAGCAGTCTATGCAGACCTTTGATCAAGCACTCTATGATTTATATTTGGCGGGTAAAATAAGTTATGACGATACCTTGAATTCAGCCGATTCAAAGAATGAAGTACGTTTAATGATAAAGCTGGGTTGTGAGAAATCTCATCTGCTTGATGATAGTGCGATGCATTTGACTGAAAACGATGATCATAGTAATGATTTTTAGGGGTGCTTAGATTGTAGGATGGGTAGAACAAAGTGAAACCCATCAAACGAATGAAATATGATGGGTTTCGCTAGCGCTCTAACCATCCTACGCAACTACATTACGATCGATATCTACAATTAGTTATAGCTGTAGGCCGGAATAAGACTTTACGAACGTAAGAGAGTAAAGCGTTTCCGGCATAGGTACTGGTTCTGTGCCGGAAACGCCACCACGCGCTACGCTAGCATGGTCTTATTTCTGCCTACAATTAACTTAACGGTTGCTTAGCCTGCCATTCGGAACGCAAATTCGTTACATCATTTTCTGTTATTTTTAGAGTTTCCATGAACTCATCACCATGAATTGACCATTCATTATAATTATAGTCATTATTATGATTAGTTAATGATTCTGCTAAAAAATTAACTGCTAATAAGGTTAATACTTCATCTGATAAAACGCCCTCACGAAATGCGGTAATGGTGTGGTGGTGTCTAATGGCGAGGGTAATGGAGGTTGGTAAGCACCAAGCATGACTTAATAAAGCGCCGACTAAAGAGTGATCGGTACCATGACGTAATCTTTCGATATTTATTAAGGAATCTTCAATTCCTGCTGCTGTTTTTAGTGTCTCTTGATAGCCGTCAAATTGCTGAGCTAATAAAACTTTGCCGCAATCATGAAATAGTCCAAATAATTGCGCATCATCTGTATTAATGTTGTCCAGATGTTGGGCGATAAATACAGAGCTAGAAGCAATTTCTACACTATGATCCCAGAACAAATCAAGATCTAAACAGGCGCTAGTCTCTGCAATCTTTCTTAGAGACAAGGCCGCAACCAGTATATAAATTCTATTCATGCCTAATAAGAAAACAGCTTGTCTTATGGAGGTAACCTTATCTGCTAATCCATAATAAGCAGAGTTAATGGTTTTTAACACAGCTGCAGATAAGCCTATATCCTGAGCAATTAATTCTGCAATTTCAACTAAATTAACGCCATCCTTATCAGCTTGAGCTTTTTGAATCTTTAACAGTATAGTTGGCCTAGATGGAATAATAATATTATCTAGTAGGGTTGCATCATCCTCTTCTGTTTTTGATGAATTCATGTAGCTCATTTCTTTAGGTCTGTAGTAGTGTTTTCAGTAGTTTTGATAATGTAATCACAGAAAATTGCCGTAGAGAATAAGCGATAATCTTGAGTAATTAATTCAGTTTCGGATTGGATTTTTTGAGTCTTTATCGGTATTGGAGTAGATGGAATAATATTGTTCACTATATAATCAACATTTTGTTCTGCTGTTTTCAGATTGTTAATAAAATCCATACTTTATTCTCTAGGCGGATTAAGATTTTTTTGTATAGTACTTTCGGTGTTTTTAATAAATCAATGTCAGTAATTTAATACAATGCTTACAGCTTTTTCCTTACGGTGAATTATATACAAATTATTAATAATTGTGATCTAATTTTTAAATTACCTATAACTCAAATAAAATTAATAGCTTGGTGTTATTTTATAGCTATAATTAACTAAATTATTCGGTTTTGTTAAATTTTGAAAGATTGTTTAGGCATACTCCAAATAGATGGTTTTAAATCATTAATTTAAGGCTAATTACTTAAATTAAATGCGGTTCTAGGGGTTTATGGCTCGCTGGATATTGCAAGGTTGGTGAGTAGGCTAGTCGGTAGAAAGCTTACAAACATATTGCATGAATTTTATTATAAAGGTCGTTAAATGGATTATTTTGAGGAATTTGGTTTTAAAACCCCCAAGCAAGAGAGATCTAAAAGAACCATTGAAGATATTAAGCAGGCTATAGAAGAGTTGGCTCGAGCAGAAGTGTTGTTTGGAACAGGCGAATTAGAAGCAATTAGTACTCGAGATTTAGCTGACCACTCGGGTCATGCGATAGGCACTATATTTCATCACTTCAAAAAGTTTGATGACATCTATGTTTATGTTTTTATGAGGCGACGTAGTAAAAGTATTTCAAAAGTAGCGGCTATTATAAATCAGCATCCAGCTGATCAACCTTTAAGTGTTTTAACTAGAAACGTTGTTAATACCATGATTGGTGAGTTATCAAGGCCGCCCCGAAAAGTACTCATATTTTTTATGAATCGCTATCTTAAGCAGGCTAAAATCAAAACACTGCTTAATCCAGAAACTGATGTTTTGATTCCGCTTTGGATTATTGCCGGTCAACGCAATAACACCCAAACTTTTTTAAAGTTAAACGAAGATGAGTTAAGGTTAAGAATTCGTACGATTCATTCTATGACTATGATGCCTTTTTTTGAGGACGATCCTATTGCCGGTACCCCTGCGCATATAGAAATGGCGGTTAATATTGCTAATCAGCTATTTTCTGTTCCAGATTTAAGTGAATGACGGGGAGAGTTGACTCATTTTGTCGGTCATTACTTTGCCTTAGAGCTTTCTAATTCTATAGGGTCAGAAATGTCAATTCGTGGTTTCTGCTTCTTTGATTTCAATGCGTTTCATCGCAGGCCTTGTGTTAGTTACTGCGAGAGAAATTGCTTTCGGTATTTTTTATAGAGTAATTGCAGTATAAGACAGCAGCAGATAAGCTGATGTCATGAGCAATTAATTGAGCAATTTCGAATGGTTTAGGTTGGTCTCTTTCTCTTTCGGTGAGTGCTTTTTGAGCTTTTAGCGATATGATCGATTTAGATATAATCTCACTTAATAGATGTTTGTTTTCTTCTTCTGCTTTTTGCAGAGTACTCATGAAACTATTAGAACCCATAATAATTTACTCCTTAGTCTTTAAGTCGTTTACAAAGCTATTTTATTATTTTTCGTACAGGAATTTAGGAGTTGATAGTATAAATATTTAGAATATTTTGTACAGAAAAAGTGGAAGTATTTGTCGTGTTTTTTATGATTATTTATAAAGAAATAATGGCTGTGTTGGTCGAGTGTTTTTAGGTTTTTCTTGCTTTTTAGAGTTCTTTGGCGCGTTTTATGGTTTGTATATTTTATTTTTATACCATAAAATCATGTGCTTATTGTTATTTAGTGGATATGAGTAAGGAGTTAAGGCTTAATGAAGACTTGCTTTAATTCATCTTTCTTTAAAGAATAATTGAGCGCGGTTGCTTGATTTCTAAAAGCTAATAAAAAAGATTTTGTCTTACAATTTTTCGGCAGTTATTGCCGATTTTATAGGTAGATTTAAGTTGGATTGATATTGTTTAGCTTACAAGTTTGAAAATAACCGCATTATCGCTACAGGAGCAGTGCCTATGCCGTAAACGCTTTACTCGTTTTCGCTCGAAAAGCCTTATTCCGGCCTACAATAAGTTCAAATATTTCTTAACTGTGGGCAGTGACCCTCAGAGTAGGAACGATGCGTTCTGATATCTATGTTCATACAGTCGTTTTTTGTTAGGTATACACATATAGATTATGTGTGTATCATCCGCTTACTCAATAGTAAGGTTGATGAGCGTAAACGCTAGAGTGTTTTAAGTGTTAAGGCTGATTAGGGCAAAAGTGTTTTTATTTCATAATGTAAGGGGAGTTAAGGTATGTCTGAAACAATGAAAATCGTTCTCGCTATAGTTGCAGTTTTTGCAGCTGGTTTTATTATGGTGGGCCTTAGCAAACAAGAGCCTTCAAACGAGCAAAAAGAGGCCGCAGCGTCGATTAGAAATTATGTGGCCATACAAACTATGGCTAGCGAGAAATGCCCTATACTCATTAAAAAAGAAACAGGAGAGCAGGTGTTTTTTCCTAGTGAAACCAAAAGTGATAAAGATACTTATATTACTTTAATATGGTTGGGTGAAAATGCTGCCAAAGGTGGCTTTAAGAAAGCCTCTTGTACCTTGCGTGCAGCTTTAGGTGGGATTTCTGAATTAGTTATTGATGATAAAGTCATCATACAAAAATAATGTAAGAAACTTGTCGATTTGTGGGAGCGGCTAAAGCCGCTCCCACAAAATAGTTGATTTAGGTCGGAATAAAACTTTACGGGCGTAAGCGAGTAAAGCATTTCCGGCAATCATATCGATCCTGTGCCGGAAGCGCCACTACGTGCTTTTGTATGACAGGTCGGGTTACGCTATCGCTAACCCAGTCTACGACCTACACACAATAATATTTTGCTATGCAAGAATGACAACATTGTGGTGATTGCCTACGGTGTTTTTTATCGTTACCAGCATCGATTTCATATATGTAAATAACTGCTCTCCCAAAGACGGTGCTTAATCATTCACTAAGAATTTGTTTTAAGAAAGGGATGGTTAGTTTGCGTTTGGCGGCTAATGAAGCTTGGTCTAGTTTCGTTAACAATGCCCATAAGCTCGGCAGGTCTCTTTCATAATGAGTTAACAAAAAATGTCCTACTTGAGTTGATATTTGAAAGCCCATTTTGTCAGCTTTAAAAATTAAGGCTTTGATTTTGTCATTATCAGACAGGGTCTGTAATTTTAAAGTTAATCCCCAATTTAGACGTGTTTTAAGGTCTGGTAACTGTATCGCTATCTGATTAGGAGCGCAGTTGGCGGACATTATTAGGCTATGATCTTGATCGCGATGCCGATTAAAAAAATTAAAAAAAGCCTCCTCCCAAGCAGTATTTCCGGCTATCTGTTCCATATTGTCAAAACAAACAACATCAAACATCTCTAGTCCGGTGAGTAGTTCAGGATCGGGTAGTTCCAATGCTGATAAAGAAAAGTAAAATGAACTTAATCCAGCATTTTGAGCTCTGTGGCAGCAGGCTTGTAGTAAATGACTTTTGCCTAAACCGGATAACCCCCAGATAAAAACTTGTCGCTCACCCAAACCTACACTGGCGTTTAGTAAATGATTCAGCACTTCTGAATGATTGCCAGGAAAAAAATCCTCAAAAGTTTGATTGGCTCTAAACTCAAACTGCAATGGCAATTGTTTTGCCAAGTTCATTTTTGTTTGCCTGTATAGTGCACATAAAGCGTAGCACCGAAAAAAAGCATTAAGCTGAAGACTGTTTCTAAGCTGGTATACAAGCGCTCGCTATTGTTAGCGTAAGTGGCGACTGAACCATGTATGAAGTAAATCAAGCTGATATAAGCCATCCATGAGCAACTTCTACGATTGTTGTTAAGTAAGCCTCGCAAGGGTAATAACAACGGTGTAACAGTGAGTAATAAAATCAAAGCGACAGGTAAACCTGTAGTCGGCTCTAACACGGTGTTCCACAACATGAGTAAAGCAAATAGTCCAAAATAACCGCACAAAGCGAGTCTGTAATAATAGCTAGGTTTGATAGGCATGCGCTTGTTATGATTGATTTAAAAGTAGGGCAGTGCTGGCTAAGCGGGCTCCCAATGCGCGACATAAGTCTTTTTCATGAGTGCTTAAGTCGTTATGTTCTAGAGCAGCATGACTAGGTCCATAAGGCGTACCTCCTGATGAGGTTTCGCGTAAGGCTGTTTCTGTGTAAGGTAGGCCTAAAAGCAACATGCCATGATGCATCAGCGGCAGCATCATTGATAATAAAGTGCTTTCTTGACCGCCATGTAAGCTGCCGGTAGATGTGAATACACCAGCAGGTTTGCCGATCAATGCACCAGAAAGCCAGGTTTCAGTAGTGCTATCAATAAAATATTTAAGTGCTGCGGCCATATTGCCAAAATGGGTAGGGCTACCTAAGGCTAAACCATGGCATTGTTTTAAGTCATCTAGAGTTGCATAAATGGCGCCTTGGCTGGGAATGCAGTCAGCGACTTTTTCACAAACACTGGAAACATCGGGCACCGTTCTTAATAAAGCTTCTGCACCATTAACTGAGTCTACGCCTCTTGCAATATGTTGAGCCATTTGAGCAGTCGTGCCATTACGAGAATAATAAAGAACGAGTATTTTTATCATAAATAGTGCCTATAACAAGGAAAGTACGGCTTCTGGTGGACGACCGATTGCCGCTTTGTCGCCAACAACAACGATGGGGCGTTCAATCAGTATGGGGTTGGCGATCATCGCCTCAATAAGAGCGTGTCTGTCTAGCTTGGAATTATCTAAGCTAAGGTCTTTATAAGGTGTTTCTTTTTTTCGCATGAGTTCTCGTGGCTGCATAGCGAGCATTTGTAATAGCTGATCTAAAACTTCTGCCGTTGGCGGTGTTTTAAGATATTCAATAACTTCTACAGCTACACTGTGGTCTTTTAATAATTGCAGGGTTTGTCGTGATTTTCCGCAGCGCGGATTGTGATAACAGATTGCTTTCATGATTTGCACGTTTAGGAAGCCAGCACTCAAAAAAATTAATGGCTATAATATCATTTTTAAGGCTTTAAGCTTAAAAACCCTAACCCAAATACCTAACATCGCTACAATTAGAGGCAGACAGTGGCAATATCTTTTAATAATGAACATCTCAAAGATCGAGCTAGACAATATTGGCTATTAGCTCGTTTTGATCGACCCATTGGTACCTTGATTTTATTGTGGCCAGCCTTGTGGGCTTTATGGGTTGCCAGTGCAGGGAAGCCCGATCTAAAAGTGTTAATCGTTATTTGTCTGGGTGTTGTGCTCATGCGAGCTGCAGGTTGTGTTATTAACGATTATGCAGACAGAGATTTTGATCCTCATGTGGCGCGTACTCAGCAACGTCCTATTGCTGCGGGTCGAGTTAAACCTAAAGAAGCCTTAATAATTTTTGTGCTGCTCTGTTTGATTGCCTTTGTGTTGGTCTGCCAGCTTAATATCTACACTATTATGTTGTCATTTGTTGCAGCATTTCTGGCCGCCAGTTACCCTTTTATGAAACGCTACACACAATTGCCACAAGCTTATTTGGGAATAGCCTTTGGTTGGGCAGTACCTATGGCGTTTTCTGCACAACTCAACAGTATCCCTGTTGTCGCCTGGGTTATGTATTTGGCGGTAGTATTATGGGCTTTAGTGTATGACACCATGTATGCCATGGTCGATAAAGATGATGATTTAAAAATAGGTATTAAATCAACTGCTATACTTTTCGGCAACTACGATAGGCATATTATGGCTATCTTACAGCTCATTATTTTAATGTTATTACTCGCCGTTGGACAATTACAGCAGTTAAGTTGGCTTTATTATGGTAGTGTCTTAATCGCTGCCGGATTTTCTGTTTATCAACAAACATTAATATTTCACCGAGATAAAGCAAAGTGCTTTAAAGCCTTTCTTAATAATAATTGGTTTGGTTTGGTGATATTTGTAGGTTTGTTGTTGGATTATAGTTTGCGTTGATATAGTGCTGTAATAATTTATTTGTAGGTCGGGTTAGCGATAGCGTAACCCGACAGGATGCGAGGAAAATGCTGGCTTACGCTATCACTACGCAACAAAACTCGTGAGTTTTGACTCCATTACAAAGTTTTGTAGGCGTAGTCAGCGATAGCGTAACCCTATACAATGGATTGCGAAATGTCGGTTTACGTTATCGCTAACCCGAACTACATGTTACCCGAGTTTAAAACCATTGACGGTAATTGAAAGGTTTTGTGTTTGTTCTTCAAGTGCTACCGCCGTAGCTGCTGCTTGCTCAACTAATGCCGCATTTTGCTGAGTTACTTCATCCATTTGAGTGATAGCATGATTGACTTGTTCAATGCCTGATGCTTGCTCCATTGAAGCAGATCTGATCTCGGACATAATGGTCGTTACGCCGTTAACCGATTTTACGATTTCTTCCATCGTTTTTCCTGCTTGTGCAACCAAGGTTGATCCGTCTTCAACTTTATCTACAGAATCAGATATTAATCTTTTAATTTCTCCGGCAGACGAAGTTGCTCGTTGAGCAAGGCTACGTACTTCACTAGCAACAACCGCAAAGCCACGACCTTGAGGGCCTGCTCTAGCTGCTTCCACTGCGGCGTTTAAGGCGAGGATGTTAGTTTGGAAAGCAATGTCATCAATCACAGAAATAATATCGACTATTTTGCGGGAAGATCCGTTAATTTCTTCCATGGTTGAAATGACTTGATTGACTACCGAAAGGCCTTCACCTGCAATTTCAGAAGCATCAACCGCAAGTTGGTTGGCTTGCTTCGCATTTTGACTATTCTGTTGCACGGTAGAGGTTAGGTCTTCCATTCGGGTAACTGTCTGCTCTAGGCTAGCGGCCTGTTTTTCGGTGCGATGTGATAAGTCATTATTGCCTGCGGCAATTTCCTGAGCTGCGGTGTTGATTGAGTCAGTGGCATCCTTAATCATCGACACCGCCTTGGCTAGGTTATTGACAGAGGTATTTACGTTGTCGCAAAGTTGGGCAAAGCTACCTTGATACTTTGTAGTAATTTTTTCGGTGAGATCGCTCTTCGCTAGCGCGTCCAGTACTCTCACGACTTCATTGATGGGGTTCACCATGCTGTCCAGTGTATCGTTAACTCCAGCTATAATCTTGCCAAAGTCGCCCTTATGCTTCGAAACATCTGCACGGGTATCAAGCTTGCCTTCAACGGCAGAGGCTGATAAAAGATTGGCGTCAGCAACCAGCTCATGAATAGCGTCAATCATTGCATTAAGATTATTTTTAAGTGCGTTGAAGTCGCCATTGTAGGTGTTGGTTATTTTGGGCGGAACGTCGCCCTTGGAAATGCGGTCAACATAGCCAGCAGCCATATTTAGCGGGTTAATGACAGCGTCTAAGGTGGCATTGATACCCGCAACAATCTTACGGAAGTCACCCTGATGTTTGGATTCGTCAGCACGAGTATCCAGTTTACCGTCAACTGCAGAGTTCGAAAGTGCCACGGCATCATCTACCAAAATGTTTATGGTTTCAGACATGCGTTTCATCGACGAGAGCAAGCTAGTTGTATCGTTGGCGGGTACGATAATTTCTGTAGAAAGGTCGCCATTTGAAATTTTGTTGGCAATTTCAATAGCCAAGGTAGGCTCGCCGCCCAGTTGTTTAACTAAGCGTTTACTAATAAAGGATATGACAGAAAACAATAGCATTTGTAACGTTAATTGAAATACCCATATCCATGAATCAATGCGATTGATGTTCTCCATGTCTTCTTTTACATCGATTGTGACGCTGGCTGCGCCTAGCACTGCTCCTTCATCAACACCGTGACATTGTAGACAATTAGTGCCATGAAAGTTTTTTTCAGCAATAAATGGCAGCATGGTTCTAAGTTTTGCTTCGCCGTTATCGCCTCTAATCAATTCGACTTCTGGTTTGCCCGTGGTGAGTACGCGTCTATCCATATCATCAATAGCTTGTTCCTCAGCAAGGCCTGCTGCGAATTCGTCATCAATTGCTTTGCCACGGATAATGCGCATTTCCAGCACCTTATCCACATTGCTCAGCTTTTTAATAAAAAGCCCTCGAGTCGGTTTATCACTGATAAGTTCTTGATTACCTAGCTTGACAACCATTAATGTGTTCAGTCCATTGATGGCACTAGTTGCCACGGACTTTGCACGCGCTTCAACATCCGTTAAGCCCTGTTGCTCAAGATGCTTTGATATCCATAATTGGGCAACTACAAGGATTACGAATAAAGAACCTTGAATGAGGATCTGTAATCTTATTTGCAGGCCAACTCTACTCCACCAATCTAATATACGGTTAATCACTAAATCCTCATTGCAAAGCAAAAATATTTGAACAAATACTCAATTGAATGTGCTTTATATAAATTGAATAAAGCCACTATTCTTTATTCAAAGAAAGGGGTAAGGCTAAATGCATAATAAGGATGGTATATTACTACGTATATTTACTTAATTGCATAGGTGCAATAAAAAAAATATATTTCGTAGGGTTGTTTCTGACACATAAAGTTATGGATGTCCTGAGTTATGTTAAGTGGGGCTAGGAAGCTGGAGCTTATTCAAGTAATTATCTGCTCAAATTATAGGTTGATTCGTTTAGAAGCTAAGAAACGATGCGAATATTATGTTAATCATCCCATAAGTTCTCGCTCCGTTAATCCCATATCTTCAGGCAAGACTACTCTAAGCTAAAACGAAATGCTCAGAACTAAAGGTCATTAAATCGTCATTGCAATAACATTGGAAATCACAAATTATGAATTTAGCCTTGATAATACCCGTTGTAGTCACTGTGTTCCTTTGGGGGTTTATGGTCTTTTTACCAAAACTAGCCTTGTCTGAACTGAGTCCTCTTAGCGCTATTATCTATGAGATTTGTGGTGGCTTAACCATCGCGTTGTTTGTGTTATTCTTTATCGGAGGACGACCTGAGTTCAATCTGCGAGGTGCCACATTGGCTTATGGTGTTGGAATTTGCGGATTTCTAGGGACATTAACCTATTTTTACGCCATAACAAAAGGCTCAGTAAGTACCATAGCTACAATGACCGCCATGTATCCAATCGTCGCCATCATTTGCGGAGTTTTCTTTTTGAATGAAACTCTGACTCTTAAGCAAGTTATCGGCATAGGGTTCAGTCTATTTGGACTACTACTATTGGTTTAACTTACTTAAATAATTGCTAAGATTGTTATTTTGATAATTTAGGTGTGGTTGGCAAATTTGCAAAAACTTTAATCTAGTCTAGCTACTGGTTAAGTTTTTTAGTAGCTAGACTCATAAAAAATCAGCTATCAAGCATCTATGGGTTCAATACGTTTACGAATGCCCTCAGGCATTTCTAAATTTGTTCTGTCCCAGCCTTCTAAATCTAGCACTTCGTCCAAACATTGTTCCATGAGTTCATGTGCTTTCTTTGTCACTTCTGCAATGCGTTGATGAACTTTCATTTGGACTTCATTTTCTGCTGGCATTTCCATGCAAGTTTTTTGATAATCAAATAACTTACGTAAATTGGTAATTTGCATGCTGATATGTACTGGACATGCGCAGGTGTAAAGGGCTGCTTGTTTATTAATAATAGCCAAATGCAAGGCCGTAAATTTATGATCAAGATTCATTGGTTTTATCCTCATTATTTTATCGGCCGTTTATTTTTATGGCTTAAATTTAAACTAGATTATTTTGTGCAACTCGGCCTTCGTGCGGCGCTAATGATAACTCTATTATTGGCTGCTGCAATCAATTTCAGTAAATAATCTTGTTAATTAATTCGCTAACATATTGATTGGGTTATTTCGAGGTACAATTTTGAAAAGTAAGTTAAGTCAAGATAAGGGTTGCTGATAATGTTTGATGATAAGTTTTTTGATGATTTTAATGCTTAAGGCCCAAACTAATCATTTTGCCCATTTGGATGTTGATTTACGCACTGAGATGAGAGCGCTACACGAAGATATGGATAGGCGTTTTGTGCAAATGCAGATTGAAACTACGAAACGTTTTGATCAACTGACTTCACGTATGGATCATTTTATGATTTGGTCATTTGCAACTACGCTGACGGTAGGTGGGATTGTTATTGCAGCAGTTAAGTTTTTATAATGACTGCTTTAAGCAAATCAATTGGGTAGATTGCCAGTGCTGTTGTTCATAAAAAGCTAAAGCCGATGTGTTAGTTTTATCTGCAAGTAGTTGTATACGAGTAAGACCTTGCTGCTCAGCCCAAAGAAAGATCTCAGTCAGCAGTTTTGTAGCGATGCCTTGATGGCGATAATCGGCATCGATAATTAAATCCTCAAGTAAACCTACTTCTCCACCTTCTGCCGTAGAAATAACAGTTTGCAGGCTACACATGCCTAGTATTTTTTTATGGTCATTCGATTCGGCCACTAAAACACAAGCCTTATCATTGCCTAGTAGTAATTTTAATCCTTGTGATTGTTTGTCTGGATTAATTTCAAAATCAGCTTCAATAGTAAATAATGCCTTTAAAAGGATAACCATTTGTGGAACATCTTCGGGTTTGGCTAGGCGTATATTAATCATATTTTTTGTTTATTCGGCTGTTAACTTTTGAATTAATTACGTGGGTCTATGAGAGAAAATAGCCCCACCTTCTATTTCAGAAATAACATTATTAATTAACTTATGCCTAGTGTTGGCTTTTAATTATTTACGCCGCCTTAAATTCTATTTTCTTAATATTATCAAGATTAGCAGATTGTCTAGCGCACCATAAGTCATAATGATCTTGCATAGCCAGCCAGCTCAGGTGAGCGATCCAATGCTGTTGATAGGCGAAGTGCCATTTCGGAGCTAATGTCGCTGCGACCTATTAATGTTCTATTTAAGGTAGATGGCGTAACTCCAAGCTTAATAGCTAACTGCCTTCCAGTCATTGCGAATGGCTCTAAATATATCTCTCATATAAATTCGCCAGTTTCCTTTAACCCAAACTGACCATTGGTCTTTATCCGAACCTTTTAAAGGATGTAAATTAAAGTTGAGGCTTGTCTGAGTTCGAGTATGCATGTAGTTCATGACCTGTTCTCATTAGGGTTTGTAAGGCAGGGTCGGCATTTTATGAGCAAAGCTAACATAGGCTAAGTAAAGTTTACAGGCATAAAAAAACCGAGTCTTTAAAAAAGATGCTCGGTTTATTTGTATCTATGGCGGAGAAGCAGGGATTCGAACCCTGGGAGGGGATCAACCCTCAACGGTTTTCAAGACCGCCGCTTTCGGCCACTCAGCCACCTCTCCACAAGCCGGCTATAATAACTCAATCAGATTAAAAATCAATTTATTATTTATATTTAACGATTTTTACGTGTGCGCCAGATAAAAAAACCGCCGCTTATTAGCAATAATGGGATGATGATTAAGAAGCCGAAGCCCATCAGGTTTACAGTCATTTGACTGAGGGCTAGGCTTTTATCTATGGCTGTTTTTGCTGGAATAGTTAGAAAGTGTTGGTCATGACTCAGCCAAGATACCATCCTGAGTCCTAATTCGTTATTGCCAACATGGCCTAAATCAGCGTTGGATAGGAAATCACCATCACCTATAACAATGATACGTTGCTCAGTGTTTTTTGCGCTAATGCGAGTTAAGGCATAAGCGAATGTTAAGGGACCTTGGCGTTCCTGACTATTAGCGTCAAAGCGAATTTTTCCAGAAACTTCGCCAGTTTCAGTCCAAGAGTTGGTAGAGCTAAACAATAAAGGCTCTGCTTTAAAAGGACTATTTGGTTTTATTGCTAGTGCCGCCGTGATAGGAAAAACACTGGTTGCTTGAAAGCCTAGGCTAATGGCATGAGCTGGGTAATGACTGACGACAACAAAGCGAGGATCATTAACGCCTTTTAGTTTGGCATCACTATCGACTATGACACCGGCTAAGCTTTGTATGCCTAAATAGTTTTGTAAGCTATCTAAAAATCTGTTGTTAGGGTCGGTTAATAATAAGAGGTTTTCGCCCTCATCAAGATAACGCTTAATAATAGTCCATTCATCCGCTAGCAAAGGGCTGGTGGGCGCGCTGATGACCAATAATGCTGAATTATCTGGGATCGCAGGCATGACTGCTAAGTTTAGAGTTTGGACTCTGAAGTTTCTGCGGGTTAAAGCCTTTGCAAATAAGCTTAAATCAGAATTGGCTGTGCCAATAGCTGAGCGTTCGCCATGCCCGCTTAGGAAACTAAGCCAATGCTGTTGAGTTGAGGCGAGTTGCAGTAGCGCGTTGGTCAGTGAGGATTCATCTATATAGTTAAGCTTTTCTAGGTGTTCTTGATACTCAACTAAAATAATACCTTCTGGGCCGATGTTGAATTCACGGGTTTTTTCAGGCTCTAAGTCGGGGTCTATAAAAACCAATGATATATTGGCTTTGCTACGTTTATAGCGATCGACTAATTGGCCAATTTGGGCTCTGATCGGTAGGCCTTGTTTAATATAGGCGGTAATAGTGATGGGGTCTGGCAATGAGCCTAATAAATCCAGTGATGATGTTGATAGGGTATTGCTGGCATTATTGCTGATGTCCGTTTGTAAACTATATCGGCTGCTTAAATTAGCCAAAGCGATAAACACGCCCAATAATAATAGTGTTATTAGGGTATTTTTAAGGCGGCGAGATTGATGTAAGCGCAAAGACTGCTTCATTTTTGCAGTCGCTCATTGGTTAAGCTATGAATGCTCAGTACTATAAAACTGGCGGTGAATAGCAAGAAATAACAGATATCAACAGAGCTGATCAGTCCGCTTTGGATATTCTGAAAATGTCTCAGTATTGATAGATATTCAAATAATTCGCTGCGTTGTTCTTGTAGGCCAGCACTCCAGTCTAAAATCCAGAGTAATAATAAAATTCCAAAAGTTCCCATAGCGGCGACCGTGGGGTGACTAGCCAGTGTGGACATATACAATCCGGTTGCTGTAAATGCGCTCACTAATAAAAGTAACGCGATGATATTGGCTATAAATTTACCGTTATCTAAGCTGCCGCCGCTGAGTAATGATAGTGGCATTAGGGTAATTATTAACACCGCTAGTAGTAATAAGCTCAATAAGCCTAAGTATTTACCTAGAATAATGTCGACATTAGACACTGGGGCAGAGAGCAGTAAGGAGAGAGTTTTATTTCTACGTTCTTCGCAAATCAAACGCATGGTTAATAACGGCGTAATTAATAATAAGATGATGCCAGCATTGCTGTACAAAGGTGTTATTACTATGTCAGTTAA
>CAIZMK010000073.1 GCA_903934035.1 uncultured Methylococcaceae bacterium
GAAGCTGTAGTAGGCGCATCATTATATTTGGAAGATAAAGCACCCATAGCATCAAATAACACTGACATGGTCCAATGTTCTTCTTCACCACCACCGGCAAACACGACATCTTGTTTGCCCATTTGAATTAATTCCATGGCATGACCAATACAATGAGCACTGGTTGCACACGCTGAACTGATAGAATAATTAACGCCTTTAATTTTAAAAGGTGTTGCAAGACAAGCGGTATTGGTACTAGACATGGTTCTAGGCACCATATAAGGGCCTACTTTCTTCACGCCTTTTGAACGTAAGATATCAGCCGCTTCAACTAAGTTTGAGGTAGAAGGTCCGCCAGAACCCATCACTAAGCCAGTTCTAAAATTAGAAATTTCTGCCTCTGATAAACCAGAATCATCAATCGCTTGTTGCATAGCTACATAATTGAATGCGGCACCATCACCCATAAAACGTTTTATTTTACGATCTATAAGGGAATCTAAATCTATGTTAATCGCCCCGTGCACATGGCTACGAAAACCCAATTCTTCATAGACGCTAGCAAATGTAATACCTGATCGACCTTGCTTCAAGGAATCAACAACTTCATTCCGATTATTACCTATGCTAGAAACAATACCTAAACCGGTGACTACGACTCTTCTCATTTTAGTGTTGACCTTTTAAAAATCTGCTGTAGAAGTAAATAAACCGACTCGTAAATCAGTCGCTTCATAAATAACTTTGCCATCGACTTCCATAGTCGCGTCAGCAATGCCCATCACTAGTTTACGCATGATGAGTCGTTTTAAATTAATTCGATAAATGACTTTTTTTGCAGTGGGTAAGACTTGTCCGGTAAATTTCACTTCACCTACACCTAATGCTCGTCCTTTGCCAGGACCACCCATCCAGCATAAATAAAAACCGACCAGTTGCCACATAGCATCAAGCCCTAAACAACCCGGCATAACTGGATCACCTTGAAAATGACAAGCAAAAAACCATAAATCTGGAGTAATATCTAATTCAGCAACAATTTCACCCTTACCATAAGTGCCGCCTTCATCAGACATATAAGTGATACGATCCATCATCAGCATATTAGGTAATGGTAATTGCGCATTATTAGGTCCGTATAACTCTCCCCGACCGGACATTAATAATTCTTCGCGCGTAAAACTATGCTGTTTTTCCATACCCTGTGTGTACCTTTTAATTATTCTTATAAAGTAAAGCCATATTATCTAACAGTCACTCAAAAAAATCAGCTCAATTTTTAATGCTGAGGTACTTCTGGCAACAATTCACGCAATTTTAATGCCTTACCTTGCAGTCGCTCTTGATAAATAATGGTGTATGCAAGTACCGAACTGACATATTTCCTTGTTTCTTTAAAGGGTATAGTTTCTATCCAAACATCAGTCGGTAATAGTCTATCATTAGACAACCACTTAGTGACTCGACCAGGTCCTGCATTATAAGCTGCTGTTGCTAAAGCAAAATGTCCATTAAATTGCTTCAATAAATGCTTAAAATAAAAAGCGCCAAACCTAATATTAACTTCAGGCACAAACAAACTATCAGCAGATTGCCAAGGCGCATTGAGTTGACCCGCTATTTCCTTTCCCGTTTCTGGCATAATCTGCATTAAGCCACGCGCCCCAACCGCAGACATTGCCTTTGGATCAAGCATACTTTCTTGGCGAATTAAGCCAAAAATAATCGCAGGCTCAAGATCCATATAATAGGCAGTATTTTGAATTTGATTAGCGTATTGAAGCGGAAAACGTAAAACCAAATCATCCCAATAATCAGCTTTAACTAAGGTCATAATGGCTACTTGATCCCATTGCCATTTCTGCGCTAATTTAGCAGAGACCTTAAGCTGAGTTTTAGATAATTTATTGATTGCAAACCACCACTGTCGTTTCGCTTCAGAATCACGCTTTAATTCAATAAATTCATGAGCCACTCTGAAATCAACTTGCTCAGCTAAGGCTGTCAATTCATTTTCTTGCAAATTTACGGGATGATCTGAAAACACATAAGCATTATTAAGAATGTCCGCAGCCATAAACCCATAAAAACTTCTGTCGTTAGACAATGTTTGGTATAAAAATTGTCCTTGCTGTACATCACCGATTTCTATCAAAGTTCTTGCTTGCCAATACTGCCATTGGGGCTTTTGTTTTTCTTCAGCGCTTAAACCAGTCAAAGCCTCATTAACTTGCTGCCAATTCATTGCAAATAAAGCTGAGCGAACTTTCCACTCTCTAACTTCTGCATCGGGCTCAGATACTTGACTCAAGTGAACATAAGCTCTGTCGTCTCGCGCATGAGCCAAAGTAAGCCCTAAGATCTTTTCAATTTGTTGAACGTGTCGATTATTAAAGTGACCTAGTTGTTTCTTATTATCCCAAACCGTTATTGCTGATTCTAAATCTGACTGGGACAATTTTTGCAGACCATCAATAAAAATACGCGCCTTCAAATCACTATCAATTACAAATTGATCATATTGGATCATTATTGGTTTTTTATGTATTTGTAACCATAAATCAGCGGTCTTCCGATTAGGATCATCCAGCAAATATTTTAAAGAATTGATCAAGGGTTTATTGTTATTTTTTAATGCCAACTCAAAGCGCTGCCAAATTAATTCAGGCGTTAATAAAGGCGACAACAGCAACAACGACATCAAATCATTACATTCATTTACTAAACTATCGCCTGTAAACCAGAAGCGTATGGCCTCAGCCAAAGGCTGCTGCCGATGACCTAATTTATAACTTGCCCAATAATACTGGCACTCATGAGCAACGCTATCAGCCGTTTGATAGAATTGAACAAATTCTTCCCAGCGCTGATTATCAGCCAAATAGCTCAGCCACTGACTTCTAAGCAACCCCGCATAACGCGTGTCTTTATGATTGGCTAGGAAATCCTTAATACGCTCAGTTTGGGATAAATCAGTCTTTAACCACTGATATTGCAAATAAGGATAAAGCGGATAATTAATTAATTGGCTACTTAAACTCAAAAACTCTGCGTTTTTACCTTGAGCTAACATCTTTTCTGCCAATAAAAAATCTTGTCTTTGTTGATCAAACTCACTACTAAAAGCGGTGTTACAAAGAAAAGACATGCCCAATAATAGACACATTAATTGACGTTTAATCTGCATAAGACTCATAGACACTTAAGTAATGTAATAGAACACCATATTACCTTACTTTTATAAATCAATCACATCTAGCGAATCAAATAACATCGCCAATTTAATTGCCTCTTACCATCAATATATTCTTATAAATTCACCTAAAAAAACAGAATATTCAAAAACTTAGCAACAAACTCTATTAAAAGACTTTAATTTCACCTATTATTAAGGCGTCTAAAGCAATAATTTAATCTAAATTCATTATCACCTTACCATTTGTTATAAATACATAAGTTGTTTGACTTATAAAATAAAAGACTGCGTGACAGACTTATCTAGCATCCGTATAATTTAGCGGTTTTGCTCCGTTGCGGCTTTAAAAGACAGCATCAACGTGCGAGTAAAACTAGGGTTTTAAAGGGATCAACTACCCTTTTGTAATATTCTTTCAGAGGTGACTATGAGTCAAAGTATGCTACCAACCAGACAAGGTTTATATGATCCGCGCCATGAACATGACGCATGTGGCGTGGGTTTCATTGTTCACATCAAGGGCCATAAAAGCCACGAGATAGTTAGTCAAGGCTTAGAACTACTAAAAAACCTGACCCATCGGGGCGCAGTGGGTGCTGATCCCTTCGCGGGTGATGGCGCGGGCATATTGATACAAATGCCTGACACTTTTCTACGTGCTGAATGCGCAAAGCAAAACTTAACACTACCTCTTGAAGGCAACTATGCAGTAGGCATGGTTTTTTTACCAAGTGATGCATCAAATCGCGACACTTGTATCACCCTACTTACCGACATTATCAAACAAGAAAAAGCTGTCTTACTCGGATGGCGCGACGTACCGGTAAACAATGACGGCCTAGGTGAAACAGCCAAGCAAGTTGAACCCGATATTAAACAAATTTTCATCGGCTTCGGTGAAGACTGCGCCGATCAAGACGCCTTCGAACGTAAACTCTTTGTTATTCGTAAACAAGTTGAAAATGCTGTCCGTGATTTAAACCTTGATCATGGCCATTCTTTCTATATACCCTCGTTATCTTCACGCACTTTAGTCTACAAGGGCATGTTATTAGCGAACCAAGTAGGCTCATACTACCCTGATCTACTTGATGAACGCCTTGATAGCTCAATGGCTTTAGTTCATCAGCGCTTTTCTACCAATACCTTCCCTACTTGGGATAGAGCCCACCCTTTCCGCATGATTGCGCATAATGGTGAAATTAATACTTTACGTGGCAATGTCAACGGCATGGCTGCACGCCGTCACTCCATCGCCTCTAAAGTTTTAGGCGAAGATGTACACAAATTATGGCCACTGATTGCCGAAGGTCAATCTGATTCAGCTTGTTTCGACAATGCTTTAGAACTGTTAGTCGCTGGCGGCTATACGCTGGCTCATGCCATGATGTTGCTCATTCCTGAAGCTTGGGCAGGCAACGTGTTAATGGATGAAAAACTACGTGCCTTTTATGAATACAACGCCGCCCTAATGGAACCATGGGACGGCCCAGCAGCGATTGCTTTCACCGATGGCCGCCAAATTGGCGCCACCTTGGATCGTAATGGCTTGCGCCCTGCTCGCTATTTAGTCACTGATGACGATTTCGTTATCATGGCATCAGAAATGGGCGTGCTAGAAATACCTCAGCATAAAATTATCAAAAAATGGCGCTTACAACCCGGCAAAATGCTGATGATTGACACACAGCAAGGACGTATCATTGATGACGCCGAATTGAAAGCTGAATTAGCCCACTTACATCCTTATTCAGACTGGCTAGACAAGACTCAAATCTTATTATCAAAACTACCTGCAGAAGTTTCAGCGATGGCACCCGATGCCAATACTTTGATGGATAGGCAGCAAGCTTTTGGTTACACACGCGAAGATATTGAATTTATCCTAAAACCGATGGCACTGACTGGCCAAGAAGCTATCAGCTCTATGGGTATCGATGCGGCGCTTGCTGTTTTATCGCAACGTCCTCGCATGCTATATGATTATTTCAAACAAGGTTTCGCCCAAGTTACGAATCCAGCGATAGATCCTATTCGTGAAGAATTAGTGATGTCACTGGTTTCATTAATTGGCCCACGCCCTAACTTACTAGGTCTAGATGAAGGCGGCACTCACATGCGCCTTGAAGTTGACCAACCTATTCTGACCAATCAAGATTTAGAAAAAATTCGTCGCATTGAAGCACGTACAGGTGGTGTCTTTAAGACTAAAACGTTGACGCTATGCTATCCATCTGACTTAGGCAGTCAGGGCATGGAAGGCGCACTAGACAAACTTTGTTTAGCTGCTAAACAAGCCGTGCTTGATGGCAATAACATTTTGGCACTTTCTGATCGAGACCTAGATGCTGCTCATGTTGCTATCCCAGCTTTATTGGCTACATCAGCTGTACATCATTACTTAACCTTAGAAGGCTTAAGAACTAAAGTTGGTTTAGTCATAGAAACAGGTGAAGCTCGCGAAGTACATCACTTTGCTTTATTAGCGGCTTATGGCGCAGAAGCGATTAATCCTTATTTAGCACTGGATACACTCAGCGGACTATGTGCTGACATCGCCGACTTAAGCGAATATGAAGCTCAAAAACGCTATGTTAAGGCGGTTTCTAAAGGCTTGCTAAAAGTTATGTCAAAAATGGGCATTTCTACTTATCAATCTTATTGTGGCGCACAAATATTCAACGCCATTGGTTTATCTGAGCCTTTCTTAGATCGTTATTTCACCGGCACTACCAGCACAACTGAAGGTGCAGGTTTAACTGAGATCAGTGAAGAAACTGTTCGCCGTCATCGCCTTGCTTTTGGTAACGCACCCTTATATCGCAATGCTTTAGATATCGGTGGTGAATATGCTTATCGTATCCGCGGCGAAGCGCATACTTGGACACCAGCAACTATCAGTACTTTGCAACATGCAACACGTACCAATAGCCCTGATCTATATGCTGATTTTTGCCGATTAATTGACGAGCAAAACGAATCATTACTAACGCTACGTGGCCTGATGTCTTTCAAAGAAGATGCAGATCCAGTTCCTTTAGAAGAAGTTGAATCAGCAGCCAATATTGTTAAACGTTTTGTTACGGGCGCGATGTCTTTCGGCTCAATTTCTTATGAAGCGCATACCAATCTAGCTATCGCCATGAATCGTATCGGAGGTAAATCAAATACCGGTGAAGGCGGCGAACTTCCTGAGCGCTTCCAAACTTTACCTAATGGCGATTCAATGCGCTCAGCGATCAAACAAGTCGCTTCGGGTCGTTTCGGTGTAACCACTGAGTATTTGGTCAACGCTGATGATATACAAATCAAAATATCACAAGGCGCAAAACCAGGCGAAGGCGGTCAATTACCAGGTCATAAAGTCGATGCGGTCATTGCTAAAGTACGTCATTCAACTCAGGGCGTTGGCTTAATTTCGCCACCACCGCATCATGATATTTATTCAATTGAAGATTTAGCCCAGCTAATTCACGATTTGAAAAACGTCAACCCAGAAGCACGCATCAGTGTTAAATTGGTTTCTGAAGTGGGTGTAGGTACAGTTGCTGCAGGTGTTTCTAAGTCTCATGCTGATCATGTCACTATCTCTGGTTATGACGGTGGTACTGGTGCTAGCCCCATGACCTCAATCAAACATGCGGGCTTACCTTGGGAAATTGGTTTGGCTGAAACACATCAAACCTTAGTGCTTAATAAACTCCGTAGCCGTATTGCTGTGCAAGTTGATGGTGGCTTGCGTACAGGTCGCGACGTAGTGATTGGTGCTTTATTAGGTGCAGATGAGTTTGGTTTTGCTACGGCTCCTTTGATCGTTTCAGGCTGTTTAATGATGCGTAAATGTCATTTAAATACCTGCCCTGTAGGTGTTGCTACTCAAGACCCAGAATTGCGCAAACGCTTTACTGGCCAACCTGAACACGTCGTCAATTATTTCTTCATGGTTGCTGAAGATGTCAGACGCTGGATGGCAAAATTAGGCTTCCGTACTATTAATGAAATGGTCGGTCGTTCTGATAAGCTCGATATGCAACGCGCCTTATCACATTGGAAAACTGATGGCTTAGACTTTAGTCGAATCTTCTACAGACCAGAAACTGAGGTCAACGAAGCGGTTTATCATTGTGAAACTCAAGATCATGGCTTAGACCAAGCATTAGATCATAGCTTAATTGCCGAAGCTCAACCTGCCTTAGAAAAGGGTCAGGCCGTTCAAATCAACACCCATGTTCGTAACGTTAACCGCACTATCGGCGCTATGTTATCGGGCCAAGTGGCTAAACGTTATGGCCACAAAGGCTTACCTGAAGACACTATCGCTATTAAAGCAACCGGCATTGCTGGTCAAAGCTTTGGTGCATTCTTGGCGCAAGGTATTAGCATCGAACTTGAAGGCGAAGGCAACGACTACGTTGGCAAAGGCATGAGTGGTGGTCGTATCGCTATTTATCCACCTAAAGACTGTCCTATTGACCCATCTGAAAATATCATCGTAGGTAACACTGTTTTATACGGTGCTATCAGTGGCGAATGTTATTTTAACGGTGTTGCCGGTGAACGCTTTGCAGTGCGTAACTCAGGTGCCCTCGCAGTTGTTGAAGGCGTAGGTGACCACGGTTGCGAATACATGACCGGCGGTGTTGTTGTCGTATTGGGTAAAACTGGACGTAATTTTGCAGCCGGTATGTCAGGCGGTATCGCCTATGTATTGGATGAATCACGTAGCTTTGATCAATTGTGCAATCTATCTATGGTTGAACTAGAACCTATACCAGAAGAAGACGATACCCTTGAACTTATCGCTCATCAAGGTGGGGATTTAGAAACTCATGGTCGCGTGCATTTAATGTCAGACATGACTCGTCATGATGCTCAACGCCTAAAACATATGATTCAAAATCATAAACGCTATACTGGTAGCCCAAGAGCCCAATACATATTGGATCATTGGCAGCATTATTTGCCGCTATTTGTTAAAGTAATGCCGGTTGATTACCGTGCAGCACTTAAACAAATTCAAGCAGAACAAGCCTCCCTAACTGCGTAACCGTTTATTTAAAGAAGGTATTTAAAATGGGCAAACCCACTGGTTTTATGGAACTTGCACGCACTGAACGGAGCTATGAAGCACCGAGTGATCGCATTAAACATTATCGAGAATTTACCATCGCACCTAGCGATGAAAAAATGGCAGAGCAAGGCTCACGCTGCATGGATTGCGGCATTCCTTTTTGTCATCAAGGTTGTCCTGTTAACAACATCATTCCTGAATGGAACGACGGCGTATTTCACGGCAACTGGCAAGAAGCCTTAGCGGTATTACATAGCACTAATAACTTTCCAGAATTTACTGGAAGTATCTGCCCAGCACCTTGTGAAGCAGCTTGTACCTTGAATTTAACAGATCAGCCGGTCACCATTAAATCCATAGAACGCGCTATTATCGACAAAGGCTGGGAAATGGGTTGGGTAAAGCCATTAATTCCTGCACAACGCTCTGGCAAACGCGTAGCCGTTATAGGCTCAGGCCCAGCAGGTATGGCGTGTGCGCAACAATTAGCGCGTGCCGGACATGATGTAGTGGTTTATGAAAAAAATGACCGTATCGGCGGCTTGTTGCGTTATGGTATTCCTGACTTCAAAATGGAAAAATCTCACATCGACCGCCGAATTGCCCAAATGCAAGCGGAAGGTGTGCGCTTTAGACCTAACAGCAACATCGGTACCGATATTCCAGTACAAAAAATACTCGATGAATTCGATGCAGTGGTATTGGCCGTTGGTTCAGAAAAACCCCGCGACCTAGAAGTAGCAGGACGCAATGATTTCGAAGGCGTGCATTTTGCGATGGATTTCTTACGTCAACAAAACAAACGTAATGCAGGAGATACTATCCCAGAAGACGTGGCTATCTCTGCAGAAGGAAAACATGTTGTCGTCATAGGTGGTGGTGATACAGGCTCTGATTGCATAGGTACCTCAATACGCCAAGGCGCATTGTCAGTTGTACAATTGGAAATTTTGCCTAAACCACCTGAAAAAGAAAACAAATTAACAACCTGGCCAAACTGGCCTAACAAATTACGCACCACCACCTCACACGATGAAGGTATCAAGCATCGTTACTGGAGCGCAAATACTCAAAGCGTAACTGGCAAAGATGGCGTGATTACTCATTTGAATGCCGTAGAAGTCGAATGGAAACAAGAAGGTGGTCAATGGAAAATGTCGGATAAAGAAGGCAGCGCCTTTACTTTAGATGCTGACTTAGTTCTACTGGCGATGGGCTTTGTACATCCTGTACATGAAGGCTTGTTAAAACAATTAGGTGTTGAATTAGATGGACGTGGTCAAATTAAAGCCACCGAAAAACAATACAGCACTAGCGTTAACAAAGTATTCGCAGCAGGTGATGGTCGTCGAGGCCAATCATTAGTGGTCTGGGCAATACGCGAAGGCCGCCAAGCAGCGAAAGCCGTCGATGAGTTTTTGATGGGTACATCAGAGCTTCCTAGATAATCTAAACCACTAGATTGCTTGTTATAAAGGGTGAATAAATAGTCGATTTATTCACCCTTTTTTATGGCTTAATATCTGATGTTACGCAGTCAAGTCTTTTTGCTTTCGTTTGCCGCGCCGAGCACCGCAGGTTTTGTTGGGATTAGCCCTTAGGGGCGCGGCATGGATGCCGCGCGTTGCTAGGAGGGCAGGATGCCCTCTCTACCTACCCCCGACAAAACAACAAGTCAGGCACTTTGTCGCCCTATACAGACTGTTCGTTCATCGATTCGTTGGATTTGCTCACCGATTCAGTCAACTTAACGCCCTAGCCAGCCTTATCGAGCCGTTATAGCGTCAACTTTGCTTGCAACTCCCGCACTTTGTCCTCCGAGTTGCTGTGTTTTACCTGCAACTGGGGCAATAAGAAGCCGAGTTGACCCGATTGGTGTTCAAGTACGGCGAGTAGGAAGACAATCCAACCGGATATGGAAACAAATACGACGAATAGGCTGTAAAACCGAACGCATCAGTACACGTTTACAGTGAGTAAGGCTAGACTTAATCTTTATAACAATATTCTTCTAGCAAGAACCTATCAAATGACTATAAACATGACTACTTTGATATTAAGCTAACAACCAGACTTTATAGGTCATAGCATTATAAAACTCAGCTCTAGGCCGGAATAAGACTTTAGGAGCATAAGCGAGTAAAGTGTTTCCGGCATTTGCAAGGCTCCTGTGCCGGAAACGCCACCCGGCGCTGCGCTTGGATGGCCTTATTCCGGCCTACAAAGGTTTAACTGTACATCGTTCCTACGTTCTGCATGGGAACGATATACCAACCAAACTCGTGAGTTTTGATTTAAATAACGAGCGTGTCGTTAGGGTTCGTTATCGCTTACTCCAACCTACAACTCCGTATTTATAAAACCACTATCTCTGAAACATAATCTCTAAAACTATAAAATATCGAATAAAAGCTAATTAATGCCTCTAATTGTAAATTTATTCCATTATTTTTTTGAGATAATTCAGCTAAAATAATTTAGCATTTTTCCATAATGAATATTACAATATTAAGCAAGCAAGCAAGCAAGCAAGCAAGCAAGCAAATCTTCTGTCTCCACGAGACAGCATTGTGATTCGCCCTCCCCTCCCATTTTCTAGTAAGCTATTAATCCCTAATCATTTTGTGACGAAACTGCTATTTGTATTTTTATTCAGTAGTTTTTCATTAGTCACTCACGCTGAATCCACCGCAACGCCCACGGGTACAACGACCAATAAACCAGCACTTGAAATAGTCACTCACCTAGACTTAACCGAATCAGAACAGCGCTGGTTAGCAGAGCATCCTTTAATCAGAGTGGGGGTTAACCCTAACAAACAACCTTATGATTGGGTCGATGAGCAAGGACAGTTTATTGGCATGGCGGCTGATTATTTAAAGCTACTTGAACAAAAATTCGGGTTTCATTTTAGCATTGTTAAGCCTGGCGCTAGTCTAGCAGACATTTTAGACATGGCTAAACGTGGAGAAGTAGATATGCTAGCCGGCGTGGTCATCAGCGAAGAGCGCACAAAATACCTAAACTTCCTTAAACCCTATGTAAACTCACCCAATGTTATAGTCGATACAGACAAGCATCTCGTAAATAACCTAGAGCAATTAAAAGATAAAGTGGTCGCAGTTGAAAAAACTTATGTCATACAAGACTGGCTAAAGCGCGATTATCCTTCTATAAATTTGCTTGAGGCTAATGACGCCCTTTCAGGCTTATGGCTAGTTGAAACAGGTCAAGCGGATGCCTATGTTGGCGACATTGCCACCACTAACTACTGGCTTAAAAAGGAAGGTCTATCCGATTTAAAAATTTCAGGACAAACAGATTATCGTAGTAACCGTGCTATCGCGATTAGTAAGCAACTTCCTGAACTGTCATCAATTATGAATAAAGCCAGTTTGACTATTAATCAGACTGAAATTGATGATATCCCCCACCATTGGTTTAGCTTGCAATTAGAACCTGGCTACAATAAAACCAAGGTCTTAATAAGTTTCGATATTCTAATGGCTTTTATTACGGCGTTATTTAGCTATTGGACGTATCGATTAAAGATTGAAATTAAAAAGCGTAAGCGTCTAGAGACAGAATTAATCGCGTCTGAAAATCGCTTTAAATTCTTAGCCAATGAAACCCCTGTTTTGACTTGGATGTCTGACACTAACAAACTTCGTTACTGGTTTAATAACACTTGGTTAGAATTTACTGGCCTAAGTCTAGAGCAAGCAATGGGTTATGGCTGGACTGATTGCGTGCACCCAGAAGATCTTAAGCCTTTAATGGAAGTCTACAATACGAGCTTTGATAAACACCTGCCGTTTAGAACCGAATTTCGCTTGCGCCGAGCTGATGGTGAATATCGCTGGATGAATGCAGAAGGTGTACCGCAGCACTCTGAATCAGACGAATTTCACGGTTATGTTGGATCCTGTGTTGATATTACCGAGCTTAGAAACTCTAAAGCCGCAACAAAAATTTTGGCTATGTCACCATTAAATGTTGCTAATGAAATGATCTATACCACCAATCTTAAAGGCATTATTTTAGATTGTAATCAGTGTTTTTGTGATGTGACGGGTTATAAAAAAGAACAGGCTATTGGTCGAGATGTGCGCATCCTTAAATCAGGCAAGCACAAAAAAGATTTCTACGCCAAAATGTGGCAACAAATTATTGATCAAGGTCACTGGCGAGGCGAATTAACTAATCGACACAAATCTGGTGACTTCGTAACATTTATGACCAGTATATCGACTATTTATGATGATCGAGGCAATCCTCAGCGATATGTAGCCGTTGCGAGTGATGTGACTTCTACGGTTAAAAAACGTCAACACTTAGAAAAATTAGCTTATTACGATAATTTAACGGGCTTGGCCAATCGATCACTACTCCTAGATAGATTAAATCATGCCATGAGCCAAGTTAAACGCCGAGGTGGTTTTATTGCGGTGTTATTTGTTGATTTGGATGGCTTTAAAGGCATTAATGATCATTATGGCCATGATGTGGGCGACGAATTTTTAGTGGCGATTAGCCAAAAAATGAAATCGGCTCTTCGTGATACTGACACCATCGCCCGCTTAGGCGGTGATGAGTTTGTCATCATTTTAGATGAATTATCACATCTACAAGATCTTGATGCCACGACTCCTAAAATACTTAAAGCTTGCTGTGCTGAGATAGTGCTTAGAGGACTTAGATTAAGTGTCTCAGCGAGTATTGGGGGAACGCTATATCCAAGTGATAAAGAATCTTGTGATATTGAGCCTGAGACACTGGTGACTCAAGCAGATCAAGCGATGTATGTCGCTAAGAAATCTGGTAAAAATAGCTTTCACTTGTTTGAAGCTGATCAAGATCAAGTGATTGTCACCCGTAATAATGCCATTGAAGCCATCAATTTAGGATTAATTCGTGAGGAGTTTGAACTCTACTATCAGCCCATAGTTAATATGCGCACCTGCAAAGTATTAGGATTTGAGGCATTAATTCGCTGGAATAAAAATAAGGCGGGGATATTAAGGCCTTCGAGATTTATGCCTTTAGTGCAGAATAATCCTTTAGGTATTAAATTAGGAAATTGGGTTATCAAAACCGCCTTGAAGCAATTAGCTGAGTGGCATAAACAGGAAATGAGTTTCACTTTAAGTGTTAATGTCGATGCTAGACAGCTTATGCAAGCAAATTTTGTTGAAGATTTAAAAATGGAAATCAACAAACTAGCCCACTTTAAACCGGGTAGTTTAGTGCTTGAAATTATAGAAACCATCGTTGTTGATAACCCCATCAAAATCAAAGAGGTAATTTTACAATGCAAAGCAATAGGCGTGGATTTTTCTTTAGATGATTTTGGCACTGGCTATTCATCTATCATGCATTTAAAAGAATTACCTGTTAAAAATTTAAAAATTGATCGTAGCTTTATAAAAGGTATCGCTGATTCTGCCGAAGACTTTAAGTTGGTCAGCCACATCACTCAATTGGCAACTGATATGCGCAAACAAGTGATTGCTGAAGGCGTTGAAAGCCTCGAACAGGGTAAGATTTTATTGGGATTTGGTTGTGAACTCGCTCAAGGCTATGCCATTGCAAAACCCATGACAGCTTCTAGCGTCCTAGAATGGCTCAATATGTGGCGGCCTTATAACGCATGGCTAAAAGCACCAAAAAGTGACCGTAATTATCACCTGCTATTTGATAAGATGTCCGATCCTATGTTAGTAATCAAGCAAGGTCGTATTGTTGATTGCAATACCGCTGCCGTTAGGTTTCTTGGCCACCCCTACAAAGAGAGTTTATTGAATAAACTGCCTAGTGATATTTCACCGGCCTTACAACCAGATGGTCAGCGTTCTGATGATAAAGCCAAGATTATTAACGAAGCCACTCAAAAAACAGGCTCCCAAAGTTTTGAATGGTTACATCTACGTGCGGATGGTTCTGAAGTGCTGGTTGAAGCAAGACTAACCGCTATAAAATTAGAAGATGAAGATATTATTCAGGTGATTTGGCGCGACCTTAGTTCAGTTGATTGAGCGGAATACCGTAAAGAGACTGTAAAATTATTATTTTTATTTCCCCTCTTTAGCCATAGGTATCTACACAAGTTTCTTATCGGCGTGAAAACGATAAAAAACACCGTAGGGGCGTATTGAGACTGTGAAAGTATTCTTTTTATTCCCCCTCTTTAGCAAAGAGGGGTTAGGGGAGATTTGATCTATTAAAAAATTATTATTGAATATCAATAACCTATTGACTTAATAAAATCCCCCTC
>CAIZMK010000074.1 GCA_903934035.1 uncultured Methylococcaceae bacterium
AATAAAAAAAGCATAGGTCGTAGCCTCAAGAAATTACCCCATGTGATTACTCGACCTAGCTGTAGGGTGTGCAAACAGCATTTGGAACCAACACAGCGGCATAATCGCTTAATACATCCAGTGCCGAAAGCTCATCTAAATGTATTAAAGGTCCTGCGTCAGCGACAATCAATAAATGATTAGTCTTCGCCATGCAATCCCCATTTAACATCATCTTGGATATAAGACTCAGTTAACACATCTTGATGAGACTCTAGATACCTGCGCAATGCCTCATTAACTACTTCCTGTAAATTACTAGCCCACCCCTGCTGCACAAGTGCTTGCGCCTGTTGCCATAGTTGATTTGGAATTTCAGTATTTAGTGTATTGTTCATGATCTATTGAATCCTTTAGTTTTGATAATACTTTTAGGCTATGTCACTATTCCGTATAAATAAAGCATCCACGTCTTCATCGGAAAAATTATCTACTACACGCAATTGCTAAATAATGAGGGCTCTTGCTTATTTTGCAGTAAATAATCACCTAGAATCTTCACGACCGTTTCTTGGGCATTTTTTGGTGTCTGACATTAATAATTTCGCTGAGAAGCGTATCATCTAAAGTAATAATAGTCACTTATATCTCCCTTGTGATCAATCACATACGACCGTAAGGCTGATCAATCCATCAAAAACGGAGTGATAAACTAACCCTCACTTGGCTACTCCCTCGTGAAGTTTTTTGTTCGAATGTTTTTGATCTTGCGTGTATACGGCGGTTTGCTGCCGCGAAACCACCCTACAACTACGACCGCCTCGATTCCGTTTTACTTCATCGAGGCTACTATCAAATTATTTTTTGCTGTCTATACGCTTCAAGGTCACTGAAGCAATCGTATTTTCACCAGTGACTAAGGTATTATCATCAACTATCTTCCATGCTTCTTCATTCTCGCCTGACTTAAATATCAAATATTTTTCACTACCCGATTCTCGCACAAATATTTTGCTATAGTTTTCTCTTTTACCCTCTGTCTCAACATAATCAGATCCTATCACTATTTTTTGCGACCCCACTACATTGTTTACACCTAGAGCATTTGCAAAGCCATTGACGATATCAAGTGATGGACTTTTAGCAGAATATTCGCCTTCAAAGCCATGGCCACAGCCCAAAAGAGAAAGACTTAGACCTAAAACAACAAACCATTTAGTTAATTTCATAATTCGAACCTATTATATAAAGTGGGGTGGACGGTAATCCGTAGCCGCGATGTAGGAAAGCGGAATCGAGGCTACTTACTGAAAACCATTACCATTACGTCACACGGATGGGCAAACAGCTTTAACGTTTGCCCACCACTACCGATTGAGTGGCGGGCATTGAGCGTTGCCGACACTACCTAGCTAGCTATTAAATCTTACTTCTTACTACGCACAGCTCGTTTTTTGGTCTTTTTCGCCCTAGCCTCTTCTTCAGCTAAAGCTGCGATTTGCTGCTCATTAAGTGCCTGTGCCTCGGCTTCTGCATTAGCTTGAAATAACGCAGCGATGGCGATTTCTTGTTCCTTGCCTCTAGCTAAAGCCACATCACTTTCTGCCTTTGCTTTATCTTTAGCCAATTTCTCGTTTTTAGCGGCGACACTTTGATTCAATTTACTGAAAAAAGATGAGTAAAATTCTGGCTCGTGGACCGTGCCACGGTCAGTCACCACGGTGGTGTATTCAGTGTCGTACGGAAATAGCGGCAATACCCACAACAGGTGAAACCATACTGTTGATTTTTTATGCAACTCGGTAATCTGATTAGCTGACAACATCACGCGTGCTTGTTGTTCTGAAACCGGAATGACTGTTACCGTTGATTTAATAGTATGAGAGATTTCTTGGTCTTCATTATTTTGAATTTCTTTGGTGACGGCTAACACACGACCTTTAGGATCGACGGCATCGACATTAAAGCCTTGCTGACTGGTCACTTCTAAGGCTGCATCAAAAATCACATCAGCTGGCGCTGCAATAACTTGGCTGCTGCCACTAATAGCTTCTTTATCAGCAAAAGCTTCTTGATAATTAGCTTTCGTTGCACAACCCGTTACGAGCATTGATGTTATAGCAAAAATAACAATACATTTATTCATTCGTTTTTCGCGAGAAACCCAATAACAAAAACTGGGTAGGGATAGCGTAACCGACAGGGTCGGCCCTTTACTCGCATTTCATTTAAGTAAGCTACTTAGTTAAAAGTGTACCCGCAACTTATGTTGCGGGTCATTCATCGATAATACTTAGGTTTTTAGAATTTCTTACAATTTTGAAAGCTCTATTTAGCTCGTAGACCGAGGTTAGCAAACTCACCCCAAGCTACGTTTATAACCTCCTCGATTCTGTTTTACTTCATCGAGGCTACTAGCTGTAAACTTTTACTATTGCGTCACACGGGTGTGCAAAGAGCGTTATCGTTTGCCCGCCCTATCTAGCTGCCAAAAGTTAAGGTGTTGTAGGTTTGGGTGAAGCAACGCGAACCCCAACATATCGGGTGTTGCGTTGGGGTTCGTTATCACTTACTCCAACCTATGGGCTTAATTTCTTATGAATTAATCGGCTCTAAATTATCAAACTTCATCCAACCTTTAACGTATTTAACGATTGTCCAAACCCAAATACAAAACATAAGGGCTCCACCAATTAATGGCCCAATAAGTACAATACTTCCTACTACCCAAATGACCATACAAATCCCAAACCCAATTGCACCTTTGACAGCCGTATTAAAAGTATAGGAATAGTGGTCAGTAATAAATGCATCACCTTTAGATTCACTCTTTTTAAGCATCGTGAGAATAATTCCGACCAAATGACCGAGTGGGAAAACTATACCTATTATGTGAGCAATATAGGTAATCTTTAACCAAGTCATTGCACTAATTTCTAAGCCATTGTTACTTTCGACGTTCTTAGATACGAAGTTATTAGATTTTCTTAAATCCTTCCCGCAGCTATTACAAAAAGCCGCATCTTCTTGAACCATGGTGTTGCATGCTGGACAATTAATCACTTTATATTTCCTTTTGTTAAATTAAAATTATTTTAAACAAAATAATGAATGCTGCTCTAATGCTCTTTTAAATTCAGGCATTTTTCGTAGATTATTTAAATCAGAGTCTTTACGTAAAATATCACAATCTTTAAAGCCTAAATCTAAAGCTTTATTTAGAGGGTCGAGTGCTAAATCAGCTTTATTAGTTGCCGAATAGTAACTAGCCAAATTGTAAAAAATAATAGGGTCCTTAGCATCACATTCACTTGCTTTGACTAAATCTTTTTCAGCTAAATTTAGTTTCTTATCCAACCAATATGCAAGACCGCGATTCATGTAAGCCTTAGCAAAACAATGCCCTTGCGTTTCTTCTTGTTTTACAGCGACATCGAATTCAGCTAAAGCATTTTTGATATTTTCAGTGCTTGTAGTCGGATTAGCTTTTGCGAGCGTAACATACATCATTGCTTGCTTAATGTGTTCTTGAGAATCTAGAGATGTCGTTGTTGGAACGGGTGCTACAGGCACTACTTTTTCAACAGGCTCTACTGGTAAAGTTGGTGGTGTTTCAACAGATGGTGGTGAAGCAGGCAGTGACTTAGCATCGATCATTTCAGACATACTAATAGCATTTTCTTCAGGAACATTAACTGACGATGAATTGTTACCCATAAGCAGCCAAGCCAAGCCTCCGCCGACTAGGATGACTAGGGTAACCGCACCACCAATAATAAGTGTTTGCATTCTTTTTTTACGAGCCATATCAGTCGCACTATTTGCAGATGCACCTTCAGGCTGCATAGGCTTTCCACAATCTGGGCATTTACCATCTTGTGGAATTTCAATAAATTCACTACGCATTGCTGCATCACAATTAACGTTTTTACATTTCGATCTTGCCATTTCTTAAATCTCCTAAAAAAAATCAAATTAAACCGTCAATCATAGCGATTGATGTTTTAGTACTTTCACGCAATTTTATATAAAAGGCGTCTTCAGCATTGTTATCTCGGTTGGATAAAACAATGCCTAACTGGTCACGCAATTTTGCTTTCAAAGCATCGCGTGCATTTGCGACTTCATAGATTTCAGACTTAAGGATTAAATTCACAGCCTTTTCAAGATAGAAAACTTGATCTTCTGTTGCTCCTTTTAGAACATCTTGTAATACAGCACTAGATACTGAATTGCCATCATTTGATTTAACGAGCAACGAAACCACTTCATTCGGATAAAAGTGATATTCTGGCAAACCATCTAAATCAATAGTTTCTAAACGCCAGCGCTGTTTATTAGTTGCAGTATCGAGTTGTAATTGTAATAAATCTAAACCAATGGCTAATTGATACAACGGTAAAATTCGATTACCCATTTGATCAGGGCGAGGACGGTATAATTCAGGCAAGCGATCAGCAGGGTGATCTTCAATATGCACTTCAAGTTTTGCGCGAGCAGGATTTTGTTGCAAACGCAAATCGTATTTCTCTTTCAAAAACTGCACTGGCTGTAAAAAACGTAATGGAAAGCCGAATTTAAAACTAACCAACGAAATTTGATTCAAATTGCGTGAACTATCTACGATGCAAACTGTAAGTCCTGGTGTTTGATTGCTTACAAACAAAGTTGCTAACTCTTCACGGAATGCATTAACTTCTTCACATCGTGGCAAGATAACTGCCATCACCGCACTAGGTGCAGTGGTAATTTCACTTTGATTAAAACGCATAAACGTTTGTGTGCTAGTCACGATGTCACGAATATAAGAACGCAACTTTTCTTTATCTTGGAATTGACCTGCAAGCCTAGACACGATATTTGCACCAATTAAACGATTGTTTA
>CAIZMK010000075.1 GCA_903934035.1 uncultured Methylococcaceae bacterium
AAAATACAAAGCACTAGCCGCCGCCTTAATCCTTGCAGGAAAGCGGGTAATGTCTTTGTATTGGGTATGTGTCCAAGCAATAAATCTATCGCCGTCTTGTATTTCTAATTCCATAGTGCCGTTGTAGCCGGCTTTATCAAAACTATAAGTCCATTCGGTTGCCTTGGGGTTAGTTGCAATAACATTTTTTATTTCGGCAGTAAAACCAGTATTTGGGTTACTGACATAAGGAATTTCTACTGCGAAACCTTTCAAATTATCCGCGAGAGCTAGGCCAGTTTCTTTACGATAAAAATACTTGCTTAAAGCAAAGTCGACTCGATCGGCTAATAGGGTTTTAAATTCTGGCTGTTGCCAATAGGCTTCATAAGCGGCTTGTATGCTGAAGGTTTGCTTGGTTTTATCTAGTGTAAAAAACTCGCCACCGGTGTTAGTCATTTTATCTAAAGGCATTGTTATTAAATGCCTAATAACCTTGCTTAGTGCAAATTGCTTGGGGTCTGTTGCTTTTGCTAGTTCATCCCAATCAGCTAGCCGGTCTTGATTGCTAAGGTAGTATTGTAAGAATCCTTCGGCAATGTCGGCTACTGGCCAATGTGTGTCATTTAGTCCAAGGAGTGTTTTTAACACCACCATTTTGTATGATTTTGTTGGGCTAAGTTCTGATTCAATGTGTTGTAAGAATCTCTCTGCGGGCGTATTTAATAAGCCGGCCTCATAGGCTGTTAAGTCTTCCATGGTGGCTTTTACACGTAACCAGTTGCCACCGAATTTTTTCTCTTTTATATACACGCTAGGGTCATGGCTCGCTGGGTTTGCAAAAAAGTCCATGAGTGCGGGTGAGTCTTCAAGATTGCCGCGCATGTCGCGGTACATGTCTTGTAAGGCTTCAAATTTATTGCTGGGCTTTAGTATGTGTTTAATTTCTTTATCCCAAATGCGTTGTACTTGGATATCAGCACTGATGTAGCAGGCATTGGGTAGTGATTTTTGCGGGACGTTATTTTTAGTCTGTTGTTTGTATTCTGTAATGCTGGTGTAGCCGTTAATGGCTAATCGGGCGACATAAGAATTTTTAAAGTTGCCGACAAAATCTAGTGCCACTAAGTAGTCTTTATCTGGTAATTGTCTTAAGCCGCGCCCTAATTGTTGTAAGAATACTGTAAAGGATTGGGTGGGTCTTAAAAATAATACGTGGGACACGGCGGGTATGTCGATGCCTTCACCAAAGATGTCAACTGAGCAGATGATTTGTAAGTCGTGTTGTTCATCTTGTAATTGTTGTATGGCCGTGGTTCGGTCTTCGATGCTGTCTTTAGCCAATAAACACACCGATTTAATACCTAGCTTGGCGCCTAAATGATTAAATTGTTTGTTCATGTATTCGGCGTGGCTTTTTGACGCACAAAAGGCGAGGGCTTTTATTTTGCCGGTGGCGGGTAAGAATTTAATCAGGTTGTTAAAGATTAATTCTGCACGGGTGTCATTGATTAATAATTCATCCAGTTCGGCTTCTATGTAGCCCCGACTTGTCCAGCGTAAACTTTTATAGTCGCTAGGGTCATGTATAGCAAAGTATTGAAAGGGCACTAACCAGCGGTTATTGATAGCATCAAATAAACGGGTTTCGAATGCGACATCATAATCGCAGATTTTTAAAACATCACGGCCATCCATGCGTTCTGGCGTAGCGGTTAAGCCCAATAAAAATTTAGGTTTAAATTTATCTAGTAGGCGCTGATAGGAACTAGCCTCAGCATGGTGAAACTCATCAATCACGATATAGTCAAATGCGGTTTCTGCGTATTGCGCTAAGGTGTCGGTTTGCGAGAGCGTTTGCACCATGGCAAATAAACATGGACTAGCTGAATTGGCTTTTTGATTACCTGATAAGAGACTGCCAAAGTTTGGATCTTGGGTTACTTCTCTAAAGGTTTCTAGGGCATTTATGAGTATGTTTTCTCGATGTGCAATAAATAACAGGCTTTGCATGCCGCTTTGTTTGAAGTCGAATGCAGCCAGATAGGTTTTACCTAAGCCAGTAGCGGCAATCACGGTAGTTTTATTAATGCCTTTTGCTCGACGGTCTTCGAGTGCCGATAAAGCTTTGATTTGTGCCGGTCTGGGTTCTATTGTCGTATTAAAAGTAATGGCCATTTCATGACGTACTTTTGTGCGTAATTCGTGCGCTTTTTGCCAACGAGGTAAATAGGCAGCTATAAAGTCATCATCTACAGGAATTGAGGCTTGCTGCCAATATTGATTGTATTCTTGTAGGGCATACTGAAAGGCAGAGAGTTTATCTTTTAGTACGAGATTAGGTTCACTATTAGAAAAGTAATTCCATTCATGATTTCTTGATAAGCCTGATTCAGTGAGATTAGAGGATCCAACGATTAACGCATGTTGGCCGGTGGCTTTTGTAAATAAAAAGCTTTTTACATGAAAGGGTGGTGGCGCTTGATTAAAGTCTGCTTTGCCAAATTCATTGAGTGGGTAAAAGACTTTTACTTTAATATCGGTTAGCTGGGTACTCAAATGTTTTAAGTCAGCGGGGTTATTAAAGTTACCCATGATGGAGGTGAGTAGTTTTAGTTCACCACCACGCTGGATAAATTTTAAAAACGGATCTAAGAGCAAATTAAGCATACTTCTTGAATAAAATGCAGAGGCTATATAAAGAGCATCGGCATCTTCCAGTTCGCGTTTTATAATATCCACCAACCCGGTTACTGAGTTAAAGGTCAGTAATTGCGGTAAGCGCGGTTCTTTAATTTGGTTGTCAAAGAGGACTGGTTGAGTGCAGGTAGCATAAAGGATTTGTCGTGTATCAAAACTGCCTGTGGCGTCACGTTTTTGCTTTTTTTTATCCAATACTTCGGTAAAACTAACGTTATGTTGCTTGAGTAGCGTTTCTATCAGTTCTAGCAAGTCAGCGGATTCATTGATAACCGCGTCTTTACTATCAGCATGGAATAACTCGTGGACTTCTTCAATGAGTTTGAGTTTTAATGAATGAATAAAGTCTGCTTGATCAATAGTGCCTGTGTCAGCGTGTTTACCAGATTCTTTGATTTGATCGGGGATTAAATCTCTAACAAGTTTGTTATAGATCAATGGGCGCTCTGTCATAGATTAAAACCAAGGGTTGTTTATTTCTTAATGACAAAATTATACCAAGTCAGTTGCCGAAGAGGCTCAACTTCTTGTTCAGCGATAAGTATTTGGCAGCGTTGTTGAATAAAGATTTGCTTAAATTCAGCTATATCAATGTCTTCATACAGCTTGCCATTTTCTCTATGATCGTCTGCCTTCGTGTTACGAATTGAGATGATCAAGTGTCCAGTTGGATTTAAGAGTTTTATTAATCTAAGGCACGCTATGTTTAGCGTTTCATTGTTTAAATGCATTAACACAGCTGAACATAATATATTCTGAAATCTTAAATCCTTAAGGCTTTTTAGATTGGGTAGGGTGTCTTTTGTAAAGTTAAATGCTGGGTAACGTTGCTGGGCTTGATTTAACATCCCCTCAGAAGCATCAACCCCTAATGCAGGATAACCCTGTTGATTTAACCAACTTGTATCCCGACCTATACCGCAACCCACATCAAGCGTTGGTCTATTCTTTGTAAAATACTCAGTTATGAGTGAATAAAGGCGTGTGGGAATTAAACCAGAATGTAACTTCGCGACTTGTTCCGCCTCAAGGTTATAGGAATCGATGGTTAGTTTGTCCATAAGGGTAAGATAATGCTTTATTGGGTTAGTTAATGAACCGGTATTAATCGTTGCAAAAATTTTTGCACTTTCCTTGTACTGGTTTATTACTCACAATTAGTGGAGTTCAGTTTGCTGTGGGATTGGCTTTAGCCACGAGTTCGTGGCTAAAGCCAATCCCACAGACTAATAGCCCTTAACTGTTGGCAGCACCCTATAATTCAATCTTATTACATGCGATGACTTATGCAACAATTAATACAAAAAAGGCCTCGTTTAATTAAGGCCTTTGGTTGGTTAGATTTTTCATGTTTTACTGGGCAATAAAACCTGTCATTTTAAATATGATCAGCTAACCATGTTTC
>CAIZMK010000076.1 GCA_903934035.1 uncultured Methylococcaceae bacterium
ATCGAGGGGGATTTTATTAAGTCATAGGCTATTGATATTTAATAATAATTTTTTTATAGATCAAATCTCCCCTACCCCCTCTTTGCTAAAGAGGGGGAATAAAAAGAATACTTTCACAGTCTCGAAAGCGGAATCCCAGCAATTCGAGTGCCTATGCCGGAAACACTTTACTCGCTTACGCTCGAAAAGCCTTATTCCGGCCTACAGCTAGCAACTTACGGCAGAACAGGTGATAGACTTCGCCTTTTGCCTTTCCTCTTTCGCCTGCTCCTAAAAGAGCCCTGTCTAAAAGTGAACGGTCACCCTAAACTGTCCCGCCTTATGTTGCTAGCCTCACCTCACAATAACCAAGAACTTTACTCCAGAATTAAATAGTACTAGAATAGTCCTCAATTATTTAGAGGTGGGAATGTTACGACTCAGCAAACTAACGGACTATGCAACAGTCATCTTAAGCTTTATGGCGAGAGATAATGCTCAGATGCATGCCGCGATGGAAATAGCTTCTATTACTGGAATTGCTTTACCTACGGTGAGTAAAATACTAAAACTATTGGTCAATGCCAAGATACTTATTTCAACTCGGGGCGCTAAAGGTGGTTATGAACTCGCCAGAACACCCACAGAAATAAGTATCGCTGCGGTTATCAGCGCTCTAGAAGGTCCAATTGCACTTACCGAATGCAGCATATCTCAACAAGGCTGTGAACAAGCCTCTGGCTGTGAAATTCGTGGCAACTGGAACTTAATTAATCAGACCATTCATAATGCCCTAGAATCAGTGACTTTAGCGGACATGATCCGCCCTACACGCTCCCAAGATCTCGCTTGGAAACAAGAAGTTCTGATTCCCGTCGCCAGTTTATATCGTTAAATTAAAGAGTTTTTATGTCAGCAAGCGCACAAGAAATAAACAATCTAATCAATCAGGAATACAAACAAGGCTTTGTAACTGAATTAGAAACCGATACCTTTCCTATTGGCTTAGATGAAGATGTTATTCATAAACTGTCTAAAGTGAAAAATGAACCTGAGTTTATGTTGGAGTATCGTTTAAAAGCTTTCAGGCATTGGCAAACCATGAAATCTCCTGAGTGGGCATTCGTTAAGTTTGATCCTATTGATTATCAAGCCATCAGCTATTATTCTGCGCCTAAACGTAAAGAAGACGGCCCTAAGAGTTTGGATGAAATTGATCCTCAAGTTTTAGAAGCTTATAAAAAACTAGGCATACCTTTAGATGAACAAGAACGCTTAGCCGGTATCGCCGTGGATGCGGTTTTTGATAGTGTCTCAGTAGCGACCACTTTCAAAGGTAAGCTTAAAGATGCAGGTGTTATTTTCTGCCCTATTTCTGAAGCCTTGCGAGAACATCCGGAATTAATCAAAGAATATTTAGGCTCGGTTGTACCTCATACCGACAATTATTTTGCTGCGCTCAATGCTGCGGTTTTTACGGATGGTTCATTTGTTTATATCCCCAAAGGCGTGCGTTGCCCGATGGAGTTATCGACTTATTTTAGAATCAACGCCGCTAATACCGGACAATTTGAACGCACTTTAATTATTGCCGATGAAGGGAGTCATGTTTCTTATCTTGAAGGCTGCACAGCACCGATGCGCGATGAAAATCAACTCCATGCCGCAGTAGTTGAATTGGTGGCCATGAAAGACGCCACCATTAAATATTCCACTGTGCAAAACTGGTATCCCGGTGATAAAAACGGCTTAGGTGGTATTTACAACTTTGTCACTAAACGCGCTGATTGCCGAGGTGATAATTCCAAAGTCTCCTGGACTCAAGTAGAAACTGGTTCAGCGATTACTTGGAAATATCCTAGCTGCGTTTTAACGGGTGACAATGCTGTCGGTGAATTTTATTCAGTCGCCTTAACCAATAATTATCAGCAAGCCGACACCGGCACCAAGATGATCCATATTGGCAAAAACACTCGCAGTACGATTGTTTCAAAAGGCATCTCAGCAGGTAAAGCACAAAACACATACAGAGGCTTAGTAAAAGTATTAAAGAGCGCTGAGAACGCACGTAATTACACACAGTGTGATTCTTTATTAGTCGGCGATCAGTGCGGCGCTCATACTTTTCCTTATATCGAAGTTAAGCAACCTTCAGCGCAGGTCGAACACGAAGCAACCACGTCCAAGATCAGCGAAGACCAGTTATTTTTTTGTCAACAACGGGGCTTGTCAGCCGAAGACGCTGTGTCAATGATCGTCAATGGTTTTTGTAAGGAAGTGTTTAAAGAATTGCCCATGGAGTTTGCTGTTGAAGCTCAGGCATTGTTGGGCTTAAGCTTGGAAGGTTCTGTGGGTTAAGACAAGATTTAAGCTCAGAAATATAGAGTCAATGATGGGGTTCGAAGTCACAACCAATTAACTCACATCGAAAAAGCTTAAAAACATAGTTAAAACAAAGTTTTATAAGACCATAAACTATTTTTAAAATAACAATCACCTGCTAGACCCTCACGTTTAATCGTGAGGCTTAGATATTAAAATTGACACGGCTACGGCCACTCAAAAACCATTGGAACATTCATGCTCAGTATTAAAAATTTAACCGTTAACGTCAATGACAAACAGATTCTTAAAGGCATTAATCTTGAGATTAAGCCAGGCGAAATTCATGCCATTATGGGACCTAACGGCTCTGGTAAAAGTACCTTGTCGCATATCTTGTCAGGTAAGGCAGGTTATACTGTAACGGGTGGTTCGGTCACTTATCAAGGCAAAGATTTACTGGAAATGGCACCGGAAATCAGAGCGCGTGAGGGTGTATTTCTTGCGTTTCAATATCCTGTAGAAATCCCCGGCGTCAGTAATATTTATTTATTAAAAGCCGCACTTAACTCGATACGTAAACATCATAGCCAGCCCGAAGTCGATGCTATGGATTTTTTAACGCTGGTTAAAGATAAAGTGCGTTTACTGGAAATGGATGAGAAGTTTTTGTATCGCGCTGTCAACGAAGGTTTTTCTGGCGGTGAAAAGAAGCGTAATGAAATCCTGCAAATGGCCATACTAGAACCTAAATTATGCATCTTAGATGAAACTGATTCAGGCTTAGATATTGATGCTTTAAAAATAGTCTCAGAAGGTGTTAATTCTTTGCGTGCGGCTGATCGTTCATTTGTCATGGTCACTCATTATCAACGCTTACTGGATTACATCAAACCTGATTTTGTTCATGTCTTAGCGCATGGTCAGATTGTTAAGTCAGGTGGCGCTGAACTCGCCCTGGAACTTGAAGAAAAAGGCTATAGTTGGGTTGAAGATAGCAAGGCAGCAATTTAATGACGACGGCAATAGCAAGCCGTTATACGGCAGAATATCCAACAATAGCGCCAACATTGCCGGGGCAAAACTTAGTTTGGTTAACGGCCTTAAGACAAGAGGCCTTAAGCAAATTCTCAGCACTCGGCTTTCCATCACTACGTGAAGAAGAATGGCGTTATACCAATGTTTCGGCTATTGAAAAGAAATTGTTTGCGCCATCAGTCATCGGAAAAGTGCAAGAAACCGTCTCTAAAGAACTTTTATCAAAGTATCAATTAGCCGATGCGTGGTCTGTTGTGCTGATTGATGGTCACTTTTGTGCAGAGCTCTCCGCATTAGAAGGTCTGCCAGAAACGGTTACTATCATGAGTATGGCAGATGCCTTGGCACAACAGCCGGATAACCTAGAACGCTATATTAACCAAGCCGTTAATAACGACGAACATAGCTTTGTTGCTTTTAACACCGCATGGTTTACTGATGGCTTATTTGTTCATGTTCCAACCAAACTGATTTTAGAAAAACCCGTGCAAGTTTTACACTTGAGCACTCAAAACGATGCATTAGCCACGACACGCACAGTAATAGTCGCTGAAGACATGGCAGATATTAAAGTTATAGAAACGTTTGTCGGTATGGATGCGGCCTATTTATCAGCAACCGTCACAGAGGTTTTTGTAGGCTGTAATGCTGATGTCACCTTGTATAAAATGCAATGTGAATCTGATAAAGCCTATCATTTCGGTGGCATTTATGTAAAACAAGCCAAAGACGCGCGTTTTACTCATCATAATTTCGCCTTTGGCGGCTTGCTAGCACGCAGTGATATCCATACAGATTTGGACACGGCATCCGAATGTGAATTAAACGGTTTATATTTAGGTATTAACCGTCAGCATATCGACAACCATACCCGCATCAATCATCTAAAGCCGCACGGCATTAGTCGTGAACTTTATAAAGGTGTGTTGGATGATAGAGCCAGAGGCGTATTTCAAGGGCGCGTTATCGTTGCTGAAGATGCACAAAAAACAGATTCACAAATGAATAATCGCAACTTATTGTTATCGAACGATGCCGAAGCCGATACCAAGCCACAGTTGGAAATTTACGCGGATGATGTCAAATGTGCACATGGTGTTACGGTTGGGCAATTGGATGAGAAATCTATTTTTTATCTGCAATCGCGTTGTATCGATGAAGAAACTGCACGTAATATGCTGACCTTCGCTTTCGCTAATGAAATGGTCGATAAAATTAAAATCAAAAGCTTGCATGATCAAGCATTAGAACAAGTATTAATTCGCTTTCCTCAAGAGGGCGTCAATAAGGAATGGTTATGACAGGATTTGATGTAGACAAAATTCGGCAGGACTTCCCTATTCTTGCCGAAAAAATACGTAACAAGCCTTTGGTTTATTTAGATAATGCCGCCACTTGTCACAAACCACAAACGGTTATTGACAGTATTGTTCATTTATACAGCCATGATTATGCCAATGTACATCGTGGCGTTCATACTTTGAGCGTGAGATCTACAGATCTTTTTGAGAGTGCTCGCACCAAGGTAAAAGACTTTATCAATGCTCGCAGCGATAAAGAGATCATTTTTGTGAAAGGCGCTACCGAAGCGATTAATCTGGTTGCACAAACTTACGGCAAAGCCAACATCCAAAAAGGTGATGAAATCATCATTACCGCCATGGAGCATCACTCTAATATTGTGCCTTGGCAAATGTTATGCGAACAAACAGGCGCTATTTTAAAAGTGGCCCCCATTAACCTGCAAGGCGAACTTATCTATGAAGAGTTCGAAAAGCTATTAAACGCTAAAACCAAATTAGTTTCTGTCGTACACATGTCTAATGCCTTAGGCACCATAAATCCAGTAAAACAGATTATTGCCACCGCTCATGCTAAAAACATTCCGGTATTACTAGACGGTGCTCAAGCTATACCTCACATGACTGTTGATGTACAAGAACTAGATTGTGACTTTTATGTTTTTTCAGGACATAAGCTTTATGGCCCAACGGGTGTTGGTGTGCTTTATGGAAAACAAGCGCTCTTAGAAGCCATGCCTCCTTATCAAGGTGGCGGCGATATGATTCGAAAAGTCACTTTTGCAGAAACCGAATACAATACTCTGCCCTACAAATTTGAAGCCGGCACACCTGACATAGCTGGTGTTATTGGTTTGGGCGCAGCGATAGATTACTTGAACACCATTGGCATGGACAACATCGCCGCTCATGAAGCTGAATTACTGGCCTATGCCACAGAAAAAGCTCTTGCCATTAAAGGACTGCGTATTATTGGTGAAGCTGAACATAAAGGAGCAATCCTTTCCTTTGTGCTAGATAAAATTCATCCGCACGACATAGGCACGATGCTTGATAGTTTGGGTATCGCTATACGCGCTGGACATCATTGCGCGATGCCGGTCATGGATTTTTATGAAGTCCCTGCAACTGCCAGAGCATCATTTGCCATGTATAATACCAAAGCAGAAATTGATGTATTAATGAACGGCATAACATCTTTAATTGAGGTATTTGGCTAATGTTTGATGATTTACGAGACCTCTATCAAGAGGTTATATTTGACCACAACCGTAATCCACGCAACTTTCGGGTCATGGAAAGCGCAGACCGCAAGGTCGAAGGCTTTAATCCTTTGTGTGGTGATCGACTGACTCTGTTTTTAAAAATAAACGGCGATGTTATTGAAGAAGCTAGCTTTCAAGGTTCTGGCTGCGCTATTTCTACAGCTTCTGTATCGTTAATGACAGAGATTATTAAAGGCAAAACAGAAGCCGAAGCTGAAGAGTTGTTCAAACAGTTTCATGAAATGACCACCGGTAAAGATGAGCATTTTAATCTGGAAGCCATAGGCAAACTTGCGGTATTGGCCGGCGTTCGTGAATATCCTGCTCGAGTTAAATGTGCCACCTTAGCTTGGCATACTTTAGATGCTGCTTTAAAAAACGAACAACAATCGATTTCTACTGAATAAAGCACTGTATCGCTCGTGCAACATTACACCGGAAAACTTGCAGTACTCTACTCTGGACAGGGTGATAGCCAACCGTATCAACTGTTAGCAGAGCGATTGAAAGTCCCGCTTAGAGACTCATCTGTAGCAGGTTTTGACCAAAACGAAGCCTTCTTTTTAAGCTGGCGTGATGGCTGTTTAAAACTACTCGATCAAGAACTCCTTAAAAAAGGTGGCTTAATAGTAGATATAGAACCACGTCATGGCGAGCAACGCTCTTGGCCAGCCCCAAAACAAGGGGCTTTAGCGCAAGCACTAGGACGAAAAACCAAAACCGTCGTCGATGCAACCACCGGCTGGGGACAAGATAGCCTACATATTTTCCGCATGGGCTATGAACTCATCTGCATTGAACGCTCGCCCATTATGTCCGAATTACTGGCCGATGGCTTTCAACGCCTAGCGCAAATCAATTGGATGCAAAACCTCAACCTACAACCTCCTTCATTATTAAACGGTAATGCCATCGAATTATTAGCCAATTTAGATGCTCCTCCCGATTGTATTTATTTGGATCCTATGTTCCCTCCCAAACGTAAGAAGTCGGCCTTAGCTAAAAAGTCCATGACCATATTGCGCGATTTATTGGGTGACGATGAAGATAAAGAACAACTATTTACTGCAGCTTTAGCGGCCTGTGGAAAACGTGTGGTGGTAAAAAGCCCTGATTATGCAGAACCCTTAGGCGGCAAGCCTACAGAAAGTTTTCAAGGAAAACTAATGCGTTATGATGTTTACTTTAAATAAATAGAGATTAAATCATGTCTGAATGGATAAATGTTTTTAATGAAAATGCCCTGATGAATGGCGAGAACAGTGTAATAGATGTTGATGGCACTGACGTCGCCATCTTTAAAATAGAAGATAACTTTTTTGCCATTGAGGATGTTTGCTCGCACGATGGTACAGAAATCGCCAGCGGAGAATTAGACGGAGATGAAATCATCTGCCCCCGTCATGGTGCGCGTTTTTGCATTAAAACAGGTGCCGTCAAATCAGCCCCAGCTTACGAAGATATCCATAGCTATCCCACTAGAATCCTTGATGGCATGGTGCAAATTAAAGATAATCGGTAACTAAGGGTGTGTTAATAGTTCGGGTAATAATAAACCCGTACAAATAGGATGTACTGAACGATAGTGAAGCGCATCACCATAATTTAATGCGCCTCACGATAGAGACTGTGAAAGTATTCTTTTTATTCCCCTCTTTAGCAAAGAGGGGTTAGGGGAGATTTGATCTATTAAAAAATTATTATTAAATATCAATAACCTATGACTTAATAAAATCCCCCTCGATCCCCCTTTTTCAAAGGGGGAAGCTAAAGTCGTATTACTTTCACAGTCTCGATAGCTTGCCCCTATAGCTCTCTATAGGGGCAAGCCCATGAGGCTTTTCGAACCTAGACAAGCCTCGCCAAGTACTCCCTATATTTCATATTGGGCCACTTGTATCAACATCATTGCATTGGATGATTTATACAACCGCAAATTCAACTTTTAAAACAACATAAATATCGTTATTAAAAACGTAACGCCCGTAACCATAGGAATAAAAATTAATTTGGGTATTAAGTTGTTTTTATAAT
>CAIZMK010000077.1 GCA_903934035.1 uncultured Methylococcaceae bacterium
AAATGCCTTAACAGCACCACCGTGCAATTTTGCCATTACTGTTGTTAATGCAGCTGTAAGAGTTGTTTTACCATGGTCAACGTGACCAATGGTACCTACGTTTACATGCGGCTTACTACGTGAAAATTTTTCTTTGGCCATGATTCATTACCTTGTGTTAATCAATTTTATGAAGATTTCTTTATAATAGCACCAGCCACATGAGCAGGCGTTTCATTGTATTTTTCAAACTGCATACTATATGTTGCTCGCCCCTGTGTAGCTGATCGTAAATCAGTAGCGTAACCAAACATTTCTGATAACGGAACTTCGCAACTTACTGTTTTACCTGACGGCGTATCCTCCATTCCATGAACAACACCTCGTCGCCTATTAATATCTCCAACAACAACCCCCATAAAGTCTTCTGGCGTTGCTATTTCTACTTTCATTATAGGCTCCAATAAAATTGGACTTGCTTCTCTTACGCCTTCACGAAAACACATAGATCCGGCAATTTTAAATGCTACTTCGTTAGAGTCAACATCGTGGAACGAACCATCGAATATAGTAACTTTAACATCTACTACAGGATAACCAGCTAGTACACCACTTTTCAATTGCTCTTGTATTCCTTTATCGACAGAGGAAATATATTCTTTTGGTACCACTCCTCCCACTACTTCATCAATAAATAAATACCCAGCCCCCTGTTCTTGCGGTTCAATCCTTAACCATATATGCGCATATTGCCCACGACCTCCTGCCTGTCGTATAAATTTAGTTTCATGCTCTATTTTATTGCCAATAGTTTCTCTATAAGCAACTTGTGGAGCACCAACCCGAGCATCTACATTAAACTCCCTTTTCATGCGATCTATAATTATTTCGAGGTGAAGCTCACCCATACCTGAAATAATAATTTGTCCAGAGTCTTCATCTGTGCTAACACGAAATGATGGATCTTCTTGTGCTAACTTAGAAAGAGCAACAGTCATTCTATCTTGGTCAGCTTTAGTTTTCGGCTCAACTGCAACACTAATAACAGGTTCCGGAAAAATCATACGCTCAAGAATTACAACCGAATCCATAGCGCAAAGCGTATCTCCAGTAGTAACATCTTTTAATCCAATGACTGCAGCTATATCACCAGCATAAACATTTTTTACATCTTCTCTGGCATTGGCATGCATTTGTACAATACGTCCAATTCGTTCTTTTTTGTTTTTAATAGAATTAAAAACTGTATCACCAACTGTTAAGCTGCCTGAATATACTCTAAAAAAAGACAATGTTCCAACAAAGGGATCAGCAGCTATTTTAAAAACTAATGCAGAAAATGAATCTTCATCTTTTGCTAACCTTTCTATTGATTGATCATTTTGATCAACACCTACAATAGATCTTTTATCCAATGGAGATGGCAGATATTCAATTACTGCATCAAGAAGAGCTTGTACACCCTTATTTTTAAAGGCCGAACCACAATATGCCGGTACAATTTTATTCGCTATTGTTTGAATACGTATTCCTTCGACTATCTCTTCCACAGATAGTGTACCGCTTAGAAGATATTTTTCCATTAGATCTTCATTTGCATCAGCAGCTAACTCAACTATTTGCTCCCTCCATTCCTGACAGGACACTAATAATTCAGCTGGTATTTCTAATTCTTCAAATGAAAGACCTAAAGTCAATTCATCCCAATAAACTGCTTTCATAGTTATTAAATCGACTAAACCAATAAAACCGTCCTCAGACCCAATTGGAATCTGCATAGGCAATGGTTTACAATACAATCTAGTTTCTATTTGTTCAATTACTCTATAAAAATCTGCACCAACTCGATCCATCTTGTTGATAAAAATCAATCTAGGTACTTTATATTTATTTGCTTGCTGCCATACAGTTTCAGATTGTGGCTCGACACCACCAACAGCACAAAATACTGCACACGCACCATCTAAAATTCTTAAAGAACGCTCAACTTCAATTGTAAAATCAACATGACCGGGCGTATCGATTATATTGATCCTATGTTCTTGGAATTGTTTTTTCATTCCAGACCAAAAACATGTTGTAGCTGCAGAAGTAATGGTTATTCCACGCTCTTGTTCTTGTTCCATCCAATCCATAGTTGCAGAGCCATCATGAACTTCTCCAATTCTATGTGATACGCCCGTATAATATAGAATTCTTTCAGTTGTAGTTGTCTTACCTGCATCAATATGAGCCATGATACCTATATTACGGTATCTCTCAATTGGTGTTTTCCTCACTAGTAACTAACCAACATGAACTTAACTTACCAACGATAATGTGAAAAAGCTTTATTTGCTTCAGCCATTCTATGTGTATCTTCACGTTTTTTAGCGGCCGAACCTCTGCTTTCGAAAGCATCCATTAGTTCGCCAGCAAGTTTAGAAGACATATTCCTTTCATTTCTCTTACGAGAAGCGTCTATTAACCAGCGCATTGCCAACGCCATTCTTCTTGACGGCCTTACTTCTACAGGAACTTGATAGGTTGCTCCACCTACTCTTCTAGATTTAACTTCAACTCTTGGCTGAACATTCTCTAAAGCTTTAGACAAAACTTCTAATGGTTCCGCATGACCCTTATCTTCAATAACTTGCAAGGCACCATAAACAATACCTTCAGCAATTGATTTCTTGCCACTTTCCATAATCATATTCATAAACTTAGTTAGCATAATGCTTCCAAATCTTGGATCAGGGATTATTTCTCTTTTTGTAGCAACTCTTCTTCTAGACATTTATCACCAACTTTGCATTAACTTTTAGGTCGTTTCGTTCCATACTTGGAGCGACCGCACTTACGATTACTTACACCTGACGCATCCAAACTACCACGAACAACGTGATATCGAACACCAGGCAAATCTTTAACCCTACCACCTCTTATAAGAACCACGGAATGCTCTTGAAGATTATGGCCTTCGCCTCCGATATAGCTACTTACTTCAGACCCGTTTGTTAAGCGAACTCTCGCAACTTTACGTAGAGCAGAGTTTGGCTTTTTAGGCGTGGTAGTATAAACTCGAGTACAAACACCCCTGCGCTGAGGACAAGCCTCTAATGCAGGAACATTACTTTTCTCTACTTTTTTAGCACGAGGCTTACGAACTAACTGGTTGATCGTGGCCATACCTTTGATTACTCCAATTTTCTATTTACTAACAGTTAATTATTTAGTCAGAGATCACAAATAAACTCTGACTTAATTATTTAAGCTGTATTTAATGCAATGACTCATGTGAGCAGAGCATAATACCCACTTTTAGCAACGAGGTCAATTTAAATTTACTTTTTATCCAATTCAACTTAAATACTTAACGCTTGCTTTAATGCTTCCTCAACATCGCCTGCATCGAGAGGACTTACAACCTCTTCTACTTCAGTTGATTTGTATTGAGTCAATCTATTTTTTCTATTTTCATGATATGCCAAACCTGTTCCTGCCGGTATTAATCTACCCACAATTACATTCTCTTTCAAACCCTGGAGACTATCGCTTAAACCTCGTACTGCAGCATCAGTTAATACGCGCGTAGTCTCTTGAAATGATGCAGCACTTATAAATGATTCAGTAGCCAATGAAGCTTTAGTAATACCCAATAAAATTGATTCATAACTTGCTGGTATTTTACCTTCAGATTCAATTCTTTCGTTTTCGAACCTCATAGCAGCGCGTTCTACTTGCTCACCTTTAATGAATGAAGTATCTCCAGAAGCTGTAATTTCTACCTTTCTAAGCATTTGACGTATGATTGCTTCAATATGCTTATCATTGATTTTAACACCTTGCAAACGATATACATCCTGAATTTCTTTAACTAAGTAATTCGCAAGCTCTTCAATTCCTCTTAATCTTAAAATATCATGGGGTGTTAATTCACCTTCAGCAATGGTCTCGCCTTTTTCTACATATTCACCTTCGAAAACAGTAATATGTCGCCACTTAGGAATCAATGTCTCAACTTGTTCACCAGCAACATCAGTTATGATGACACGCTGCTTTCCTTTGGTTTCTTTACCAAATGAAATCGTACCGCTTGTTTCAGCAAGTATTGCAGGATCTTTAGTTTTACGCGCTTCAAATAAATCTGCTACACGTGGTAAACCACCGGTAATATCCCTTGTCTTACTTGACTCTTGTGGAATCCTTGCTAGTACATCACCGACCTTAACTTCACCACCATCTTTAATACCAGCAATCGCACCTGCAGGTAAGAAATATTGAGCAGGAATTTCAGTACCAGGTAAATATATATTATTACCTTCATTATCAAGTAACTTAACCATCGGACGCAATTCTTTACCTGCCGAACCACGTTGCTTAGGATCAGTTACAACTAAAGAACTTAAACCAGTTACTTCATCAGATTGCTTCTGTACAGTTACACCATCAACAAAATGTATTAACTCAACAACACCATCTACTTCTGTGATAACTGGATGCGTATGAGGATCCCAGGTTACGATTATGTCTCCAGCATTTATTTTAGTTCCTTCTTGAACTGAAAACACTGCACCATATGGAATCTTATAGCGCTCTCTTTCACGACCATAATCGTCAACAACACCGACTTCACCAGATCTTGAAACAGCAACTAAATTACCTTCACGATTTATTACTGATTTGAGATTATTCAATCGTACTGTACCAGCAGACTTAACCTGTACATTACTAATAGCTGCAGATCTCGAAGCCGCACCACCAATGTGGAATGTACGCATAGTCAACTGAGTACCAGGCTCACCGATTGATTGTGCAGCAATAACACCCACCGCTTCACCGATATTTACGAGATGTCCGCGACCTAAATCACGACCATAACAAGCAGCACAAACTCCATGCCTGTTTTCGCATGTAATTATAGATCTAACCAATACCTGATCAATACTTTGCTCATCCAATATAGAAACCCAATATTCATTCAATAGGGTTTTAGCAGGTACAATTACATTTTCACCAGCAGCATCCAAAATATCATTAACTGCTACACGACCCAATACACGCTCTGATAATGGCTCAACTACATCACCACCCTCAATAATAGGCGTCATTATTAAGCCATTAATTGTTCCGCAATCATCACCAGTAATAACTAAATCTTGGGCAACATCCACTAATCGACGCGTTAAGTAACCAGAGTTTGCTGTTTTTAGAGCAGTATCCGCTAAACCTTTACGAGCACCATGAGTAGAAATAAAGTATTGTAATACGTCAAGGCCTTCTCTGAAGTTAGCTGTAATCGGTGTTTCAATAATTGAACCATCTGGCTTAGCCATTAAGCCACGCATACCAGCTAGCTGTCTAATCTGTGCAGCAGAACCACGAGCTCCCGACTCTGCCATCATAAAGATTGAATTGAAAGATTTTTGCTTAACAGTAACACCCTCAGCATTAATAACTGATTCTTCACCCAAACCATCCATCATGACTTTAGCTACTTGATCATTAGCATGAGACCAAATATCAACAACTTTATTGTATCGCTCACCGTCAGTCACTAAACCAGAAGCATATTGACTTTGAATTTCATGAACTTCAAGACCAGCTGCTTTAATAATATCAACTTTTTTAGCGGGTATAGCCATGTCTTCAATACCAAACGATACACCTGATATCGTTGCATATCTGAAACCTAAATACATCAATTGATCAGCTAAAACGACAGTATCTTTATTACCTAAGTAACGATAACTATAGTTTATTAATCTCGAAATGTTCTTTTTAGTCATATCACAATTGACTAATTCATATGGCATTCTATCAGGAACAATCTCCCAAATTAAAGCGCGACCAACTGTTGTTTCAACTCGATGAGTTTTATCTTCAAGCTCACCTTGATCATTAGCTACTTTTTCAGTAATTCTAAGTTGAATCTTAGATTGCAGCTCAACACTCTTAGCCATTAATGCTTTATGTATCTCACCAACACTTACAAAAATACTGCCATCACCTTTAGCATTGATCTTTTCACGACTTATATAGTAAAGACCTAAAACCACGTCCTGAGATGGATTAATAACTGGCTCACCATTTGCTGGTGACAAAATATTATTTGTCGCCATCATTAGAGTTCTAGCCTCTAATTGAGCTTCTAATGACAATGGAATATGCACAGCCATCTGATCGCCGTCAAAATCCGCATTAAATGCGCTACAGACTAATGGATGCAATTGGATAGCCTTACCCTCAATAAGAGTTGGCTCGAATGCTTGAATACCTAATCTATGCAAAGTTGGTGCGCGATTTAATAAGATTGGATGTTCACGTATAACTTCTTCAAGAATGTCCCAAACCTCAACACCCTCTCGCTCAACCATTTTCTTAGCGGCTTTAATCGTTGTTGCTAAGCCTCTAAATTGCAATTTGCTAAAAATAAATGGCTTGAACAACTCTAATGCCATCTTTTTAGGTAAACCGCATTGATGCAGTCTTAATGTTGGACCTACAACGATAACCGAACGACCCGAATAATCTACACGTTTACCCAATAAGTTCTGTCTGAATCGACCTTGCTTGCCTTTAATCATATCCGCTAATGATTTTAGCGGTCTGCGATTAGTTCCAGTAATTGCACGACCACGACGACCATTATCTAATAGTGCGTCAACAGACTCTTGTAGCATTCGCTTTTCATTTCTAACGATAATATCTGGCGCATTCAAGTCTAACAATCTATTTAGACGATTGTTTCTATTGATCACTCTTCGATATAGATCATTTAAGTCAGATGTTGCAAAACGACCACCGTCCAAAGGCACTAAAGGACGTAGTTCAGGTGGCAGCACAGGAAGCACCTTTAAAATCATCCACTCTGGACGGTTTTTAGAGGTCAGTAAAGCATCCATAACCTTAAGACGCTTCGAATACTTTTTAATTTTTGTCTCGGAGTTTGTTGAATTGATTTCTTCACGAAGAATCTCAACTTGCTCTTTAAGATCTATTGCTTTTAATAAATCATAAATGGCCTCAGCACCCATCTTCGCAACAAAATCATCCCCATGCAAATCAACAGCATCTAGATATTCATCATCAGTTAATAACTGACCTTTATCTAAAGGCGTCAAACCTGGATCTAAAATAACAAACGATTCAAAATACAACACACGCTCAATCTCGCGCAAAGTCATATCAAGCAAAAGCGCTATTCTTGATGGTAGTGATTTTAAAAACCAAATATGCGCAACAGGACTTGCTAAATCAATGTGCCCCATGCGCTCACGTCTAACTTTTGACAATGTAACTTCAACGCCACATTTCTCGCATATTACACCGCGATGTTTTAAACGCTTATATTTGCCACATAAACATTCATAATCACTGACTGGACCAAATATTTTTGCACAAAACAAGCCATCACGTTCTGGCTTGAAAGTACGATAGTTTATAGTTTCTGGCTTCTTAACTTCACCATACGACCATGAACGAATCATGTCTGGTGATGCCAAACCTATGCTTATGCCATCAAAATCATCTGGACGACCTTGGCGCTTTAGGAAATTCATTAAGTCTTTCAAGAGCTTATCCTATATATTAGTTTCTAGCCTAAACCAGTAACAGGTAAAAATATATTTAATACATCTTTACGGTGGTAATCATATTTTAAATAAATAAATTAGGAGTAATAACTAATTACCCCCAATTTGAAAAGCTATTCGCGCTCTAATTCAATATTGACAGCCAATGAACGAATTTCTTTAATCAAAACATTAAAAGATTCGGGCATTCCCGCCTCCATTTTATGATCGCCATCAACTATGTTTTTATACATACGTGTTCTGCCGGTAACATCATCAGATTTGACGGTGAGCATTTCTTGCAAAGTATATGCAGCACCATAAGCCTCAAGCGCCCAGACTTCCATTTCTCCAAAACGTTGACCACCAAATTGAGCTTTACCGCCTAATGGTTGCTGAGTAACAAGACTATAAGGCCCCGTTGATCGTGCATGCATTTTGTCATCAACCAAATGGTTCAATTTCAACATATACATATAACCAACGGTCACTTCTCTTTCAAACGGCTCGCCTGTTAAACCATCATATAAAGTTATTTGTCCGTGCTCCGGCAAATCGGCTAGCTTTAACATCCTACGAATCTCTTCTTCACTAGCACCATCAAAAACGGGGGATGCCATAGGAACACCAGCTACTAAATTAGCTGCCATTTCGAGTATTTCTTTATCACTAAAAGAATTAAGATCTTCTTTACGGCCACTGCTATTGTAAATCTTGTCTAAATATTCTCGAATTGCAGCAACCTTGGCTTTTTCTTGGTCATATTGAGCTTCCAGCATCTTGCCAAGTTTAATTCCCAAACCTTTTGCAGCCCAGCCTAAGTGAGTCTCAAGCACCTGCCCTACGTTCATTCGCGAAGGTACGCCTAAAGGATTTAAGACAATATCAACTGGATTACCATCAGCTGTAAAAGGCATATCTTCAATAGGCCTAATCATGGATATAACACCTTTATTTCCATGACGACCCGCCATTTTGTCACCGGGCTGTATACGTCGTTTTACCGCCAAATAAACCTTGACCATTTTCAATACGCCAGGAGCTAAATCATCGCCCATGGTGATTTTCTTACGCTTGATTTCATACTTCTCATCAAAATCTTTACGTTGTTGCTCAACTTGTTGTACAACTGTTTCAAGCTGAAGATTTATATCTTCATCTTTCATTTTGATTTTAAGCCATTCAGAATGTCTCAATCCATCCAAATACTCTTGAGAAATATCTGTTCCCGCTTTCAGTGAAGCTGGACCTGATTGAGCAACTTTACCGATTAATAATCTAGCTACACGAGCAAAAATATCTTCCTCAAGAATCTTCAATTGATCATCAAGGTCCTTTCTATAGCGATTTATTTCTTCTTGTTCAATATCGAGTGCACGCTTATCTTTCTTTACGCCATCACGGGTAAATACTTGAACATCGATTACCGTACCTTCAATACTACCAGGTACTCGCAGAGAAGTATCTTTTACGTCCGCTGCTTTTTCACCAAAAATAGCACGTAATAATTTTTCTTCTGGTGTTAATTGGGTTTCTCCTTTAGGTGTAACCTTTCCTACCAGAATATCGCCACCTTTAACTTCTGCACCTACATATACAATGCCAGATTCATCAAGTTTTGATAAAGCTTCTTCACTGACATTTGGAATATCAGCCGTAATTTCTTCTGGACTATGCTTAGTATCGCGAGCAACACAGGTTTTTTCTTCGATATGTATAGTTGTAAATCGGTCTTCTTTAACTACGCGCTCAGAAACTAAAATAGAATCTTCATAGTTATAGCCATTCCAAGGCATAAATGCGACTAGCATATTCTGACCTAAAGCCAATTCACCCATATCGGTTGAAGGGCCATCTGCCATAATATCGCCTGCATTAACGATATCACCGGGTTTAACTAAAGGTTTCTGATTGATACAAGTATTCTGATTAGAACGCGTGTATTTAATTAGATTATAAATATCTACACCCGGCGCACCAGTCTCTGTTTCTGTATCATTAACACGCACTACAATTCTAGCCGCATCTACTGCTTCAATTTTACCGCCACGAGCGGCAACAACTGTTACACCAGAATCTTTAGCAACTGTTCTTTCCATACCTGTACCGACTAAAGGCTTTTCAGCTCTCAAAGTAGGAACAGCTTGGCGTTGCATGTTTGAACCCATCAATGCACGGTTAGCGTCATCGTGTTCAAGGAACGGAATAATCGAGGCCGCAACAGATACAATCTGTTTAGAAGATACGTCCATATATTGCACAGTATCAGACATTGCTAATGCAAATTCGTCTTTATGACGGCAAGATACTAAACCATCAACCAGCTTACCATTTTCGTCTACGGCAACACTGGCTTGAGCGATGACAAACTCACCTTCTTCAATAGCAGATAAGTAATCAACTTCATCAGTTACTAAGCCATTAATAACTTTACGATAAGGGGTTTCCAAAAAACCATAGCCATTGGTTCTTGCATAAACTGACAACGAGTTTATTAAGCCAATATTTGGACCTTCAGGTGTTTCAATAGGACATACTCGACCATAATGAGTCGCATGTACGTCTCGTACTTCGAAACCTGCACGCTCTCTTGCTAAACCACCTGGCCCTAAAGCTGAAACACGACGCTTATGAGTGACTTGTGACAATGGATTATTTTGATCCATAAACTGCGACAACTGACTAGAACCAAAAAATTCTTTCACAGCAGCAGACACTGGTTTTGCATTAATAATTTCTTGAGGCATTAAGCCTTCAGAGTCAGCTAAAGTTAAACGCTCTTTAACAGCTCTCTCAACTCTGACCAAACCTACACGGAATTGATTTTCGATCATTTCACCAACAGAGCGAACACGCCTGTTTCCTAAATGGTCGATATCGTCAACATTACCGTTGCCGTTACGAATAGCAATTAGTTCTTTTAGAACAGCAATAATATCTTCTTTATTTAAAGTGCCAGAACCAGTAGTTTCTTCACGTCCTAAACGACGATTAAATTTCATTCTTCCAACAGTAGATAAATCGTATCGCTCATCAGTAAAGAATAAGTTTTGAAATAGATTTTCTGCAGATTCTTTTGTTGGAGGCTCACCAGGTCGCATCATACGATAAATCTCAACTAAAGCCTCAAGAGCGTTAGTTGTTGTATCAAGCCTCATTGCATTACTTATATAAGGGCCATTATCTAGGTCATTAACAAACAATGTATTTATTTCAGTAATGCCACTTTCTATAAAGCGCTCAATGAGTGGCTGTGTTAGCTCATCATTAACATTAGCAACTAGCTCACCAGTTTCCTGATCAATTACATTATGACCGAGAACTTTACCCGAGAGATATTCCATAGGAACCTCAATCTCAGACAGGCCAATTTTATTCATTTCTCTAATATGCTTGGCAGTTATTCTTCTGCCTTCTTCTATTAGAACTTGGTCATTATGTTTTATATCAAATGCTGCAATTTCACCACGCATCCTATCCGGAATTATGTGAAACAAACATTTTTCTGCACTCAAGGTAAATTTATTTGTTTCGAAGAAGATATTTATCATATCTTCATTATCGTAACCTAAACCTCTGAGTAAAATTGTTGCTGGTATTTTTCTTCTACGATCTATACGTACAAATACACAGTCCTTATGATCAAACTCAAAATCTAGCCAAGACCCACGATAGGGTATTACTCTGGCATTAAAAAGTAACTTTCCAGACGAATGAGTCTTACCTTTATCATGATCAAAAAACACACCAGGAGAACGATGTAACTGAGATACGATTACTCGCTCAGTTCCATTAATTACAAAAGTTCCGTTATCCGTCATTAGAGGAAGTTCGCCCATATAGACTTCTTGCTCACGGACATCCTTAATTACTTTTGCATTCGCTGATGATTCTTTATCATAGATTACTAAGCGAACTTTTACTCGCAACGGCGCAGCATAAGTTGCACCTCTTTGCTGACACTCTCTCACATCAAAAGTTGGTTCACCCAATCTATAACTATCATATTCCAGAACAGCATAGCCGGAATGACTATCAATAGGAAAAACACTAGAGAAAGCAGCATGCAAGCCACTATCAACACGTTTCTCTGGTGCTACCCCAGTTTGCAAAAAACCTGCATATGAATTAATTTGAGTTGCAAGGAGATAGGGAACATCAAGTACTTCTGTACTTTTCCCAAAGTTATTTCGAATACGCTTTTTTTCGGTAAAAGAGTAGGACATATCGCTTCCAGACCTTTTCGTCATGAATTATTTCTACTGTGAATTATTACAAACAGTAAAAGGCCGGTGACATAAGCCACCAGCCATACTTTACGTAGAGTGCATTATTGCAACTCTACAATTTACGTCCAAATATTATTTAATATCGACGGTTGCGCCAGCTTCAGTAAGCTGCTTTTTAATATCTTCAGCTTCAGCTTTTGGAACACCTTCTTTCAATACTGTTGGTACACCTTCAACGGCATCTTTAGCTTCTTTAAGACCTAAGCCAGTGATTCCACGAACAGTCTTAATAACAGCAACTTTATTATCGCCGAAAGATGTCAATACAACATCAAATTCAGTTTGTTCTTCAGCAGCTGCAGCTGCTGCAACTGGAGCTGCCGCTGCAACTGCAGCAGTAACACCAAACTTTTCTTCCATAGCTGAAATTAAATCAACTATTTCCATAATAGTCATATTTGATACAGCTTCTAAAATATCGGCTTGTGATATCGCCATTGTATATTCCTCTTGTATTAGGTTTTAAACTGGTTAGTGTAATTATGCAGCTTCTTGCATCTGATTTTTAACAGCATCCAAAGTACGTACAAGTTTTGCAACCGGTGCTTTGATGACTGACATTAACAATGAGATTGCTTGATCGCGTGTTGGTAGACTTGCCAATCTTGCAAGTTCCGAAGCATCAAACGCTTGACCGCCAATAGCAACAATTTTAGTAATTAATTTGTCGTGCGTTTTAGCAAAATCGTGAATTAAACGACCAGCCGAACCTGGATCTTCCATTGAAAATGCAATCAATAAAGGACCAACAAGTCCATCACTCATACATTCAAATTCAGTACCAACTATCGCACGTTTTGCTAAGGTATTTTTAACTACGCGTAGATAAACACCAGTTTCTCTAGCTGTTTTACGCAACTCAGTTAATTCCGTGACTGTTAAGCCACGGTATTCAGCGGCAACTGCAGAATATGCTTTTGCAGCGAATTGAGCTACTTCTTCTACGACAGCTTTTTTGCCATCTAAATTTAGTGCCACAACTTAACTCCGTTAATATTCTGGAAATTTCCAGACGTGATATTTGACATCAATATGGATGTCCCATACGGTTAATTCTTTAAAAGATAACAACCGCCTACGCAGGCTACATGATTGACCATGTAAATTAAGTTTTCACGCCTGCGGTCTTCGACGACTACCGCATAAAGCGGCAATCCAAAGTCTTTTTAGTTGGCAAAACTACTTGGATCTAACCACAGACCTGGGCCCATAGTTGATGATAAAGTAATTTTTTTAATATAAACACCTTTTGACGAGGTTGGTTTTGCTCTACGCAAATCAGCTAGCAACGCTTCCAAGTTGCCTTGAATCGCAGAAGATTCAAAAGTAATCTTGCCCAAAGTAGTATGGATGATACCTGATTTATCTGTACGATATCTGACTTGTCCAGATTTAGCGTTTTTAACAGCCGTTGCAACATCAGCTGTTACTGTGCCAACTTTTGGATTAGGCATTAAGCCTCTTGGACCTAATATCTGGCCTAATTGACCAACAACGCGCATTGCATCGGGTGATGCAATAACAACATCAAAATTCATTTCACCTTTTTTAACTAATTCAGCTAAATCTTCCATACCAACAATATCAGCACCCGCAGCCGTTGCAGCTTCTGCATTTGGGCCTTGAGTAAATACAGCTACACGTACTGTTTTACCTGTGCCGTTTGGAAGAACAGTTGCTCCGCGTACATTTTGATCCGACTTACGTGGATCTACGCCAAGGTTAACGCTAATATCAATTGATTCACTAAATTTTTCAGTGCCTAATTCTTTTAATATTTGAACAGCTTCAGTAATTGAGTATTGCTTTGTTTTATCAACTTTACTTTTAATTAACTTTGCTTTTTTTGACAACTTAGCCATTATAATCCCTCCACATTCAGGCCCATGCTACGCGCACTGCCTGCAATTGTTTTTACAGCTGCTTCTAAATTTGCAGCATTTAAATCTTCCATTTTAATTTTTGCAATTTCTTCAAGTTGCGCTACAGTTACAGTACCAATTTTTTTGGTATTTGGATTGCTGCTTCCGCTTTTAATGCCGACCAGTTTCTTTAGTAAAATAGAAGCTGGTGGAGTTTTAGTTATAAAGGTAAAACTTCTGTCACTGTAAACAGTAATAACAACAGGTAAAGGCAAGCCTTTTTCTACATCTGCAGTTTTTGCATTAAACGCTTTGCAAAATTCCATAATGTTTACACCACGTTGACCTAAAGCAGGCCCTACTGGTGGACTTGGATTGGCTTCACCTGCTTTTACTTGCAGCTTTATATATGCCGTGATTTTTTTTGCCATCTTTTTTACTCCTGATATGGGTAATAGCGCCTTTCGGCTCCCCTAGACACAAAAATCCCTGCCTTATTCAGACAGAGATCTATTTTTTGTTGCTTGAATGTCGATAAATTACATTACTTAGCTTTTTTCTACCTGCCCAAACACCAATTCAACAGATGTTGCTCTGCCAAATATAAGCACAGAAATTTTTAACTTACTTTTTTCGTAATTAACTTCTTCAACAACACCATTAAAATCCTTAAATGGTCCGTCAATTACTCTTATAACCTCACCAACCTCAAATAAAACTTTAGGCCTTGGCTTATTTACACCGTCTTCTACTCTACTGAGTATAGACATTGCTTCTTTTTCTGAAATTGGAGCGGGTCTATCTGAGGTGCCACCAATGAATCCTAAAACCCTTGGTACATCTTTGACTAAATGCCACGTTTCGTCAGTTAATTCCATTTGAACCAAAACATAACCAGGAAAAAACTTTCTTTCGCTTTTTCTTTGCTGGCCCATACGCATTTCAACAACTTCTTCCGTAGGAACTAATATTTTTCCGAAGTATTGATCTAAACCTTCTCTTTTAACTCTTTCTTCTAATGCTTGCTTAACCTTATTCTCAAAGTTAGAGTAGGCGTGTACAACATACCAACGCAATGCCATTACTTTATCCTTGTCCAGTTATAATTCGTACACCCCAAAACAGGAACATATCGAGCAACCATAAAATAAGACCCACAATAAATACCATTGCAAAAACCAACAAAGTAGTTCTCATGGTTTCATCACGCGTAGGCCAAACGACTTTTCTAACTTCTTGCCTAGATTCTAATATGAATGACAAAACAAACTTGCCAGTATTAGTTGTCGACATCAATCCTATTACTGCAATCATTACAGCAACTAAACCTAAGACTCTAAACAGCAACCTAACTTCTTTAATGGAATCGTGATCTACAGAAAAGTAGTAAAATGCAGAAACACCAGCAATTACTATTAAAGCAGAAATTATTTTTTTAATAATATCCAAAACTGGAGCTTCAGTCTCTACGTTTGTATTCATGTCTTATTTTTATTTTTGATTAACATTTATTTTTCTGAGTGGCAGGCCAGGAGGGTCTCGAACCCCCAACCAACGGTTTTGGAGACCGCCATTCTACCAATTGAACTACTGACCTAATTCAGAAGAAACAAACTAATTTGCTATAGTATATTAATTTTTTAATTTATTCAAGTATAGATGCAACAACACCCGCACCTACTGTACGACCACCCTCACGAATTGCAAAACGCAAACCATCTTCCATAGCGATCGGAGAAATTAACTTAACTTTTACAGAGATATTGTCACCAGGCATAACCATTTCCACACCC
>CAIZMK010000078.1 GCA_903934035.1 uncultured Methylococcaceae bacterium
AAAAAATGCATTTTCGCTTTTTGCATTTCGACGATAAAACGCTCACCGCTAGCACTTTCACAGTAAATATCAAAAATAGCTTTACGCTCTTCGACCGTATTTGAGATGTTTTCGGGATTTTTAAAACTCAGCTTGGCACCTGGTGATGAGTAGGCAAGAGTTGATTGAGGAAATCAATCAACAGATCTTTACTGCCTTCTTCACCAAAAAGCTTTTTAAAGCCAAAGTCAGTATAGGGATTGAAATATTTACTTATCATGATGGCTATAGCAGCAATGGATATAATGGTTAATCACATCATAGCACGACCTATATGAAGCCTCAAAACTGAGGCTAGGCAATTACTAAACATGATGTTGATCCGGCAAAAATAAAATCAATCGTGACGCAATTAAACTGTTAATGCTGGCTAGTTGTCCGTAGCTCTTAGCTTGGAGTGAAGCAACGCGAACCTCAATCTATGTGCTAAAAAATATCATGGCGAAAAGCGGATTCTCGACAGCAATCCGCCAAACATTTACAAGCTTGAAAACAATCGAACAAAAAAACCTCACGAGGAAAAGCCAAGTGGGGGGTTAGTTTATATAACTCTGTTTAAGGTGGCTTGCTAGCGTGAACCCACCCTACAGATTGATACACCGTAAGGTCGTATTCACAAAGCAATGAACGCTAAAAATTAGTCATTAACCCTAGCCTATCTCATATTGTTAGGCTTTGAATATGAGTTATATCCAAGTCTATCGGTGGTAAACCTTCACACCAACGCTGCCACATTAATCGTAAAATCTGCTCTAAACCAGTAGCAATTATTTCTGGCTGACTTCTCGGTGATTGCTTAAAACGTAAACGCAATTCTGATCGTAATTTAACTAATGAGTTAATATCTTGCGCCAAGCACAAACCTTTACTAACAAAGTCCTCCATGTCATTAGCAATAAACTGCTCTAAGCCAACAGTTCTTAATAAACCAGCACCTGCCCTACCCGGTTGCGTCTTGCCCATAATCGTCAACGTAGGTACACCCATCCAACAGGCTTGAAAGATAAAGCTTCCATTGGATGGGTATGGCCTGTGGCATCAATTTCTACTTGTATGGTTTGCAACATTATTTCGCCTTGCTCCATCTAATGATTGTAACTAGCGATTATATTACAGCAATCGTTACTTGATATTACAAAGACTTATCCTCATAAAAAAATCGTGGTATGCCCCATATTGTTTAGGTTTAGCTCGGCCAAAAACTAGGGTTTGTAATTTGATCAAAGCTCCATGGACAAGACTCAGGAAACACATTTAATATTCCTGTTTCATTTTCTGCTATTCGAGCGGCGTCAGCCCAAGCCTCCAACCAAAAATCAGAACTTTCAAGCTCTGGTTTTAAACTTGGGGTTTTGATGAGTCTACGCATAATCATAGTACGCTGGTCTTTTATTGTTCGCTCCCAACTTTTACCTCTATGACTAGGCTGATATTGCCATTTTATTAAATGCGCAAGCAATATAGCCATCCTGCTTTCAAATTCCCGTTGTTCACTTTTTCCCACGTCTTCTATCTCATCTGCTATATGTTCGAGGTCTAGCAAATCAAATCGACCAGAACGAATACATTCTGCCTGTTCATTCGCCCATTTGATTACATCAGCTTCGTATCTTTGCATCAAAACACCCTTTATTATCCATTATAGTCATTAATCTTAGTGACTCATCAATCTAAAAATATTTTCATAGCTCCACTGTGCGGATGCTTATGTCGAGCTCTGAGTAACTTTTCTAGATATGAAAAGAATTCGTTGTAGCATTCCATAATAGCCTTACCATTTAAATACAATACTATATATTCATATTCTAAATAAATTTGTTCCATAAATGGGCCTGTTACACTATTTCTACTGTAGCAAATTTGAAAACTTTGATGGGTTTATCTTGTGCAAATTTAATTAAATCTACAGCACTATGCTTTGACTTTATGTCTTCATAAATATCATCACAATAAACTTTCAAATCTTTTTCGTCATAAATATCACAAAAAAAATCTTTTAAAAAACAAATAAGATTATCAGCTACTAACAACTCATCTTTGATAGTGAATATATAACCATTATCCTGTTCACGAAAATTATAAAGACGAGTATTTATATTTGATTGTGATTCAAAATCAGATTTAAAAACATCAAAATCTTTGTAGTACTTGTCAATTTTATTTTTTTCTTTTTCTGGACAAATAATATTTGTACATAAGCCAAACTTGATAAACTGACCCATTTATTTCTCCTTATTAATTAAAATTTATAATTCTGCTGACGAATCTACGCTTATTTGAGTATCACTTACATCAATACATATAGGCGGAAGATCTTCACACCAACGCTGCCAAATTAGGCGCAAAGCCCGCTCTACTCCTTTAGCAATCAACTATGGTTGTTGTGCAGGAGATAATCTAAAACGATTACGTAACTCCCTACGTAACAGAACTTCATTATATATGCGAAGGTATATTTTATAGTTCTGTCGCAAAGTTTGTCAGCTTTAGGTAGAATTCTACAATTTGAATTTAAATCAATGATGATAAGTTTTAGCGGCACCCAATTCCCAAAAGAAGTTATTTTGTTCGCAGTATTTTTCTATGTTAGATATGGCGTATCTTATCGCGATGTTGAAAAGATCATGGAAGAAAGAGGGGTCAATGTTGATCATTCTACTTTAAACCGCTGGGTTATAAAATATTCTCCTTTAATAGCTTTATCTGCCAAGAAAAATAAACGAGCGGCAGTCAGCTCATGGAGAATGGATTTACCTTTATCGTGCCGTTGATAAATTTGGCGACACAGTTGATTTTATGTTGTCCGAAAAGCGTGATGAAGCAGCAGCTATTATGTTTTTTAAGCAAGCTATAAATGACAACAACTTCCCAAAGCAAGTGGTTATGGATAAAAGTGGCGCAAACTTCGTTGGCTTAGAGAATATTAATATCCTACAGATGCTTGCTGGAATAATCAGTTTTGTTGAAATCATTCAGATCAAATATTTAAACAATATAATCGAACAGGATCACCGCTTTATCAAGAAGATAACGAAACCAATGATGGGGTTTAAGTCTTTTTATTCGGCTAAGGCAACAATCGCTGGAATTGAAGTCGCGCATATGATTAGAAAGGGATTCCTGCTTATAAGCAATTCATGGCATTAGCAGTATAGCCTTGCCTCTAAGATATGCATTTCTTGGCTTTTGCTAAACTTTGCGACAAAACCCTCCAACGAGGACTGTTGTTGGTGCTGAACACATGCAAATTTATAGCACAGTCAAATACTCGCCACTTTCGGTATGTACTAAATGACCGCTACGTTGCAACACAAAATAACCACGTCTTAAGGCTTCTCTTTTGGCATCATCATTAATATGAAATGAAGCAATGGCTCCGTATTGTTTGTAGTTTTGGTAAATGGGAAATAGCTTTTTAAAGTTTTTCAGCTTCCGATCTAGTTTATCTAAATCATTTTCATGTGCTTTGTATTTAACTTCAACAATGCCTATGGCATCACCGTTTTCCATAATAATACTGTAATGCTCTTCTATGCCTAAACTCTTTTTAAGCCCCATTCTACCAACGCTATCAAAATAAATAGAACCTAACTGCATGTTTTTTATCATGTACTCAAAAAAGAACTCTTCAGCAATTTCATTATCAGTTGGCATAATGTCTTCTTCAAAGATTTTTAATGCTTCAACTGTTCTCTTTTGAAGTAAAGACCGCTTCATTTCATCATCAGTCATGCGTTTCTTCCTTTCAATCAATACAAATAATGTAAAACTGATTTCTACCCAATCTTAGACAAATACATAAACATTCAAAAAATAGCGATACCTATAACTAACATTGCTAAAATAGCCATCACAATTCTCCTATTTCGTTTTTCTATTTACAACAAAACAAAAATTAACGCCTAATTACATAGCAGCACGTTGTTCATATACAATCGGCACCGGCAATTCTTTGTGTTGACTATTCAATAAATCAACCCATTCATCTGTAATTACGCACAATTGCTTAAATACATCTACCTCATTATCACCATGACAACAATATTCAATTAAGCCTAAAGCTGAACCTAAATAACAGCCATCCTCTTCAGACCACTCCACTATTTTCAAATATCTATCACTATCTTTCATGAAGTTAAACCTCTCTTAACTTTTGTTTGACTAATCTTTCTTGATACGGTTTTGCGTCATCACCTAATGCACCAGAAATGGTAATGCGAGCACCACTTGGATGCTCATAATTTCGATGACTACCTTTTCCACCACGATTAACAAAACCTGCTTTTTCTAAATTATTCAATAATTCTCTAATTTTTAGTGGCATTTTTGCTAAACTGAACTTAATTGATTTTTAATAATTAAATCTATTGCACGTTGCGCTTCATGTAAGTTCTTGCTATCAACAGCCAAACTTGCCACCAGCTCTTTTAATTCATCATCAGTCATGTTGCTCTCCCCCTACAGTCAATGCTCTTAATTCTAGCATAGCAAAGCTTCTCGCTTATAGACATTATCAATCACCAAAACAACCCCCCCCACCAGACAACGCCAATGAGGGTAAATGTTTCCAACACATAAAAACCAACGCCTCGGCATACGCTAAAGGGCGGTTTTCGGAACGATTTCAGGGCTTGTAGTAACCACAGTGCTAGACACAAAAAACCCCAGCGCCTTGTGAGCGATGAGGTTTTGCTTGTACCTAGACCCTTGTGAGGTCTGGGCAGAGTGGTTACCTGTTGGCGGATTGCTAGTGCGAATCCGCCTTACGGGTTACAAAAATTGTTTAACGAAATTAGCAATGGCTAAGGCTAAGATAGCGCCAAGCATCCGCTTAACTAAATTAAGTTCGCCAGTTAATCTAATTTCAAGCTTATCCAAATCATTTTTTGTGGCTAATTCAGCTTCAATACTAGCATCTTTAAAAGCTTCAGCCATTGCCGATGCTTGTTCACGACTAACCCCAGCCTTTTCCAATCGCTCTACAAATTTCAATGTATCAAATGTAATGGTTGCCATAGTAACAAACTCCAGTTAATTTAAGGTGATAGTAGTATAACAAATAAAGGCTTAGTCTTTTATTTAACATAAAAACCATTATGATAAGAACCGTTCATATTGGGAAATAAAATAATAGCATGGCGTAGGGCGGATTCGCGACAGCAATCCGCCGCATCTCGCATGAGCGAAAACACTCAAACAAAAAAAACCCAGCGCCTTGTGAGCGATGGGGTTCAGTTTGTACCTAGACCCTTGTGAGGTCTGGGCTGAGTCGTTACCTGTTGGCGGATTGCTAGCGCGAATCCGCCTTACGGGTTACGGGTTATAAAAACTGCTTAGAAAAATTTGCAATGGCAATAGCAATAAGAGCGCCCATCATCCATTTAAGCAAATTAAGATCAGCCTTAATAGGAGCTAACTCAATCTGCAAGTCTTTTTTAGTAACTAATTCAGACTCTTCGATTGCAGCTCGCATAGCTTCAGTTAATCCTTCTGCTTGTTTTTGATCAAAACCCGCTTCTTCCAATTTACGAACAAATCTATGAGTATCAAATGTAAT
>CAIZMK010000079.1 GCA_903934035.1 uncultured Methylococcaceae bacterium
CCCTTATAAAATAAGCCCTATAACATATAGACTTTCAATGTTGGGCGTATGCAATACGCCCCTACAGTGTTTTTTTTATCGTTTCCACACCGATAAAAAACTTGTGTAGATACCTATGCCCTTAAGTTGATAGCCCAAAATAATTACCTCACCCCATCTAAATCATGCAACTTCCCAAACTACGATCAATACAACGCGCCACATGGCTTAAGGTTCATCTTTATCTTGCACTCAGTGTGGGCTTTCTTTTCGCGCTCATGGGGCTTACTGGCAGTCTGAGTATGTATCGAGTAGAACTGGATGAATTGCTTAATCCACAATTGATCATTGAACAACCTCAAGGCAGCACTCAATCTCTCGACAAAATCATGGCCGCAGTACAAGCCGCGCACCCGACCCGATACGGCGCTTGGACTTTAGAAATGCCACGCAATACTCATAGCATGGCGACTGCTTGGTTCGATAAACCGACTGAAACTTTTTTCGAGCTTTATGCCCCACTCATGGTGTCGGTCAACCCTTATACCTGTGAAGTCGTTGCCAGTCGTTTTTGGGGGCAAACCGCGACCACTTGGCTACTGGATTTACATACCCAATTAAAGCTAGATCGCTTGGGTTGGAATACTGTAGGCTTATTAGGTCTGTTGTTATTAACATCCTGTGGCACTGGACTGTATTTATGGTGGCCCGGCCTTAAAGCCCTACCGCAAACGTTTAAACTGCGCCATCAATCAGGCATGATGTGGTTAGCTTTTGATTTACACCGCTTAATAGGTCTGTTTAGCGCACCGCCACTAATGGTATTGGCCTTTACTGGCCTATTGCTCAGCTATCCAATCATCCTAGAAACCCTAGTCGGCACTTCAGGCATGGAACATGGAGAAACAGGTCGCACCATTACCAGCACTGCCATCCCTAACAATCACCCTACCAGCTTATCCGCTGCATGGTTTGTTGCTCAAAGCGCCTTTCCTAAAGCTGAACTTAGACGCGTCACCACACCTGCCGGAGATACCGGCATTTATAGAATTAATATCAGGCAAGCTAGCGAAGTCAATCATCGACACCCCTACACCACCGTTTGGGTAGACCGTTGGAGCGGACAGATCAAAGAGGTGAGAAATCCTAATACTTTCTCTACTGGCGAAACCTTTAGCACTTGGGTCTGGCCTTTACATACCGGAGAAGCCTTAAGTGCCACAGGCCGCTTAGCTTGGTTTTTTAGCGGCATTAGTTTATTCGTGCTGTATGTGAGTGGCTTATTACGCTGGCTGTGTAAAATCGGCAAAGTAAAAGATCGAGCGGTTAATCTCGGCGCCATTAAGCCTAAACTTCTACGCCTTAAAATGAGACTATTAGAATTAATAGCCTTAGCGATAAAACATGCCCCCATAGCTTACGCACAAATTAAGGCTTGGATTAATAAGGCAATAGAGCAGATAGATAAAAGTAGGTTGGGGTGAAGCAACGCGAACCCCAACCCCAACATACAAATCAACTTATACCCAAAAACGTCTTAACTTTAGCAATACGGCATAACAAGGCAAACTCAATCACCAAAATAAATATCAGCGACAAACCCAGCAAAGGCAACAACGTCCCTAAAGCAACTATCACTAAGCCTAGCAATAACGGTAGCTTTTGATTTTTAGGTGTTTTAGGTGCACCTAAACTATTCGCTGGCTTACGTGACCACCACATCACCACCGAACTCACTGCTATTAATAAAATTCCCAATGCTGTCAACAAACCTAACAACTGATTAAACCAGCCGAATAACTGACCTTCATGCACAGAAATACCGATACCTATCATCTTGTCTAACAAGGGTTTGGAAGCAAAGTCTTTACGCTCAGTTATCTCACCAGTACTAGCATCGAGTTTAAGATTTACGCGTAACATACGATTTTGACTATCTGATCGCGCTGACCAAACACTATTGTTCTTATTCGGTGGTGAAATTAACACCGGTGGCGCTAAGTTTTGTAAAGCAACGATATCAATCAACTTATCTAGTTGTTCATAGCCAGCCTGAGCCGGGGCATGCCCCATGCCACGATGAAACTCATGCTCATCAACCACTGGACTGTTAGTCGCAACACGTAAAGCCTGCTCTGAAGAAGGACCCGTTGTCCAATCTTGTTTAACCACCGTGGTTTGATTCATTTGACGCACTTGCTTCAACATACCACCCCACGATTTCGCCCACGGCAAACCAGAGATCAATAAAAACAATATGAAAAACGACACCCACAAGCCAGTAACCGAATGAATATCACGCCAAAAAGTGCGGCCATCTTGGTTTAAACGAGGATAAACAATACCCGCTAAACCCGAGGTATTTCGTGGCCACCACAAATACAAACCCGTAATAATAAGAACGATCATCCAAGAGGCAGCCAGCTCAACGAGCATAGAACCCTTATCACCCAATAATAGATTGCCATGCAATTTATGCACTAGCTGCATTAAGCGCTCATCTTCAGGCTGCACCTTCAAAATTTCTAAGGTTTGGGGATTGACATAAACACGTGTTAATTCTTTGCCCTTACCTACCAAAATACGCACGGCAGAGTCTTGGCTACTAGGTAGCTCATAAGCATTTAATACAGTTCCAGGTACAGCGGCCAAAGCCGCAGTAACTTGCGCTTGAGCAGTCGCACGTTCGCCAGTAATTTCTAAACTATCGAAACTACGCTCTTGCCAGGATTCAACTTGTGGCTTAAACAAATAAATAGCCCCTGTAGTTGCCAACCAAATAGCAAAAGGAATACAAAACAAGCCCGCATAAAAATGCCAACGCCATACCGAGGCATAGCTGAGTTGTCGTTTAATAATGGGAGTTTTTTCTGGCGAGTGTGATTTGTTAGTCATGGTATGAAATTGATTTAATTAATATTAAAGCCATAAGGGCAAGCCCTGCGCGCTTTGATGTTGTATATGAGCACCAATGGGTATTTTACGCGTCTACTGATAAAGACACCAGCAAGGCGCAAGGGAACACACCTTACTGGCAAGGAGAAACAATCACCTCGCCTTACAGAATAGTAAAGCAAGATGACTTTTGCTTTAACATTTAGAACTTATAACCGACTTGCATAAAGTAAGTGCGCTGTGGGAACGGATGATTAAAATAAGCTTGATAACCATTAACGTTGTCTATACCCACTGATACATGACCTTTTTTATCATTAAAATGATAAGTACTTTTTAAATCAACAAAGATTGATTGAGTAAAAGCTCCGTAATAAGTCAACTGCAAATCTTTGTTATCAGGCTGTGAATTCATAGCACTTTGATAACGAGTACCTACCGACATATCCAAATCTTTACCATAATGATAAGTCGTTAACATATTGGCACGATAATGTGGCAACAAAGGCATTTGATTACCAACCAGCGCTGGATTAAGCGGATTAGCTACAATAGTAGCATCGAGCATGGTTGAATTAACCTTAACATCAAAGTCTGATTTTAATACACGATCAAATTGCGTCGAAATATCTAAACCATTAGTCTGTACCTCACCTATAGATGACATCACTGAACTTAAAGTCTGAGCGCCTGGTATGTAAATATACTGGCTATAAATAGCATTTTGAATATTTTCATGGAACAAGTTCAGACGCACATAGCCATTGTCGAAATCATACTCACCCAATAAATTATGATGGGTACCATCTTCAGGTTTTAGAGTGGCATTAGCAAATGATCCCCCACCAGCCTGAGTAGCTGCTGAGTTACCAAATAACTCATCAGCGACAGGATAACGATAAGCTTTGGCCACCGAGTAACGAAACTTCCAATTGCCAGGCTGATAACCCAGCGAAAATTTAGGCGCCCAGTTATTGATATCTCTATCTTTAGGGCTCAATGAACCGGTCATATTAGAGGACGTTTGATATAGGCCATCAGACATACCCCAATGCTCTAAACGCACACCTGGCGTAGCATCCCAATCCTTCAAGAAACGCCAGCTTAATTGACTGAATAAAGCATGTGAATCGGTAGTACCACCACTAAGCGAGGCAATAGGTGTTGTTGCACTAACGGTGTTACTAGCAGAATTACTTAAGGTATTAGTTGTTTGTAGCAAACGCGCATGTTGATAATCATAACCGGTCGCAAATGACAGGTCTTTACGACCTAAGAATTCATCATTATTAAATTTCGTAGTCACCGTATACCAACCGGTACCGGCTACAGAAGTGCGCGAACCTGCAAGCCCCGTACCACCTGCTTTATAAGCAGGATCATTCGGATTATAGTTAGACGAAATCGTCGTGTCATTAAGGATATCAAAATAACTGACATTGGTATTATTGTACCAATTACCAAAAACCTTACCATTTAAGCCCCAACCCACCGTAAAGGTTTCACGTTGCTGATCACTTTTCCCAAAGGCTGTGGAAGCTGTTAAGGCTTTACCGTTAGCACTATAACTCGCTAGTTGCGAACCCCACACGGTTTGCCCTGCAGCATTAGTGATTAATGACTGTCCTACCTTAGAGACTTCCAAATTTTCATAAGCCAACACTAAATTGGTCTTTAAATCAGGGGTTATCTCATAACCGCCTTTCCATTTATACAAATCATCAATAGTATGGGTCACACCATCACTACCAATTTGTATCATAGGTGCTCCGGCGGCACCGCCCGTGCCATTGCCTTTAGGATTAAGTTGAAGTTGCGCGCCAGTAGTAGGATTACTCAATTGTGGAGCAGAAGCCGTTGTTAAGGTTGTTAATTCAGTAGGCGTCATAGGCTGACCTTCATTTTCCAAATGATTATAGGAAAAATAAGTCGTAAACTTGTCAAACTTGTCAGCGTAAGAGCCAAAGGTTTTAAAGCCTTGCAGATTTGTATTAATGCCAGAAATATTGCTAGGTTGCAGCATATAGGTGGCTTCGGTATAAACTTCCCGCTTTGTCGGCGTCACCGTATTGTAATTTATGACTCCCCCCATCGAGTTGCCACTGTATTCAGCATTAAAAGGTCCACCCAACACATCAACAGACTTTATTTCTCCTGGCCCTATCAAACCAAATCGAGGAGATCCGTTGTAACTAGACTGCAAAGGGTTCCAAATCGGCATGCCATCCATAAACACCATGACCCGACCTGCCACATAGGGATTAGAGCCTCGCATCCCCACAGGCGCATTCGGATCGCCAATATAACGTTGACGAGCAAAAATACCAGAATCATATTTAATCGCATCGGCCGTAGTCACTGCATTGGTTTTATCAATATCGGCTTTTCTAACCTTTGTGACAGGCGTAGCAACAATGGTATTGGTTTTTGTGGGCGTCTTCAGTATGCCACTATCATCATCCTTCGTTCCACTGACTTGTACCTCTGGTAGCGTAGTATCCGCAGGTGTTTGAGTAGCCTGTGGCGCAGCCATTAAGCCTAAACTAGGAAACAATGTTGCCGTCACCGCAAGTTGTATTAAGGTTCGTTTAAATGGATTCATTCGATCTCTCTGTCTAATTATTATCAATAGCCTAAGTATTTAAGTACAACTACTTAGTAAGCCAACAGTACTTAGTGCACAAAGCTTGCCAAATTAATAAGTCCTTACTATTCAAGGTCTTTAACCAACTACCGAAACTCTAAATTAATTAAACTAGGTTATTTGACGTATTAAGTGTGGCATATGCCATACTTTTTAATAAAAACTACAAGAACTAATTAAGCCCTACTTTGCCTACAGTGCAGGCCGGGATTTGCAACCCCGATCGAAACGTTTAGATGCACCCAAACGGCACTATATAACCAAAAGCAGGCATGTTTCTTCAGTGATCTTTCAAATATAATCGCAATATCAAACGTTTGAGATGAGGTTATAAACCTCGTTTCGCGAGTTTGCCTTCCTAAGACAGCTTGCTAAATTCTGAGTGGGGATTTAGTTTGCAGCATCAGCCAATAAATGTTGCCCACACTAGCTAGCTAAGTGTACTAACAATTAAATAACTCATCCCTGTATAATTTTCACTCAACCCCGTATCCTAACAGCTCATTCCCGTATAATTCACACTCAACCAAGTATCCTAAAAACCCATCCCCGTATAATTAATACCTAACCTTAGCCATCAAGACTCCACTCCGGTGCAATAAGTCCTGCAATACCAGCCTGAGTGCTGCAGGGACGTATAATCATCGCTACGGAACCGACCCCAGAACTTCATTGGTCTGAATCCACCTCTACGATAAATGGCTGAAGGAGTACGATACGCCAATGATATTCTCCTGCACGTGGATCAACGCTTATCTAAACTAAAGCAGCCGTTTTGCCAACCACTATAAGCCAGCATCGATGACCCAAATTGACCCTAGCACTCATCCCTCAACGGACAGCTCAAGAGCTTTTGCCTAAAAGGACTATTCGCTTTAAAAAAGCGACACATGACTATGCTCGACACCATATAAAACGTAGCCAAAAGCACCGCTATTTTAATAATCATTGGTGTTTTAACTTTTCTTATTCAAAAAAAATGTTATTATGTGCGCCTAAGTTGGATGCTGAGTAACAGCAATGCGTTTTTAATATACGATTAGGGAGAAACCATGCTTATATTGACTCGTCGAGTAGGGGAAACTTTAATGATTGGTGATGAAGTTACTGTCACTGTCCTTGGAGTCAAGGGAAACCAAGTTCGTATAGGTGTTAATGCACCAAAAGATGTATCTGTACACAGAGAAGAAATTTACGAAAGAATCAGAAAAGAGCAAGCTGAAACTGGAAGTTCAACTAGTATAGTAGAGTAAACATTTTAGGAGAGATGGCCGAGAGGCTGAAGGCGCTCCCCTGCTAAGGGAGTATGGGCTTTAACTCCCATCGAGGGTTCGAACCCCTCTCTCTCCGCCACTATTTAAAATCTATTATTTTTTAACATTCAGGTTGACACAACCCCAAAAAAAAAAGATAATAACCAGCTCAATAAGGCGCCCATAGCTCAGCTGGATAGAGTAATCGGCTACGAACCGATCGGTCGGGAGTTCAAATCTCTCTGGGCGCACCATTGTTGTAAAAAGTTTAATCCCCTGTAGCTCAGTCGGTAGAGCGGGTGACTGTTAATCACTAGGTCGGCGGTTCGAGCCCGTCCGGGGGAGCCAAATAAATCAAGCCCTTACAGCAATGTAAGGGTTTTTTTTTTGCCTGTTTCCGGGCTATCTCCGGTACACACAGTCATCGTGTCGCTGATTTTACATATTGCTACCTTCACTATTCCTGCTTCTTTTTCCTAGTATATGGCTTTTTTCTGGCTTTATCAGGAAGTTCCCTCTATAAAAAACCTGTCTATGGCAAACAATCGGTTAAACTTTAAACAATGTCGACAGATGCATGTGAAAGCTTATGAGCCTTAACCAAAATCCTGAACAAAAAAACCTAGATAACATTGATCAATTGTTGTTACAGTCTGGATAGATAACTCAGAACAAAAATAAAATAAATTTGATGAGAGCATTAATCAAGCTATCGGTGAATATCAAACCGATATCAGCCTTGCTGATTACGCTTTATTTGTAGTAAACAAACAGACTGGGATAATTGAAGCTAAAAAAAAGCGATTGCCTACAACATCAGTATGATGAAAGAAAAAACAAAGTTATGCTGCTGCCTATTTCAAATTAATGCCATTAAACATCGGAGTCCAACATGTTAAACATAGAAATTAACAACCCTGAGCTTGAAGAAAACCTTAAGCAGCTTTACGGCAATAATAAACAGTCGCTTGTCACTGCTTTTGCCGATTTTGTTCAGCAACGTAAAATTAAGCAGGATATAGACATTTCTATCTCCCAATTAGATGCCGGTGAAACCTTGCCATTACAAGATGTGATACAGGCACTACGTAAGAAATATGAATAATTACTGCATTGTTTTTTCTCCTCGCGCCCAACAACGTTTAGAAGAAAAGCCGATTACTTATATCAACAGCAGTTATCTAATCAATTTGTGCTGAATTACCTGCAACGCTTTGAGGATTGGTTAATCACTTTACACTGAAAATATTGTTCATTTAGTTCGTTATGTATGTAAATTGTAAGATAAAAGCTATTACATAAAAGTGTAACGGGGCAATAATGTATTCACAACCACTTGTAAATACATATCTTGTATGTATAATCTAAGCCATGAACATTACTCACGACCCCATTAAAAATAAAAGTAATCGCCAAAAATACCAGGTAGATTTGTCTGAAATTGATGGTATTTTTTATGACGATCATGCGATTACCATTGAAGACTGCGATCATGATGAAGAGCGATTTATTACATTGGGTATGGATGATTTCGGTCGTCTATTGGTGGTCGCCTATCATTACCGAGGGCCGGATGAAATCCGGGTTATTTCTGCGCGACATGCCGAACCTCACGAGCGGCGCACTTACGAGGACTAAACTATGAAAGACGAATATGATTTTTCCAACGGGGTACGTGGTGCTGTGGTAGATGCCAGCGGAAAAACCCGCATCACTATCTTTCTTGATGATGATGTACTTACTGAATTTAAAGAGCGTGCCTCACAAAGCGGCAAGGGCTATCAAACCCTTATTAATGAAGCTTTACGACATAGCATTTCCCCAGACTCTGCACCCATTACCGTTGAGGTTTTGAGAAAAATCCTACATGAGGAATTGCGTGTTGCTTAACTAGCAGACAGTTGGCTAACTAATTTCTAATTAACCCCAAGTAATGAGCAAGCGGTTGTTAAGTTAACAACCACCCAATACTTTAGCTGTTCATTGGTAAATCGATACCCATTCTTATAGGAGATTTTATTCTAAGTTATTTGATGGAAAGATGCTCCCGGTACTCCTCCGGTCTCAAAATTTACGGTCTTTCTCCGGTCTTTTGTTCACTTTATTTAGTCAAATGGACAAATGGCCGATAAACAAAATTACCGAAACGTTTGTTCTTATGGAAAATAACACTAACAAATAGGATTGTTCGCTTTACTGTTTATAGCGATATCAACTAGACATTCACTAACTATTTAATATTGGAGGATTTATGATTTTTGAAGCAAGCGAGCAATATTTTGATATGCACGAGCCTTTCTTAGAAGAAGCCAGGGGTTATTTTATTATGGGCATTATCTTTAACATCGTGTTTGCATTCATTTTTATTTTACTACACTATTTCTATCCAGCATCTAGCAACTACGAACTTAATCACCTAGGTCATGAGTTACACGAGACTGCTCTTACAGCTTACTTTCCTTTGGGCTTTATTTATTTATATTATGGTTTTCTGACACCTTCTTACCTGATTCGTTATCCAACAGTGGTGCTGTTATATAGAAGACCCGATTCGGTAGGCGGTATTGCTGCAAGTATAGCCGATCTTATTATTTGGCTGATAAGTTCTCTTTTTATGGTCTACCTTATAGGTACAATTACTGGCTCCGTCAAATCATGTCTAGATATGCTTCCTTTTATTTCAAATATAAGAGAAATTGCACATTTTTACTAAAAAGTTTTCACTTCACTTCGCTATTGCTCTGTTTCTACGATTTTCAGCGACTGGCAAAGCTCATCCGGCTAACAGGATATAATAATTGCAACATTACTTGATAGCTTATATGCTATCAAATATGAATATAGTTGTGATTGATACCAATGTTTTTGTCGCGGGACTTAGGTCAAATGGCGGCGCATCCCGTGAAATTTTACGTTTAGCACTCACGGGGAAAATAAAGCCTATTTTTGGAAACGCTTTATGGCTTGAATATGAAGATTTATTGGGGCGTGATATATGGACGAATTCTACTACTGACGCTGAACGGAAGCTAATGCTGTCCGCACTCATAAAAGTGGGGTGCTGGGTAACCGTCTATTATGGTTGGCGACCTAACTTACCAGATGAAGCAGATAACCATCTCATTGAATTAGCGATTGCGGGTGGTGCAGATGTCATTATCACTCACAACATTCGTGACATAAATCGTGGTGAATTATTAAGCTCTATCACTGTACAAAGTCCTGCTGATTATTTGGAGACGATAAGATGAGTACATTAACTATAAGATTACCAGATAATACTGCCCAACGACTTAAGTCTTATGCACGCAGTCGTGGCCAGAGTGTTAACAAATTAGTTGAAGAAATGAGTGCACAAGCTTTAGCTGCTTGGGATACAGAAGTTCGTTTTCGATCTTTGGCTGAACAAGGTGATGTCAATAAAGCATTAGAAATACTCGATCGTTTAGATAAAGAAGATACAAAATCGTCTTAAATAGTGGAATTATCTTCTCGTAGCTAAAAAAAACAGCCTAAGCTCACAATGAGCTTAGACCACCTTACTTCAAGCTATCGCATTTGAGATCATATTGGAGATGTTATCTGAGACCTTTCTCAAGGTGTCATCGCCCAAATGAGCATAGCGACTGATGGTCTTTGCCTAACTATGACCAAGTAGATGCTGAACTTCATATAATGATGCGCCGTTGTTAATGGCTAGCGAAGCAAATGAGTGTCTAAGGTCATGTATCCTGAAGTTGGTGATACCGATTTTTGTCAGCACCCTATTCAGGGCAATCGCGCTTAAAAGAACTTGAAAATAATATTAAACTAATCATTTTTATTAAAATGACAGCAAAACCAACATCTTCTATTATTCATCACTTTTCAAGCATTGAAGACCCGAGAGTAAATAGACAAAAGAAGCATCAACTACAAGATATTTTCTTTATCAGCATCTGCGCGATTATCTGCGGCGCAGATAAC
>CAIZMK010000080.1 GCA_903934035.1 uncultured Methylococcaceae bacterium
AAAGCTATTCCTTTGTAAGGGCGACCGATTCGCCCCGTACATTCGTTAGTTAAAACGTGGCGAATTTGTCGCCCCTACAGTATGAACTCGCAGTTTATGTATGCTTATGCCATATGAACTGCCCAAATGATGCTGCTTTTTACTTGTGTAGATACCTATGAATGTAGGGATAGGTTGCGAGCTGTTCCTACGGTATGAATTGCATGAATAATGCGACCCATGCCTGCGATAGACAAAAAAATCTGCAACAAAGCATCTTGAAGCAAGCCTTTGCTGTTGTAGTTGTAGTTGTAGGCCGGAATAAGACCACCCAAGCGTAGCGCGTGGTGGCGTTTCCAGCCATACGAGCAGTGCCTATGCCGGAAACGCTTTCTTTGCTTACGCTCGAAAAGCCTTATTCCGGCCTACAAAAGTTTAACTTTAGGTAATAACGCTCTGCATTGGAACCACAAATGAAAAAACCAACAACAACCCTTGTTGCCTATTAACCAAGACTCATATTAAAGCCTTTATTACGATTAAACCAACTATGCAAAAACCAGCGTTAATAGCCTTATTAATATTATTTAATTTAAGTAGTTGCACCATAATTCCTGGTCAACACATGAATCCTTTTTCTGATCAATCCAGTGTTAAACTGCCGGTTCAGGAAAATAATGCCGCTACTTTAAAAAAACTTAATATTCAGACCATTGATGCCGAGTTAATTGTAAAGTTAGAAAAAGATTTAAAAAATCGTAGCTTAGGACACGACAACGTCGCCAATAATTATTTTGAATATCGCATAGGTTCAGTGCCCGTTAAAGGCATGCCTAGCGTAGACAGCGCTAGTCAATATTTAGTTGGTCCACGTGATATTCTTATCATCACCGTTTGGGAGCATCCAGAATTAACTAATCCTTTTGGTAATGCAGCAGCTACTATCGGCGGCACCAGTGCCGTCTCTGGAACTGGTAGCGTTGCAGGCAATAATAGTGGTGGGGCTGTAGGTACTATTGGCGGCACAGGCGGCAATGTAGTAGGAGAAGATGGTACATTTTTTTATCCTTACGTTGGCATCATCAAAGCCGCTGGTAAAACCGTTGAAGATATTAGAACCGAACTCACAGAAAAACTTTCTCACTATATCGAAAGAGTGCAATTAGATGTACGGGTAAACTCTTATCGTAGCCAGCGAGTTTACGTGGTTGGGGAAGTCAATCAACCCGGCATTCAAACCTTAAAAGACATACCTTTAACGGTACTGGAAGCCATTAACAATGCCGGCGGCATCAATAGTCAAACGGCTGATTTACGGAACATTACTCTAGCCCGTGAAGGTAAAACTTATAGCATCAATTTATTAGCACTCTATGAAGGCGGTGACATTACTCAAAATGTGCTGCTAAAACAGGGTGATGTACTAAACGTCGCTGACAACCAATTTAACAAGATATTTGTTTTTGGTGAAAATACCGTGGGTGGCACGGGGGCTGGGCGTTCACGCAGCGTCATCATGAATAAGGGTCGTATGACCTTAACTGAGGGCTTAAGCGAAGCCGGCGGTTTTGACCAAACCACAGCCGATGCTGCACGTATTTTTGTATTTAGAGGCGGACTCAATAAGCCAGAAATATTTCATCTGGATGCAAAGTCGCCAGATGCTTTGTTGTTGGCCGAACATTTTCCTTTAGAACCTCACGATATACTTTATGTAGATAGAGCGGAAGGTATCCGTTGGAATCAAATCATCGCTCAAATTCAACCAACAGTTACTCTGTTGAATGTATTTAACGGCACACTCAATCCAAAACCACTGAGCAATCCGAGATGATCTTATTATTAAGTAGAGCAGAGCAAAGATCCGCCAATGACTAACACACACTTAGCGAACAATCAGACGCCTAATAACTATCAAGCTTCTCCAGAAGAGGACGAGATCGATTTGGGTGAATTATTAGCGACGTTGGTCGATGCTAAATATGTCATTATCTTGATAACCTTGTTATTTTTAACACTAGGTATAGCCAAAGCTTTGTTAGATACGCCTATTTATAAAACGGATGCCTTGTTGCAAATTGAAGATAAATCCAGTGCCCTAGATGCACTAGGCTCTTTAACTAATTTAATGGAAACCAAAACCCCTGCCCTAGCAGAAATTGAAATTATTAAATCACGCCTAGTTATAGGTAGCGCTGTTAAAAACCTAAATCTGGATATTATTGCTAAAGCGCATTACTTTCCTATTATCGGCAAAGCGATAGCCAGATATTATCAACAACACAATAAAACCGGCGAAGTTGCCATCGCTATAATGGGCTTAGATCACTATGCTTGGGGTGGTGAGGTTATTCGTATAGATAACTTTATAGTCCCTAAGGACTGGGCTGACCAGACCTTAACGTTGATCGCAGGTGAACAAGGACAGTTTAGTGTATGGGATGATGATGAATTACTATTTGAAGGTATCGTCGGAAAAACCATCAGCAAACCCATTGCAGGAAGCTTAGAAAAATTTACCTTGCTAGTATCATCATTAAAGGCTCGCCCTGGTACACATTTTATTATTACAAAACAATCATTAACAAATAGCATCGACAATTTAAATGACAATCTCATCGTCACTGAAAAAGGCAAGCTCACGGGTATTTTAAGCGCCACCTTAGAAGATGCAGATCCTGTGCTTGCAGCACAGACACTCAATGAAGTAACCAAAATTTATGTTAAACAGAATGTTGAGCAAAAATCTAAAGAATCACAAAACACCCTAGAATTTTTAGACAAACAATTACCCCTCATTAAAGACCAATTAGAAGCGGCAACCAAAGCTTTAAATGATTTTAGAGGCCATAAAGGCTCGATTAATCTGGATATTGAAACAGAGGCCGTACTTGCTGGGGTAGTTGATATTAATACTCAACTGACCGTACTACAACAAAAGAGAGATGAATTAAGAGGACGTTTTACTGAATCACATCCCGTTATTATAGCTACTGATAAACAAATTGCCCGCTTGCAGGAGCAACTCAAAGCCATCAATAAAAAAATTGAACTATTGCCAGAAACTCAACGAGTCATCGTTAGATTATCTAGTGATGTGCAAGTATCTACCGAACTTTATACCACCATGCTTAATAATGCCCAAACTCTTAGAGTTGCGAAGTCGGGCACCATAGGCAATGTCAGAATTATTGACGAAGCAGTACTTTCTTTAAAACCTATTAAGCCTAAAAAGCCACTTATCGTCATGGTGTCTTTCATATTAGGTCTAATGATGGGCATTGCTTGGGTATTTATTCGTAAAGCCTTGCATACTGGTATTGAAGATCCTGATCAAATTGAAAAACATCTTAATATTCCAGTGTATGCCACCGTTCCTCATAGCGATATACAAACCAAGCTCAGTATCAAGCTCACTAAAGGCATTCAGCCCGATGAGGAACAACCTTTCATTTTAGCGTTAACCCATAAAGAAGATTTGGCCATAGAGAGCCTTAGAAGTTTACGCACCACCTTACACTTTGCATTCTTAGAAGCACAAAATAACATTATTATGATTACGGGCCCTAGCCCTGGCATCGGCAAAACCTTCATCGCAATAAATCTAGCGGTGGTATTGGCGGATGCCGGTAAAAAAATCCTACTTATAGACGCTGATTTGCGTAAAGGCTTGACTCATCAAAGCTTAGGGCTAGCTAGAGAAAATGGACTCTCTGATTTAATCTCAAACACTATTAGCCTAGAACAGGCTGTTAGACATATAGCGGCTGCCAATATTGATTTTATTGCTACAGGCTCTATACCACCTAATCCCTCAGAACTGTTATTACATGAGCGTTTTGAGCAGCTATTGGAAATCTTAGTCAAGCAATATGACCATATCATTATTGATTCCCCACCGATTTTAGCAGTGACCGATGCAGGCATTATAGGACGTATCGCCAGCGCCACCTTAATGGTGGTTAAAGCCGGCCAACATCCATTACGTGAATTAGAGCAATGCACCAAACGCTTGGCACAATCTGGCGTCACCCTGAAAGGCATCGTCTTTAATGATTTACCAGAAAACTCATCGCGCTATGGCGCTGGGTATGGATACGGTAAATATGTGTATCGTTACAATTACCAAAAAGCAAATTAATTTATATAGGCTTTTATAGGATGTGCTGAACGATAGTGAAGCGCATCACCACAATAGAACGATGCGCTTCACTATCGAGACTGTGAAAGTGTTATGGTTTTAGCTTCCCCTTTTGTAAAAGCATAGGTATCTACACAAGTTTCTTATCGGCGTGGAAACGATAAAAAAACACC
>CAIZMK010000081.1 GCA_903934035.1 uncultured Methylococcaceae bacterium
CCTTTGAAAATTTTAATTTAACCTTAATAGATTTATCTTTTAGGCTTTGTGTGACTTTGCTTGATTGATTGTTGGTGTAAATATTACCAATTGAGAGATGCTGGGTTTTTATATACTTTTGCAAGTCAAAATCTTTTTGTCGTTTAAATCCTCTACCCAGATTTTTGGCTTCTTTAATCCGATGTAAAGACAGGATCAGAACTTCATTATTTTCTGGTTTTTCGGATATGAGATAGGTAATACCATTACGTAAAACAAGTCCTATAGGATTAAGTACATATTTTGATTCATTATCATCTAAATGTAGATAGTTGAGTTCAATTTGTTGGTCATAAATTAAAGCATGGCTAACTAAGGCATGAACCTCTGGGTTTATGTCAGGTGCTAAAGTAGTTTGGATCTGCTGAATGATGGCAACTTTTTTCTTCCAATTAACGATATTATCGTTTGGATATTGGTTAAGTTTTGCATTTGCTTGCTCAAAAAAAGGCTGTAATTCGTTGACTGTAGAGCAAGGTAGTAAGCTAGATAAATAAGAGTTGGCTAAATTAAAGGTGAGTGCTTGTAAGATAGTTAAGCCAGGAATACTAATGGTTGCTGCGTTTGTTCTCCAGCACCATTCTTTCTGTGAATTCTTAGTTATATCGCCATGAAATAAACCCTCAAGGATAATCATGTTTCGTTGAATGGTTCTCTCAGTCACTGTTTCAAATTGACTATCAGCTGATAATTTATCGACTAATTTTTTAACCGACAACCCTCTTGGATATCTAGGAAGTATGCGCAGTATATGGATGCATCTAATTAACGGGTCGCTCATTTTGATAGGTGTCAAATTAAAATATTTTTGATTTAAACATAAATGTTTGTTTGGAGCTAATAATTTTTGTCACTCATTGCAGGCATTGTTTATTCTTTTATATAACGCATAAAAAGCAGGTTTGCTTTCTATAGGTCGCCAATCAAGTTTATCGGGTAGCATGGATAAAAAGTAAATCTCTGTACCTTTTTTAGCTTCGGTGTCTGCGTAATACTCTGTATCGGGTGCTACCATTAATTGCTTATTACAATCTATCATGACTGTTTCGTATTTAGATTGATAATTTAATTTTTTACTGCCATTACCAAGTACGGCTTAACCTTATACTGTACCGCTTTAATTTGGGAGTCTAAATGATTAAAGGAAGTTTTTATGCTTTGGAATAAAAGCTTATCCATTTACTAGGGTGTTATTGATTTCATTCGTCATGAGATGTCGTATTACTGATGTAAATTATTATCTTAATGAGGTATTTTTAAATCGAATTTGGGTTTATATGCGCTAACAGCACATATAAACTCTGTTCATCCAATCGCAATTTGCCTGAAGAGAGACGCTATGAAAGAAACGGTATCGGATGTTTTTTTTGACAAGTCACACGCTAAACCTCTTTTAACTTTATGGATGTTGCGCTTCCTTTTAAAGTTAGGAACTGTTCGTAAATTGATGGATGATAGAGGCATTCATAATAATGAAGTCTTGGAGTTTCTAAATCTTGACTATAAAAACCTTGATACAAATGCACTTTCTGCACAGCTTAAAGTGCTATATGACGACTTTGAATCTAAAGCCGATACTATTCTGATTCCAGAACCGTTAGCCACTAACATTTTTCATTTAAAAGACAGTTTGACGCTCAATGACACTGAATGCAACATCATCGCTTTTGCAGTATTGATGCAATCATGTCCCTTACTCAGTGATGTGGCTGATTGGTATGGTACAAACTTACCAACCAGTAAATATATGTATGCACTTTCAATGATCCTTGATAAGCCAGAAACTGCGATACGTCAGGCATTATCACAACAAGGCATACTTGCAAAAAGTAATCTGGTTACTGTAGATGACATTCTCGATTTTTCGTTTAGTAATCGCTTAGATTTGCTTAGTCGTAGTTTTAGCGACCGTATGCTAAATACTCCGACCACATCAGATGAATGGTTCAAAGATTTAGTTATTACAAGTCCTTTACCTGAACTTACGGTTAACCATTACCCACATTTATCAAGCACACTGCCTTACCTAATGAGCTATTTAAAGAATGCCCTTAAAGAAAACAGTAAAGGCGTTAATGTACTGATTCACGGTGTTCCAGGTACTGGTAAAACACAATTATCAAGGATTATTGCTAAGGAAATTGGCTATGAAATGCTTGAAGTCGCCATGTCAGATGCTTATGGAAATCCATGCTCAGGCTCGGATCGTCTACGTCAATTTAGTGTTGCACAAAGTATTTTTAAGGGTTCACCCTCCTTAATGCTTTTTGATGATATAGATGATATTTTCAGCGTTGCTGATTTTTCAGAACATAACAGCGCTGCGGCTAATCGAAAAGCCTGGTTGAATAATATGCTGGAAATTAATCCAATGCCGACTTTTTGGATTTGTAATCATCCTTCAGAACTTGATGCATCGTTTATTCGTCGGTTTGATTGGATTTTAGAGGTTCCTGTGCCACCTAAAACTCTACGTGAAACTATCATTCGTGAAAACTGTGGTCATGTTATTAATGAGTCCAGTATCAAACAATTGGCGCAAAGTACAGAACTAGCGCCAGCTATTGTTGCTCGAGTCTCCAAAGTAGTCTCTTCTATTAATCATGTCTACGATACTGAGGAACTTTCTAAGGTAACGTATGGCTTAATTGATTCAGTGTTAGCCGTTCAAGGACATCAAAGACTTCATAAAAACACTAGTACCTTACCCGATTACTATAACCCTGAGTTTATTAATTGTGATGCCGACCTTGCTCATATTGCTACGATGCTTCAGCATCATGACAGTGCTAGGCTATGTCTATTTGGTCCTCCCGGCACGGGTAAAAGTGCCTATGCCTATTGGTTAGCTGATCAACTAGAAAAGCCACTCCATATTAAACAAGGCTCTGACTTGTTGGGAAAATATGTGGGCGAGACTGAGCAAAATATTGCCGATGTATTTAATGAAGCTATTCAGGATAAAGCCATACTACTCATAGATGAAGTAGACAGCTTTTTGCAAAATCGTAATCAGACTCAACGTTCGTGGGAAGTATCCGCTGTTAATGAAATGCTGACTCAAATGGAAGCCCATCAAGGTATTTTTATAGCTAGTACTAATCGAATGGAAGGCTTGGACGGCGCTGCATTAAGACGTTTCGATCTTAAAGTGCGCTTTAATGCTTTAAAAACAGAACAACTGTGGAAATTGCTCATTAGTTTTTGTAATAGTATTAACCTGCCCACACCTCAACAAAGATTTTATACTCAAATTTCAGCTATGACAGAAGTAACGCCAGGGGACTTTGCTGTACTTGGCAGGCAACATAAGTTTCGTCCACTTACAGATATTGAGGCTGTGATTGAAGCTTTACGTAAAGAGTGTGCTTATAAACAACCTTATGCTAAAAATTCTATGGGGTTTGTTTAACTGATGTCAGTTAATGTAAATAAACATTATAAAACGTCATCATCTGACGCTAAGCTCAATTACAATTATTTTTTTATATTATTAACGCAGTGATTACTATGAAATTTATACATACTTCTGATTGGCATATTGGACGACAATTTCACAACGTATCTTTACTTGATGATCAACGCCATGTGCTTGATCAAATAGTTGAGCATATTAAAACCGAAAGGGTTGATGCCGTAATTATTGCCGGCGATATTTATGATCGCTCAATCCCACCTGCGGCAGCTGTAAGTCTTTTAGATGAAGTGTTAAATACCATCTGTACAGAGTTAGGCGTGCCTGTGCTTTTAATTCCAGGTAATCATGATGGTGCGGAACGATTACGCTTTGGTTCTAAACAACTTAGACTAGCTGGCCTACATATTATCGGTGACTTAAATCAAATCACCCAGCCAATTGTGTTAAACAAAAACGGCTGTGAGGTTTCATTTTACGGAATTCCTTATAACGATCCTGAATCTGTACGCAATCATTTTTCTGCTGAAGTTTCTAGCCATGACGAAGCTCACCAGTTTTTAGTTGAACAAATTAATACTGTTAAAACTGATAGCACAGTCAATGTACTCATTAGTCATTGTTTTCTTGATGGCGCAGAAGAATCTGAATCAGAAAGACCGTTATCGATTGGTGGTGCCGATCGAGTCAGTGTTGAACCTTTTAAAGCTTTTGATTATGTCGCGCTAGGGCACTTACATAATCCACAACATAAAGGTGAAAAGCATATTCGCTATTCTGGCTCTATATTAAAGTATAGTTTTTCTGAACAACGCCAACAAAAAGGCGTCACGCTAGTCGAGCTGAATCAAGCTGGGCTTAAAACAATCACCCATTTGCCATTAACACCATTACGCGATATGCGGATTTTAGAGGGTGATTTAGAAACCTTGCTTCAACAAGGTGCGACTGACCCTAATAATCAAGATTATTTATTAATCCGCTTAACAGACCAAAACGCTCTGCTTGATCCGATGACTAAATTAAGACAGGTTTATGAAAATGTTCTGCATATTGAGAAAACTTGGTTACAAGACTCAGGAGCTTTGCAAGTTAATCGCGAAATACTTAAACGCGGTGAGCTTGAGATGTTCCAGGATTTCTTTAAACAAGTATCAGGCAATGACTTAACAATTGAGCAACAAGAAGCTATTAAGCAGATTATCACTACCACGGTTAATTCTCAGGAAGGCGGTTTAGCATGAAACCTTTAAATATAGTGTTACAAGCCTTTGGCCCTTTTGCAAAAACCGAGCACATTGATTTTAGTACTTTAGGTTCTAATCCATTGTTTTTAATAAATGGGCCAACCGGTGCGGGTAAAAGCTCTATATTAGATGCGATTTGTTATGCTTTATACGGCCAAACCACTGGCGCAGAACGTGATGGTGCACAAATGCGCTGCGATCATGCTGCTGCAAATTTACTAACCGAAGTAATATTAGATTTTAGTTTAGGGAGTAGAACGTATCGTATTAAACGCATTCCAGCTCAAGAGCGCCCAAGAGCAAGAGGTGAAGGTATAACAATACAAACATCAGAAGCCCAATTGTGGGAGCTTGATGGTTCTGCTGATGGTAAGCTTTTAGTTCCCTCAAGTGTAAAAGATGCAACCACAAGGATTTCTAAATTGCTAGGACTTAGTGTTGAGCAATTTAGACAAGTGATTGTGTTACCCCAAGGAAAATTTCGTGACTTATTAATGGCTAATTCTAAAGATCGTGAAGAAATCTTTAGTCAGTTGTTTCAAACTCATATTTACAAGAGTATTGAAAAGCGATTACAAGAGCAGTCTGCTGTAATTAAAAAAGCCCTTTCAGATAATAAGCAACAAATTATAGGTATTCTACAAACAGCTAATGTGGACTCCGAAGATGAACTAGATGAAGAAGTTTTACAATTAACTCCAAAACTATCTGATGCAACTGCCTTTAAAACTCAAGCACAAGAGGCTCAAACTCAAGCAACATTAGCCAAACAACACGCGGAAGCGCTAACAAAACGCTTTGCTGATTTATCTAATAAAGAAATTGAACTTCAGACTAAACAAGCGTTGGCACCAAGTATTTCAAGTCAACAACAACGCTTAGATAAAGCGATTCAGGCTGAGAGGATACAGCCTCTTTATAACCGTTATGAAGATAAATCAGCTGCGTTAAAACAGCTAACTGTTCAAATAACGGGAGCGCTTAAAGCGATTACGACAGCCACTCAAGAAAAAGCTGTAGCGGAAGCTGTGCTTAACACAGCCAAAGTAGATGCTTTAAAAATTACTGACCTGACTACGCAACAGTTTAAGTTGAATCAATTTAAAACTCAGGTCACGCAACTGCAGGATGCACGATTAACGTTTAATGCTCAGCAAACAAAAGCTCAAGCAAGTCAGGCACAATGGGAGGCTGTTTTAGGCCAACAAGTCTTGTTAAACACAGAATTGTTAGAGAAAGAAGCTTTATTGGCTATGCTTAATGAAGACTTAAAAGCCTTAGCGCCGCAACACGTTACCTTAGCTGAGCAACGTGTAAAGCTTGATAATCGAACTCGTTTAGAGATCCTACGCACTGAACAGCTCGATTTACAACAGCAGATGACTGATGTTTTAGCTCGCTTTAATAAACAGCAGACTCAATTCAATGAGAGTCAATTACACAAAACTCAAACCGAATTTGCTTGGCATGCTGGACAGGCGGCTTCATTAGCGGCTCAACTTAATAGGGGTGAACCCTGTTTGGTGTGTGGGAGTAAAGACCACCCTAATCCGGCTCAACCGTCAGAAAATAACGAATTGGTAACCAAAGAGCATCTGGATAAAGCTCGTGCAGCAGAAAATAAAGCGCATGAGGCTTTACAAGTTGCTGAAGCTAATTTAAATGCCGCCAAGCTTAATTTAGATGCAAAGCAACGACAAATCAATGAATTGGAAGTTTCTTTACAAGCTCTGGCAGAGCAAAGTTTGACGCTTTTGAAGGAAGGCTATCAGGCGATTGAAGCGGAAGTTAAGCGCTTATCGGAGGTGCAAAAAGATCAGGAAGCATTGACGAGCAAGATATCTGATATTAAAGGGATTTTATTGAAATTTACTGATCAAGTAACTGAATTAAAGGCTATGGTTGATACAGATAAAACCGCGTTAATTCAAGCGATAGCCTCAGTGAGGCAATTTGAAGACTTAGTGCCTGAAGCTTATCGTGACCCGAATACCTTAACCAAGGAATTATCAAGTATTGAAGCGACTATTAAGCAGTTTAACCTAGCGCTTAACCAAGCTCAGAAACAATTTGAGGCCAAGAGTTTAGGCTTACAAGATAAAACAGCTACTCACGCTCAATTACAATTACAAGAGCAGGCGTTAAAACTCGAAAACACCAAAGCTACGCAAGACTGGAATGTAGCGTTGAATCAGAGTTGTTTTGAAGAAATGACGGTCTTTCAAGCGGCCTTATTAACTGCCGTTGAGCAAGACACAATTGTAAAAACCATCGAGACATTTAAAACTGAGTTAACCAGTTTACAGAGTGTGGTGACGCAACTTAAAGCAGAACTAGCCTCGCAAACCCTTCCTGATTTAAGGCAAGTAGAACAACTATTAACTGATAAAACCAGCGAGTTTAAGGTAGCGGATACTGCGTGGCGAGTATTAGAAGAACGTAATAATCTTCTTAATAGGATTAAAAAGAAATTATCAGGTATTAAGGTTCAAACCGCGGAGCTCGATACTCAATATGCCATCATTGGTACACTAAGTGAGGTTGCTAATGGAGTTTCAGGTAGACGCATCAGTCTGCAACGTTTTGTCTTAAGTGTGTTACTAGATGATGTGTTGCTTCAAGCGTCTCAACGACTCAATGTAATGAGCAAAGGACGTTATCGTTTGAGCCGTAAGCTTGATGCAACAGACGGTAGAGTCGCAGCAGGACTAGATTTAGAAGTAGAAGATAGCTACACAGATAAGTCACGCCCTGTTGCAACTCTTTCAGGTGGAGAATCTTTTATGGCCGCACTTTCATTAGCTTTAGGTTTATCAGATGTTGTTCAATCTTATGCAGGTGGCATCAAGTTAGATACTTTATTTATAGATGAAGGTTTTGGCAGTTTAGATCCTGAATCTTTAGATTTAGCTATAAAAACTCTAATAGATCTTCAAGCCAGTGGTCGCATGATTGGCATTATTTCTCATGTTACAGAATTAAAAGAACAAATGTCTTTACGTATTGATGTTACAAGTTCTAGGGAGGGTAGCTCTATTACTACCATAAGCCCTACATATAATAAAAGTTAATATATGAATTTATTAAATAGGTTAGCTTTAACGATATTTTTACTTTTTTCTAGCAGTACATTTGCAGATGTAGAATCTATATTGCAAGAAGCTAAGCAGGGTAATAACGCTGCACAATTTGCTCTCGGTTACTCATATTATGAGGGTAAAGATGTCCATCAAGACTTCGACGAGGCACTAAAATGGTATAGCTTATCAGCAGCACAAGGTAATCCAGCAGCACAAAATAATATTGGTGTGATGTATGAACAGGGAACTGGCGTAGCTCAAGATTACAATGAGGCACTTAAATGGCTTAGATTATCAGTAGACCAGAAAAATGCTTATGCACAAAACAATTTAGGTATCATGTATGCTAATGGGCTTGGTGTTCCACAAGACTACAAAGAAGCTATTAAATGCTACAAATTAGCAGCACATCAGGCTTACCCAATTGCTGCAAATAATGTTGCTACTGTCTATTTCAAGGGGTTAGGCACTCCTAAAAATTACAAAGAGGCTTTTAAATGGTTCTTAGTTTCAGGAGTATTTGGTAATTCTTATGGACAATTTCGTGTTGGAACTATGTATCTCCATGGCCAAGGAGTACCAAAAAGTTATAAAAAAGCATTGATATGGTTCAATCAAGCAGCAGTGCAAGGCCGTAATGATGGACAAAATTCCCTAGGCTATCTCTATGCTAATGGATTAGGCGTCACTAAAAATTATATTCTGGCCTATATGTGGACATATCTGGCTGCAGAAAAAGGTAATGAGGCTGCTAAAAAAAATCTGACTGTATTTAGCAAGTCAATGACACTGCGTCAAATGATTAAAGCGCAAGCAATGTCACAAATTTGTGAATCTTCTCACTATAAAACCTGCAATTTTCATTAATGAATCAATTATAAAATAGATTCAATAGGTATTGTTTTTCTGGGTCATAGAGCGGCCATGAAGGCGAATAACATTTAGGAATAGCAAATGGGTTATATTAATAAAAACTTACTGGATGGTGAAGTCATCCTGCATCAATCTAAATTAACCAAATATAGTTACGTGTCTAGTCTAATTACAGCGACTATTGGCGGGCTTTTCTTGAAATTTAAACACTATATTCCTAATACAAAAATACCTGATTTTGATTTTATGATGTCTTGTATTGGTTGGGTTTTTATAAGTATCGCTTTATTGGTAGCGCTCAATGTTTTTGTTGAAATTTTTAGTACTGAAATTTCTGTTACTAATAAGCGAGTTATTTTAAAAAAAGGCCTTATAAGAAGAAATATCAATGAAATGACCCTATTAAAAATAGAAAATGTGAAATTAAATCAAAATATCACTGAGAGAATATTTGATATTGGAACTCTATCGATAGAAGGCACTGGTGGTGGCCATATATTAATAGAAGATATTGATGCACCGATGGCAATGCATAATAACATTCTTCAAGCAATAGAAAATCGGTTGGTTACTTAGACCTTAATAAGGATTCGAAAACAGCAACTTAAACTATTGTTGTGTAGGATGTCGTTAAGCTTAGATAGCATAGATGTAAAACACATCAGCACTACTTAAATAGTAGACTTTATTAGCCCCCAAAATCGTCGCTTTGCCAAGCCTATAAATATAGGCGTAGTAGGGGAGTGCTCATGGAGAGAGATGCCTAGATTAAGCTAATGGTTGCATAAGGCATCGCATGATATAGGTTACCATTAACAATTAGGGCTTTTAGTCTGTGGGAGTGGCTTTAGAGACTGTGAAAGTATTCTTATTATTTCCCCTCTTTAGCAAAGAGTGGTTAGGGGAGATTAGGTCTATTAAACAATAATCATTAAATATTAGTGATCTATGATTTATAAAAATCC